>PFFU01000063.1 GCA_002783345.1 Candidatus Aquicultor secundus
GATGCTATCGGCGCCGTTTATATTACCGCGGATGAAAAAGCTTGTAACAAGCTCGAAGGACTAACCTACGTCAAGAGTTTGGCTAACCAAGGCTAAGCAGAAACCTTATGCTTTTCTATAAAGCGGTCTAGATCTTCCTTTTTAAACTGGTAAGCGCGGCCTATTTTGTAAGCTGGAATTTTCTTCGCTTTAACCCAACGCCGTAGAGTTACCTCCGAGAAACCAAGATACTCAGCAGCTTCAGATAGCGAAAACCAGGGTGTAAAGTCTTGCAAAGTTTTACTTGCAAAGAGCACCTCTATACCAACTGGTTGCCCATTATCGTCAACGTCGATAATTACATATTTACTGACTTCGATGGATCGCTCAGGCTTCTTTTGTGAAAGCCTAAGGTACGCCGCATCTGCCTCTCTATCGTATTCGATCTTCATGGTGTGGTTTTTCTCCTTGCGTTTATTTCTCCTTCTTCTCCGTAAGACCACTTATCAGGAGCTAGGACGGTGGCTCTAATTTGAGTTAGTTGAATGAATCTTGCGCTCCTTAAGGCGCTTTCTTGCATGTTTGGTTAACTCAATTTCCACCAACTTGCCCCTTCTATGTGATCTATGCTTATCCTAACTAATCATAGTTAATCAATCAATACAAACAATAATTGTACTTGCTCGATTTACCGAGCGAAAACAATAACTTAGAATAACGGTGTACAACCTTCAAACAAGATAATATCCTTACGCATACGCTCCCAGGCCAGCTCTTTCATGCCTCACCTTGTTCGGCCGTTTGCTTGGTGAGTTTGATGTATTGGGTCGTGAAATCATCGGATTATTGACATAGATGACAATATCAGAGAATCTATAAGTGGAGGTAAAAATGAAAGGCTTTGATAGGATAACTTTTAACCCTCACATTATGGGTGGGCAGGCATGCATTAGGGGGATGAGAATCCCGGTTTCTTTAGTTGTAAATCTTGTGGCTAACGGAATGACAACGGAAGAAATTATCAAAGAATACCCGGATCTTGACCCCGAAGATATAAAAGAAGCATTGCGGTATGCCTCATGGCTTGCCAAGGAAGAACTACATCCAGCT
>PFFU01000043.1 GCA_002783345.1 Candidatus Aquicultor secundus
GTATCTGGGCAGCTTAAATCCATCGACATGGATTTAAAGAAAGAGATCGAAGAGCGATCCGGGCAAAAGCTCTCAATGTGCTACCTGTGCGGTAAGTGCACTGCCGGTTGTCCGGTTGCTCCGTATCAGGACATCCCGCCACACGTAGTCATGCGTCTGGCGCAGTTGGGTAGTAGGGCGCTATTGCAGTCGAAGATGATCTGGAACTGCGTCTCTTGCGGAACCTGCTACACCCGGTGTCCTAACGGCGTCGATCCCGCGAAAGTTTGCGAGGCGGCGGCGCATATTTCAAAACGCACGGGTCAAATCGCAAGCAAGCCGGCGTCAGTCCTGCGCGAAGGGTTCGTGGAATCGATCAAACAAAACGGTCGCATACACGAGCTTAACCTCGGCGTTAAAATGGTAATGTCGACGGGCGATTATCTCGGTAACCTTGATATCGGTATACCGATGTTTCTTAAGGGCAAAATGCCGGTTTCGGCCCACAAAATCAAGGATCTGGATAAATTCCAAAAATTATTTAAGTACAATCTTAAGAAGGGGGATAAGTAATGACGAAATATGCTTATTACCCCGGCTGCTCGCTTGAAACGGGTGCTAAGGAATACGATACTTCGGTGCGCGGGGTATTCGGTAAGCTCGATCTTGGGCTTACCGAGATCCCCGACTGGTCGTGCTGCGGCTCATCGCAGGCGCACAAGGTTGATCGCGGCATGGCTACTGCAATTGCCGGAAGAAACCTGGTCCTTGCGAGCGATATAGGCGACATCGTAGCCCCGTGCGCGTCCTGCTCCTTGACGCTTAAAGAAGCCATAATCGAACTCGAGCATGAGGGACCGGAACGCGCTGTTCTAAAGGATGCCGGTTACGAGTACCTGCCGGGAAGCGTCAACGTAGTATCCGCGGTTGAAGCGGTCTACCGGGCGCTTCGGGACGGCCAATTCGAAGGCAAAATCAAAAATCCTCTCGAGGGATTGAAAATCGCATCCTATTATGGGTGTCTTCTGGTGCGTCCACCGGAAGTAGCCAAGTTCGATGATCCCGAAAATCCAACCTCAATGGATAAG
>PFFU01000050.1 GCA_002783345.1 Candidatus Aquicultor secundus
TTATTGAGCCGGAAACTTTTTCTACAGTACCCCCAGTGGAGCCGCTGGGCGTGACCGCCGCCTCCGAAGATGGATTACTCTCGTTATTGCTCTCATCAACCGCAGTGACCCGGTAATAGCATGTCTTTTCATTTGTTAAGCCTGTATGGGTAAATTGGGTTGTTCTCTTTGGAATAAGAGATGTATTGACCTTGGTCCCTTGAACTCCAGATGTTTCGGAATAATAAACGTTGTAACCGGCCAAATCAGATTCAGAGTTAGCATTCCAGGTTATAGTTACCTGAACATCTCCTGGAGTACCGCTCAAACCGGTTGGAGCTGCCGGAGCTGTAGTGTCAGGCGGTGGGGTTGTGCTTGCACCATACACCTCAAACTCCCAGAGCGAGTAGCCCCATGAAGTCCCCCGTGCGGTGCCGTACATGCGAACGTAACGGCCTTTGGTTCCCTGCGGCAGGGTAATATCATCTACAGCACCATCACCGGCGGTTGTGGAATAGACGGTATTCCAGGTCTGTGCATCGTCAGAGACCTGGATACTGTAGGATTTGCCATAGGCAGTCTCCCATTTGAGGACTACTCTACTCAAGTCCTTGGAAGAACCGAGGTCGACATAGATCCACTGGGGATCAGAGAAGGCTGAACTCCAGCGGGTGCTCGTATTTGCGTCAATTGCATTTGTTGCAGGATACGAGCTGCCTTGCAGAGATGAAGCTTTTGCGGCTGTTGGCGTTAGTTGCGAATAAACCACATCTGCACGACTTTCCGATGCCATACAGAGTACTATGCAGAGTGCAAGCATTACCGTGGCTACTATATAAAGCACTGCACCTCTAGATATCCATGCTCTTCTTACTACATTCAAGTTTCCACCCCCGGTTAATCCCTAATTGGTTTAAATGACATAGTCATTGGATTACCCATTAATAAGGGTTTAAAACTACGCTACATATAGGCGTTACTCTTTCCTTAGTTGGCAGTATTTTGTTCTAGCAGATAATTAGTTCCCCCTGAAAAATACCTTTACAAGGGAACCATACCCTATGTCGCTTGGCG
>PFFU01000093.1:0-4870 GCA_002783345.1 Candidatus Aquicultor secundus
AGGCAACAGCAGTCTGTGAGTGTTCTCTGGATTCGGAGTTTATCCTGAGCGATAGCGAAGGACCTGCTCAGAATGACACAATAATTATGGTGTTCTGGTACTAGTATTAACGAATTCGTTACCTTGCATTTTCTAATATAATTTTTGTTGACTGTCATGGTATAAGCTGGTAAAATTTCAAGCAAGCAATATTTGGTTTACCGAGCCGATTTGCGTTAAAAAAATAATAACCCAACAGTACAAGTAGCCCTACGACAGAGTAAAGACTGAACTTACCAGGGATGCGAAGAACTCTAGTTTCAATTTGGCCGCTTAGGAGATAGAGGGAGCAAATAGCGGAACCGACCCAGAAATGGGTCTTTTTTTATTTAAAAGGAGATTGGGTTTGAAGCTTTCGGCCATTAAACTAAAAACAGAAGCAACACGCGGCGTTGAATTAAGCAAGCCCGGCATCGGCGTACCCAAAAACCAAACGGTAGTGCCGGGAGGGCTAAAATATTTTTCAGGCTCAATATCCACGACTGTTACCAAGCACATAAAGCCGATCGTCGCTTTTCTTGCTGTTCTAGTCCTAATTGCGGCCACGCTGGCCGTAACGCAAATTCGGGACGAGCGGGTTAAGCAAGAAAATCAGAGGATAAAAGCGGAGCAGCAAAAAGCCTACGCTTCAGGCCTCAGCGCCTATACCAACGGCAAGTTCGATGCGGCGATACAGCGTTTGGAGCGGGCGAAGAAACTCGATCCGGCCGACGCGAAAACGCATCTCAACCTCGCCCAAAGCTACGAGGCGAAAGGGCAGCTCAACAAAGCATCGGATGAATACAGAGCGTCTCTTAAATCAAACCCCAATCAGCCCGAGGCCCATTACAACCTCGCTATCATCTATAAATCCCAAGGAAACTTTACCAAGGCGATTCAAGCGCTTGAAACTACGATCAAGCTCAATAAAAACTTTGTAACGGCGCGGATAGCGCTCGGCGACCTTTACGTTGAGAAGAACGATAAAGCCAGCGCCAAGAAACAATATGAGACAGTCATACAAATGAGACCCTTCGGAGTTGATATAGGGGCGATCAAGCAGAAGGTAGAGACGCTGAGATGATAACTAGCAAAGGCAAAGGAAACAAAAGGTTGCATATCGGCAACAGATTTCTTATAGTGCTCATACTTACAATAGTCGGCTTGGCTCTAGCCTTGCCTTCTTTTGCGTTTGCGGACGATGTTTGGCAAAATATCGGTCCAGCCAATGAGGAGGTAAAGTCCCTTCATATCTCCCCGAATTACGCCCATGATTATACGCTTTTTGCCGGTACGACCACCAAAGGTGTCTACCGCACAACCAACAAGGGCCATGATTGGGTTCAGGTAAATACCGGCTTGACGAGTTTAAATATCCGCTCGGTCGCCGTATCGGAGAACTTTGCTACCGACAACACGGTTTTTGCGGCAACCGGGGCCGGAGTCTTTAAGTCAACCAACAAGGGGGATTCCTGGGTCGCGGCAAACACGGGTCTTACGACCACCGATGTTCATCCGTTAGCCGTTTCACCTGCATATGCAACGGACCACACCGTCTTTGTGGGCACCGCATCCTCGGGAATATTTAAGTCAACCGATGGGGGAGGTACCTGGAGTCCTGCAAATACGGGCCTTGCCAATACGGATGTACGGACGATTGCCATGTCCCCGAATTTTGGCGTAGACAGAACGATGTTCGCCGGAACTTACGGCGGCGGCGTTTTTAAATCGACCGATGGGGGAACTACCTGGCAGGCAGCAAACAACTGCCTCACAAGCGCCCTTATCACGGATATCGCCTTGTCCCTTGATTTCCCTACAGATCATGTCGTGCTTGTCGGAACTTACGGCGGCGGCGTTTTTCAATCGACCACTGCTGGTTCTTACTGGATTGAGGCTAACGTAGGCATCCCGAGCACAGATCGCTATGTTCTTGCGGTTGCCATATCCCCAGGCTATACAAGAAGCAAAGACGGCACCTGCTTTGCCGGAACAACTAACGGAGTGTATAAATCAACTACCCAAGGGGCGCAATGGAGTCAGATAAACAACGGCCTCATGCATAAGCTCATACCATCGATTGATCCTACCCCATGCTACTGTCTGGATAAGACGGTATATGCCGGATCCGGTGGCGGAGGCGTCTATAGCTGCATATTCAGCGCAAGCGGACCTGCCCCGACGACGGGAATGTCCATTTCAAACCCAGCGTACCCGGATGGCGATAACAGTTGGTTTAAAACCGCCCCGACCATAACCTTAGCCAGTTCTGCGCCGGGTACCACCTATTACCAGTGGGATTCATCGTCCGGCGCCTGGACTACCTACACGAGTGCCTTCACCGCTTTAGAAGGGCACCACACGCTTTATTACTACTCCGTGGATACGACCGGCAATGCCGAAGCTTATAAGAGTAATTCATTTGATGTGGATACTATCCTACCGACCAATCCATCGGTTACCAGCCCGAGCCATACAACCGGTAGCACTTCGCCGGATAACACTATTGATATTTCATTCTCGGGGGCAACCGATGGCGGAAGCGGTATCAACGGGTACTCCGTCGAGTGGAGCCAGTCTCCAACAACCGTCCCGGATACAACGGTTGATATGACCGGGACCGCTGTTACCCTAACCAGCTCTCAGCTTGCAGACGGCAGTTGGTATTTTCATCTCAGCACCAAGGATATAGCGGGCAACCAGACAAGTGCCGTTCACCTCGGGCCGTTCATCATCGATGCGGCGGCGCCGACGACGACCTGGTCTTCAGTACCTCCATATACAAGCGGTTGGTTTAATACAATACCATCCATAACGTTAGCGAGGAGCGAGCCGGGCACTACCTACTACCAGTGGGATTCAACATCAACCGCCGGCTGGCAAACGTATTCGAACAGCATCACCGCCTCCGAGGGGCAGCATACGCTCTACTTCTATTCGAAAGACACGGCCGGCAATACCGAAGCGGTTAATGCGCAAACGTTTAAAGTTGATACTTTAAGCCCGACGGCCTTTACACTGGCGTCACCGGCAAACAACTCGTCGACAAACAACATTACCAACCCAACATTCGCCTGGAACGCCAGCTCTGATTCGGGTTCCGGCATGGCAAAATACCAGCTCTATATCGATGGCGCCATGAAACAGGAGACCAGCGCCACATCGCTTGCATACACGCTCACGTCTCCGCTTACGGCAGGAACACATACCTGGTACGTAAAAGCATTGGATATGGGCGGTAATTCAACGACCTCGACCGCTACGTTTACGTTAAATGTGGGCGATGCCCTGGCGCCGAATACGACCCTATCCTCAAGCCCGTCGTATAGCGGCGGCTGGGTCAAGACATCGCCGGGCATCACGCTTACCAGAGACGAGTCCGGCACTACCTACTACCAGTGGGATTCAACATCAACCGCCGGCTGGCAAACGTATTCGAACAGCATTACCGCCTCCGAGGGGCAACACACGCTTTACTACTACTCGAAAGACCTGTCAAATAACGCCGAGCCTGTAAAATCCCAACCATATAGCGTGGATTCGTCGGCTCCTTCAGCGTTTAATTTAAGCGCACCGGCAGATAACTCATCTACGAATAACGCCGCGACGCCGACCTTTACATGGGCGGCAAGCTCTGATTCGGGCTCCGGCATGGCAAAATACCAGCTCTATATCCACAGTTCATTAACACAGATCGACATCCCGGCCTCACAGACGTCGTATACGCTCTCATCACCGCTTGAGGCCGGAACCCATACCTGGTATGTCATAGCGGTGGACGGTGCGGGTAACGCAACAACCTCGACGGCTACAAATACGTTAAATGTCGCCGATGTCGTTCCGCCGGTCACATCGATGTCGACAAACCCATCGTATACGAGCGGGTGGTTTAAGACTTCTCCCTCGATCACACTTACGAGAAACGAACCCGGTACGACCTACTACCAGTGGGATTCGACCTCAACCACAGGCTGGCAAACGTATACAGGAAGCATCACCGCCCAGGAAGGGCAGCATACGCTCTATTACTATTCGGCAGATACGTTTAATAACACGGAAGCAAATAAATCCCAAACATTTAAGGTGGACCTCACGCCTCCATCGGCCTTCGATATCAGTTCACCGACAGACGGTTCATCCACGGATAACAAGAGCCTGCCGACCTTTACTTGGGTGGCCAGCTCTGATTCGGGCTCCGGCGTGGCGAAATACCAACTTTACATCGACAACACAGTAAAACAAAGCAACATCTCTCCGTCACAGACGTCGTATACGCTCACTTCTTCGCTCGCGGCGGGAACCCATACCTGGTACATACAGGCCATGGATGCCGCGGGTAATGTGACAAATTCGACCTCGACTTTCAGCTTAAACGTACAAGACATAATCGCGCCGGTTACAACCATATCGACAAACCCGTCATATACTAACGGCAGCAACGGCTGGTTTAAGACCGCACCCGTCGTAACATTAACGAGAAACGAAGTGGGGACGACATCTTACCAGTTGGATTTATCCGGCTTGGTTACCTATACGGGCAGCTTTGCCATTCCGGAAGGGCAGCATACGCTTACGTATTCCTCGGTGGATACATCTAATAACACCGAGACGAATAAAACGCAATCATTTAAAATAGATGCGGTTGCGCCATCCGCCTTCGACATAAGCTCGCCGGCAGACGGTTCATCTACAGACAATGCAAGCCTGCCGACCTTTACTTGGGCGGCCAGCTCGGATTCGGGTTCAGGAATGGCCAAATACCAGTTCTATGTCGATGGGGTGTTAAGCAGGGATAGTATCTCGCCATCGTCAACTTCATATACCGTTTCAACCCCGCTCACCCCGGGATCGC
>PFFU01000093.1:4908-5071 GCA_002783345.1 Candidatus Aquicultor secundus
GGGATCGCATACCTGGTACATACAAGCGGTGGATTCAGCCGGTAACACGGTAAAATCAACTTCAACCTTTACCATAACCGTTAGCGATGTTGTCCCACCGGTAACAACCATAGCGCTTAGCCCATCGAATGCAAATGGACTCAACGGCTGGTACAAGAGCACG
>PFFU01000093.1:5106-5248 GCA_002783345.1 Candidatus Aquicultor secundus
TACCTACTACCAATGGGATGCAACATCACCATCCGGCTGGATCGTGTACGCCGGCACAATTACCGCCCCGGAAGGGCAACACACGCTCTACTATTACTCGGAAGACACATCGGCCAACAAAGAGACCGTGAAGAGCAGGGCA
>PFFU01000093.1:5267-5409 GCA_002783345.1 Candidatus Aquicultor secundus
TGCCATCCGCCTTCGACATAAGCTCACCGGCAAACAACTCATCTACAAACAACGCCAGCTACCCGACATTATCATGGGGTGCGAGTTCGGATATCAACCTGGCCAAATACCAGCTCTATATCGATGGTGCGCTAAGCAGGGA
>PFFU01000111.1:0-2234 GCA_002783345.1 Candidatus Aquicultor secundus
ATCTAGTGTATCCTACGTGCTAAATAGTCGCTTCGGCTTGGCGGGCGGCGATGCAGTTGAATGCGATGGCCGCGGGCAGGCAGGCGATATGCGTCGGCATCGTTTCTATTTTTACACCAAGCGCCGTAACCTTTCCACCCAGGCCGGCGGGGCCGATTCCGAGGTTGTTGATCTCGGTGAGAAGCTCGCCCTCAAAGGCTGCCAACTGCGGGTCGGGGTTTTTATCGGAAAGCGGTCTGAGCAGCGCCTTTTTTGCGAGCAGACCGACCTTATCGAAGCTTCCGCCGACCCCAACGCCCACGATAACCGGCGGACATGATTTGGCGGCGTTCTCTGCCATCTCAAGAACGAAGCGCTTTACCGCATCGGCATCTTTTGAGACGGGGAGCATCCGCAAACGCGAGGCGTTCTCGGTGCCGCCACCTTTCGGCATGACGATGATTTTAACTTTATCGCCCGCTACCAGGTCGATGTTGATAAATGCGGGGGTGTTGTCGCCGGTGTTTTCCCTGCCGAAGATCGGGCGGGCCACGATAGACTTGCGCAAAAACCCTTCCGCATAAGCCTGCCGCACGCCCTCGTTGATAGCCTCGGCGATATCGCCCTTAAGCCAGACATCCTGCCCGAGCTGGATAAACACCGAAACGTAGCCGGTATCCTGGCAAATGGGCAGCTTCTCGCTTGCCGCAAGCTCTGCGTTTTGTAGAACCTGCTCGAGCACTTCTCTCCCCGTCGGGGAGGTCTCAACAGCAAGGCTCGCCCTGACCGCTTCAAGCACGTCGGGGCGAAGCCCGGTATTCGCTTTTAGGCAGAGGTCTTTTACGATTCTGGTTAGCTCTGCTGCGGGGATTTCTCGCAAGCCGGTTATCCTCCAATTATCTCTTGCACATCGTCAAGAGAACTTTTCGCTGAGGCTGCGGACTCAAGAAGCTCTTCGCGCTCCTCATCCGTTAACGGGATTTCGACGATTTCCTCGACGCCGTTTGCGCCCAATCGCGCAGGAAGCCCGATATAGAAGCCGTCGATCCCATACTGGCCATGCGCGTACACCGAGCACGGCACTATCTCGTCTTTTTTGTCACTCTTCGAACCACTCTTCGAACCACTCTTCGAACTTACTATAACATCAACCATGTGTGCGGACGATGCGCCCGGTGCGTAAAACGCGCTGCCGGTCTTAAGGTACGACACGATCTCGGCGCCGCCGTGCTTGGTCTTGTCGATCACTTCGCGTATTTTCTCATCGCTTAAAAGATCGGTGAGCGGTTTGCCGTTTACCATGGTCAGGCTCACGACAGGCATCATGCTGTCGCCGTGCGCGCCGATCACCATGCCTTCAACGCTCGACATGGGCACATTGAGCGCCTGCGAGATGAAATATTTGTAGCGGGCGCTATCGAGCACGCCGCTCATGCCGAAGACACGGTTCGGAGCATACCCGCTGACTTTCCAGGCTAGATACGCCAAGATATCAACGGGGTTGCTGACCACCAGTATGAGGGCTTCCGGCGCCACACCAACTACATGTGAGATAACCGATTTCATGATCGCGGCGTTCTTGTCGATAAGATCGGTCCTGCTCATCCCCGGTTGGCGCGCAAGACCGGCGGTAATAACGACAATATCCGAGCCCGCAGCGGTGCCGTAATCGGTCGAGCCGGTGATTGTTTTGTCGTACCCCTCAATCGCCCCGGCCTGCATCATATCGAGCGCCTTACCCTTGGCAAGCCCATCCACAACATCAATGAGGGCGATATCCGCCACATTATTCTTAAGAAGCGTATATGCGCAGGTAGCACCGACATTACCCGCACCAATAACAGAAACTTTAGCCATGCAATACTCCTCCAAATCATATTGTGCTAGTAGCTCATGGCTCATGGCTCTCATCCCACACGAAGCAAGATAGCAGCTATTAGCTATGAGCTGTTGTTTATAATGATGTACCACATTATAGCAAAAAAGGGCCGGCCCTTGCCGCCCCAAACCGCTGTAATAAAAAAGGGGCGGATATCATATCCACCCATCTCCCTACATATTATTTCGACCTACCTGTCAAACAACCTCTCGCTCGATGTCATTCTTAACGCCAGCAATTGTCATTCTGAAGGAGCGATTAGCGAATGGTGAACGCCAACAATTGTCATTCTGAACGAAGTGAAGAATCTAGCGGGCACTCACGCACTTCTGTCACTTAAGTGCGTCTAAGCTTTGATATACCTTTCTAAGAAGCG
>PFFU01000111.1:2328-3725 GCA_002783345.1 Candidatus Aquicultor secundus
CGCCTATAAACCATCTGTCTCACTTTGGCTTATCTAAGCTTAGACCCTCCTGCATAAGAAAAAGGTTTCCGCACCCAAGATTCTTCACTTCGTTCAGAATGACAATCAATTGCTAATCGCTCCTTCAGAATGACAGCTAGTCGCCGTTCACTATTCGCTGTTTGCTTCTTCAGAATGACATCTAATCGCTGTTTGCTAATCGCTATTTGCTTCTTCAGAATGACAATTAATCGCTATTTGCTCCTTCAGAATGACAGCTAGCGAAACGCGTGCGTAATTATTCCGCTACGGCTTTTCGCTCTTCGACTTCTTCTGCCGCCTCAATGACCTTCGGGGCTTCGCCTTTCTTTTCTTTGCTCGGGCATTTCGGGTTGATACAGAGTATCCACGGCCTGCCCTTGCCCGACATGACCTTTATCTTCGGGCTGCCGCAATCGGGACATTTCTCGCCGAGGGCGATAATCTCGCCGTATTGCGGAAGCGGGTAAGAATTGCTGCATTCCGGATAATTCGTGCATCCCACGAACCGCTTGCGGCTCTTCTTGGCCTTGATGATCTTTAACGGCGAGCCGCACTTCGGGCATTCGCCGACGATTTTATCCTCGCGGATGCCGGCGCGGATCTCCTCGCCAAGCTCGCTCTTCTTATTGTTCAGCGCAAGCATGATATCGGCAAGCATCTGCCGTGATCTCTCAACAACCGCGCTCTGGCTTGTCGCGCCTTCGGCGATTGCGTCCATGTCCTGTTCAAGTTCTGCGGTCATCGCAGGCGTTGCGATACGCTCGGCGTATTTTAGAAGAGACTCCGCAACAGCCATTCCGGTCTCGGTCGGCTGGATCGGGTCGCTATGGACGTAGCCGCGGTCGTAGAGGTTCTTAATGATCTCATGCCGCGTGGCTTTCGTGCCCAGGCCCAACTCCTCCATCTTCTGGATGAGCTTGCCCTGGCTGTAGCGCGCGGGTGGCTGGGTCTCTTTATCCTCCCTATCGATATTGATCAACGTGACGCTATCGCCTTGTTGCGCGGCCGGCAGCTCCTCGTCCTTTTTACGGCTGTACGGGTAATATTTCAACCAACCCTCATTGACAACCCTGCTGCCGCGTGCGAAGAACGGCTCCCCGTTCGTATCGATATCGATTCGCATGCTCTCTGATGTAGCGATCGGCGCGAGTGTCGCATAGAACCTGCGGACAACCAGCTCGTAAATCTTCCACTCCTGGGCGTCGAGTTCGTCTTTCTTGGCCACACCGGTCGGATGGATCGGCGGGTGGTCGGTTGCAAACTTTTTACCGCGCGTCGGTTTGAGCTCTTTTTGCTTCAGAAGCTCTGTAGCAAGCGCCCCGAGCTGGGGGCTGGCCATGAGCATCTCTAACAGCTCGCGCAGATCGAGCGAATCG
>PFFU01000111.1:3747-8521 GCA_002783345.1 Candidatus Aquicultor secundus
GAGCGAATCGGGATAAACCGTGTTATCCACCCTCGGATAGCTGATGAGACCCCGCATATACAGGGTTTCGGCAATCCTCATGGCGTTTGAAGTCGATATCCCGACGTTGGTCGCCGCGCTTAGAAACGCGGTTGTATTAAACGGCGACGGCGGCGCGCTCTCGCGCTGCGACTTGGTTACCGAGGTAACCGTACCGGTCCTAACTCCGTTAACATTCTCAATTACTTTTTCAGCCTCAGCCTTGTCCCAGAACTTCTCTGTCTTATGGCTGGCTATAAATCTTGAGCCTTCGTGATCGTATGTCGCCTTTATCTGCCAGTACGGCTCAACAACAAACGCCTCACGCTCTTTTTCTCTTTGAACGACGAGGGCAAGCGTCGGGCTCTGGACGCGGCCGACTGAAAGGAACTGGTGCCCAAGCCTTTTTGAGGCGAGCGAAAGAAATCTGGTAAGCGTAGCCCCCCAGATCAAATCGATATCCTGACGGGCTTCTCCGGCCTGTGCCAGGTTGGTGTAGAGGTCTTCGGGATTTCCAAACGCCCTGTCTATCTCCTGCTTGGTAATGGCTGAGAACCTGGCCCGTTTTACGTCGACTTTAAGATTTACTTCCTCAATTAAATGAACCGCGTCGGCACCGATTAACTCGCCTTCGCGGTCAAAGTCGGTCGCGATAACGACCTCGTTTGCTTCCTTGGCCAATTTCTGCAAGGCCTTGATAATCTGCTTTTGCATGGGGACCTTGATGATCTTGGCATCGATCAACGATTCGGGAGTAACACTCTGCCAGTTACTGTATTCCGCAGGAAAATCGACTTTGAGGATGTGCCCCTTAAGCCCGATGACCGCGGTCTCGCCGCCTTTTGCGGCAAACTTATAGACCGGGATCGTGAAGCTCTTCTCTGTCTTAACTTTTCCGCCCGCTAAAATCTTGGCGATTCGCTCTGCTGCTATATTCTTCTCAGTTACGATTAGTTTCATTTACACCACTCTTCTGGTTTTGACTTTTTTCGCGTTGACTCGCCTGAACATTATAGTGCGACCTTGGTTTTTAAGCAACATCATATAGTTTTTTTAAGTTCTTTTAAGTTCTTCTGTAGCCGTGTACAAAGATGTTCGTAAACACGTTCATAAGATTCTACCATATTCGTTATGTTTCTATCGGGTGGTTCCAACTGAAGTTTAGCCAGAAGTTGTGACAGGCACTCGATACGCATCAGGTATCGATATCGTTCCCGGTCTGCGTGGTAACGGCGCATTCCCCGGTCTGGCACTTGAGGATCTCAAGCCCATGTGGAAGCGCAGGCATGACTACCTGCAGCGATTCGCGTACGGCCTTGGGGCTGCCGGGCAGGTTGATGATAAGCGTCTGCCCGCGCATTCCGCTGACAGCGCGTGAAAGCATTGCGTGCGGTGTGATTTTAAGGCTTGCGTGCCGGATCGCCTCGACAAAACCGGGGGCATTCCTCTCTATTACCGCAAGCGTCGCCTCAGGCGTCACATCACGTGGAGAAAATCCGGTGCCGCCCGTGGTGAGGATGAGGTCGGCATCCTCAAGGTCGGCAAGACGTACCAGACGTTCCTCGATCTCGTATTGCTCGTCGGGGATGACCTCGTAGTAGAACACGATCGCGCCCTCCGCCTCGACGATCGAGCGTATCTCGGGGCCGCTCGTATCCACACGCTCTCCCCGTGCGCCTTTATCGCTCATGGTAAGTATCGCTACCTTTACGCCTTTAAGCTTCATACTCATACTCTATCTTTATCCCTCAGCTACGATTGCATCGCCCGCATGTACAGTGCCGCCGTGGATGACCTTGGCGAAGATGCCTTCCTTCGGCATAACGCAGTCTCCGGCCTGGCGGTAAATCGCACAGTGCGTATGGCATTCTTTCCCGATTTGTGTGACCTCTAAAACTATATACGCTCCCACTTTAAGCCTGGAGCCTATTGGCAGCGCCAAAAGATCGACGCCCGAGGTCGTCAGGTTCTCGGCGAAATCACCGGGGCCGACCTTAAGCCCCATCGCGACCATCTTGTCGACGCTCTCCCGCGCGAGAAGGCTTACCTGCCGGTGCCAATCCGCAGCGTGCGCATCATCCTTCAACCCGTGGTCCACCAGCACATCCGCACCCTCCACCGGCTTTTTCCTCATGCCCTTCTTAGGACTTATATTAACGGAGACAATCTTCCCTTTTCCGTTCTGCATTCTTCATCAAACCCCATTTAAAAGATACTTCCTAAAAACCTTCTTCTTACAATAGCTTAACTACGCCTAGACGCTGGTAGGTGACAATCGTGGAAGTACACTCGAGATTCTTCACTATCGTTCAGAATGACTTCTAGAACCCACGCTCTAGACCAACACCCCGTTCACCTATTCACCCGTTCACCTATTCACCTATTCACCTATTCACCGGTGATCGCTTTTCCCGCCGGTTTTTTCAACCAGTTCGATATCGCCTATCATCATCGTTTTGTCGACGGCCTTGCACATATCATAGACGGTGAGCGCGGCGATGGTAACGGCGGTGAGCGCCTCCATTTCTACACCGGTCCTGTCAAGGGTGCGAACTGTGGCGATGACACCAAGCTCCGTGTCGCTTAACACTGAAAACCCTATATCAACGCCGGTCACCTGGATGGGATGGCACATCGGGATGAGGCCGGGCGTCTTCTTGGCCCCCATGATCCCCGCGACTTGCGCAACCGCCAACACATCGCCTTTCTTGATGCCGCCCTCCTGGATCAGTTCCAGGGTTTCGGCTTTCATTTTAACGATACCGCGGGCGATAGCCGACCGTGCCGTGATATCTTTGTTGCTGACATCGACCATCTTCGCGCGGCCCTCTTTATTAAAATGCGTCAAGGCTTTAAGCTCTTCTTCTACGATTCTCCAGCGATCCGCCATCCTAATTTAGCCCCCTATCTGGCACATCAGGCGCGCCGGTTTTTCCTGTGCGCCGGCGCTGTGCCGCTCCGGTTTGCTTTCAGTAACAGTTCGGATAAAAGCCGCGATTTCCTGCTCGCTTGTGTTACCCCGCAAAATCGGCCGCACGTCGAACTCGGCATCCGAGAACAAACAAACCCTGAGTTTGCCGTCCGGCGTAAGCCTCAGGCGGTTGCAGCTCGGGCAGAAATGGTTGCTGATAGGGCTGATAAACCCCAATGTGCCGAGCGCACCTTTACAGGTCGCATACTGGGCCGGACCAGCCCCTTTCGGGCCTTCGACCGGCTCGAACCCGCCATAACGACCCAGCTTCTGCTTTAACTCATCAATTGAAAGATAGAGTTCGGGATTCCAATCGCCGACAGGCATGAACTCGATGAAGCGTACATGCACCGGATAATCGTGAATCAATCTAATGAAATCTTTGGGGTCGTCGTTGACCCCTTTTATCAAAACGGTATTTATCTTCACCGGATCAAATCCCAGCTCAAGCGCCACTCTAACCCCCGCAAGCGCCTTCTCGACACCGCCGAGGCGGGTAAGTTTTTGATAGGTCTCGGGGTCGAGGCTGTCGATGCTCACGTTTACGCGCTGTAACCCCGCCTTCTTTAAATCCTCTGCGTGGTGCGGCAGGAGGATTCCGTTTGTGGTGAGCGAGAGGTCGTTCAACCCCGGGATATTGGCAAGCATCTCAACCAGCTTGACGATATCCCTTCTCACCAGGGGCTCTCCACCAGTAAGGCGGATTTTTGTGATGCCTGTAGCGACGGCGGCTTCTGCAAACCGCTTGATCTCCTCGTAGGAAAGTATCTCTTCGTGCGGTTTTGGGGTAATCCCTTCTTCGGGCATGCAGTAGAAGCAGCGCAGGTTACACCTGTCCGTTACCGATATTCTCAAATAGTCGATCTTGCGATCGTAGTTATCGTAAAGCGCTTCCATGTTTGCCCTTTGTTTTTATAAATTTCTCTTCGAGCAAATCCGCCACCCCGGATGCATCGTCCAGGGCAAAATGCGGTCGCTCAACCGGAAAAACGTTATCCGTAACCACTGCGACCAGCTCCATCGCGCTACTTAGAAGCTCTTCTGAGACCGCTTTGCGCGAAACTTCAACCTTAGGATACGGCCCTCGTTTATACCCCTCCGTGAGGACAATGTCGTAGCCCGGCCCGATTGCGGCGATGACATCCCGCACCGACATCTCCGCTTCGAGTTTTTTAATGACCGCCATCTTATGCGGCGACGCAATGGCGACAGCATCGGCGCCCGCGTCGGCGTGACGGTAGGTATCCTTGCCGGGATGATCGATCTCAAAATCGTGGACGTTGTGTTTGATAACAGCTACGCGCCGCCCGCGCTTCTTTAATTCCGCAATGAGCTTGACCAAAAAAGTCGTCTTTCCTACATTGGATTTACCGACCACCGATACAACCGGTATCATTTAAAGCACCCCAGCTCACAAGCGTAAATCTTAATCCCAAGCTCATCGCACGCATCCCCAACCCGGCGAAGCGGCACCCCAAGCTCCTCACCCACCTTGCGAGCCACCGTACACGAAATCCTATTATCCATAGCCGCCTCTTGTACCTTCTGAAGCAGCTTTTCTTTCGATATTTCCATCAAAACCTCCATATTACCTATAACTAATAGACCGTTTAGCACCCTACCGACCTACCTGTCAAACAACCTCTCGCTCGATGTCATTCTTAACGCCGGCAATTGTCATTCTGAGCACCAACAATTGTCATTCTGAGCAGGTCCTTCGCTATCGCTCAGGATAAACTCCGAATCTAGAGAACACTCACAGACTGCTGTTGCCTGTCATTCTGA
>PFFU01000165.1:0-319 GCA_002783345.1 Candidatus Aquicultor secundus
TGATAAAAAACTGGGCGGGGTCAATGCCGTGCAGACTTTAAGCCGCCTAAACCGAGTGTATCCCGAAAAGAACGAGACGATGGTTCTCGATTTTGCAAATGAAGCGGAGGATATCCAAAAGGCCTTTGAGCCATACTATGAAAAAACGCTACTGAGAGAAGGCACGGATCCGAACCTTCTCTATGATCTACAGACACGCCTTGATGATTACCATATCTACGAACAGGCCGATATCGAGCGCTTTGCGAAGATTTGTTTTGATCCCAAGGGCACGCAAGACAAGCTGCATGTTGCCTTAGGCCCGGTTGTCGGCCGCTAT
>PFFU01000165.1:327-1097 GCA_002783345.1 Candidatus Aquicultor secundus
TTGTCGGCCGCTATAAAGAGGCCAACGAGGAAGAGAAAATAGATTTTCGAAGCCAGCTCAAGGATTATATACGCCTTTATGCGTTTCTATCGCAGGTCATAAGCTTTGTAGATGTTGATTTAGAGAAATTCTACGTCTTCGCAAGGTTTTTGCTGAAGAAATTACCGGTAACTAAAATCGATTTACCCGTAGAAATTCAGCAGAACATAGACCTGGAATCCTACCGTATTCGAGAGACATCGAAGGGAAAAATCAAGCTTGATCGGGGAGTGACGGAGCTGGAGCCTATTGGCTCTAAGGGTTTGGGGCTCGGTCTGGGCGAGGAGATCGAACCCCTTTCTCAGATCATAAAAGAGATCAATGAGCGTTTTGGAACCGAGTTCGTGGAGGACGACCGTGTATTCATCCTACAGCTCGAAGCCGTGTTGGCCGAGGATGAGGCTTTAAAAGCCAGCATGCTTATAAATTCGCCGGATAATGCCCGCTTGACCTTTGACCATGTAGTGAATGATAAATTGCAGGAAATGGTCGATTCCAACTTCCGCTTCTACAAGCAAGTAACAGATGACCAAGAATTCGCAAAATACTTTTTCCAGTGGTTGTTTGAGAGGTATCTGAAGGCGAAAAAGCCTGGTGGGGATAGAAAGGCAAAGGAAAAGAAAACGAAAGCTGAAATTTAAGAACTTTGCTAGTCAACCAGGTGTTCTAAGATTCAAGCGATTTGTAGATAAAGTTTACTCAGGAAACTACGTCCCTATATCCAGGGATAT
>PFFU01000165.1:1113-5791 GCA_002783345.1 Candidatus Aquicultor secundus
AGGCGAAAAGCGATTGGCATAAATTTCCCAAAAAAATGTTTCCATAATGCACACTATGTGTTATTATTGAGCAATGAAGCATATAAATTGGAATACAGATAAAAGCTTAAAACTTAAGGAACTAAGAGGAATATGCTTTGAGGATATTGTTTATTATATTGAAAAGGGCGATCTGTTAGATGACTATCAACATCCTAATCAGAAAAGATATTCGGGACAAAGGGTAATGGTAATCGGAATAAATAATTATGCGTATCTTGTTCCTTATGTTGAGAATGAAGAGGAAGTGTTCTTAAAAACCATTATCCCTAGCAGAAAAGCAACGGAATTTTACTATGGGGGAAGAAAATAATGAAAGATAAACTAACTAAAGAAGAACAAGAAATATTGGACAGTTATGAAAAGGGCGAATGGGTTCCGGTAAAGAACCTTTCAAAAAGAAAAACAGAACTGATAAAGTACGCTAGAAATACTTTAAAGAAAGATAAAAGATTAAATATAAGGATTTCCGAAAGAGACTTGAATGAATTGCAAAGAAAGGCAGTTAGTGAAGGACTGCCTTATCAGACATATGTTGCCAGCATAATTCATAAATTCCTTAACGGAAGGCTAAAAGAAGCAAATTAACCGCCGAACAATGCGTTCCACCCGACCGCTACCTCGTATATAACCCGGTGCCAGGCACCATGCAAGCGATCTACCGGCATGTTTAGTGGTTTAAAGTTTTAAAAGTGTGCGTTTGTGAACCTTGTGAAGAACCCAGATATCAGATATCGATGGCGAGAAGCGCGGCGGCGTTGACAACTGCTTAGGAGCCGCCGTGATGTGTGTCGTTATGCGCGATAAAGAATTCCTACCTTAAGTTAATCTTCGACTTGACAGAGCATTACAATTAACTTACTTTGTAAATATAATGTCGGTTAGCTTTGAATGGGACGAGAAAAAGAGCGTAACAAATCAAAAGAAGCATCACATATCGTTTGAGGAGGCTCAAACGGTATTTGTTGATGAAAACGCTTTGTTGATACACGACCCGGATCACTCAGATGAGGAGGATCGATTTGTTCTTCTTGGCCTGAGCGCAAAGCTAAGAATTTTAATAGTCTGCCATTGCTATCGAAAAAGCAGCGATGTCATAAGAATTATATCCGCGCGCAAGGCAACGCGTCGTGAGCAAGAGAACTATTGGGAAAGGTGATGAAAATGAGAAAAGAATACGATTTTTCTAAGGCACAAAAAAACCCGTATGCCGGCAAGCTTAAGCGGCAGGTTACTATTCGCATGGATGAGGGAACGATCAATTACTTCAAAAAGCTCGCCGAAGAGACGGGTATCCCCTACCAGACTCTTATTAATCTTTATTTGCGGGAGTGTGCCGCGTCAAATAAAAAACTATCCATGCAGTGGAAGAGCGCGTAACAGTTAAACTATTCTTTTTCCCGCCCTATCATCTATGCGATAGCTGACTTGTGACTTTGAGCCTTCTGGCATTTTATACGCAGTTATTAGCCTTAAAACAAGGCTCTCAGCGCATGGCTTTTTATCTATGACTACGGTGCCGTTCTTGAGTAGTTGAGTAACGGGGCTGACAATAACTCAAGACTGTCACGGTAACTTCGGTAACTGCTCAAAGGGCGCAAGATAGCGATCGATCACGGTAATGCTGCCGGACAGGAAATAAGCACAATCTATGCCCACTTAAGTAGGAACCGGGACGTTGTTTCCCAGGTGTCCTAAATCAAGTGCTCCTAATTGGCGACAATTTAATTGCTTTAATATAGACATCCAAACATATGTTCGCTATAATAGTAACCGTCTGATATCAAAACTTAATCCTTTGGTTCAGATCACGAGTATGTTTTATTACAGCTCAAGATAACCTTTCAACCTGCGCTAATGATTAATTACAGGAGGTCAACGCGCGGTTATTAAGGATTTCTTAATATAATTGAATAATCGGTAGGGTTTCTTGCTTGTCTATCGAACAAATAGGATAGGGGTGGCAAAAGCAAGTATGGCGATTAAGCCCGATCAACTGATAATTGGTTTAACCGGTTCGTTTGGAAGTGGCACATCCTATATAAAGAGCATCCTCAAAGAACGATTTGGCTTTGAGGGTTTTTCTTTATCTCGAGAGGTGTTTGATTATGCTGAGAAACAAGGTCGAGATAGACGGAATCGCGCAGAGCTGCAAGCAATTGGCAATGAGCTAAGGAAAAGTAATGGTAATGATTACCTGGCTCGCAAAGCTTTAGAGCGAGCGGCGGAGACATTTATTGAGTCGGATGAAGACGACCCCGCCGGGCAGCACGTCCAGGCGTGCGTTGATCAAGCGGATATCGTTATAAGTAACGACGTATTTTATCGCAGCATAGAGGAGCGCGAAAACGCACTTGAAAAGAAGTTGTCGCCATATATTCGTTTGATAACCGGTGAGATTAAGCGTCGTCCGTACCAAAAAGAGATGTTCATGTCGCTTGCGTCGAATCTTGCGCGACGTTCATCGTGCATGAAGAGAAAAGGCGGTGCCGTGATCGTCGATTCTAATAGCGACGTGATTTCTGTTGGATTCAATGAAGTACCGCTTGGGCGTCTACCTTGTGAAGATGTGTATGGTGATTGCTATCGGGACATAAAAAAGAAAAAAATGCTCGCTGCCATCAATGTGAAGCGAAGGTCGATAAGATCATGTTCGGTAGTAAGGTTCTGGATCTTTGTCGCGCGCTTCATGCAGAAGAGCATGCGATACTACGCATGGGCGCACGCCATATGCCGGGCGAGTTGACGATCTATACGACGACTTTTCCGTGCCTATTATGCGCTAACAAAATAGTCCAAGCGGGCATTAAAAATGTTGTGTATATCGAGCCGTACCCGGTTGCAATAAGCATCCTTACTCGATGAGAGCAAAGTCAAAGTTGAGCCGTTTGAGGGCGTTAAGGCACAAGCATATTCGAAGCTTTTTGGGTAAGAATAAAGAAACATGTTTGATAGTTTGGGAGGCCATTATGGGGGCAAAATGCCCGAAATGTTACAAAGATGGATTAGAATATGACGATTATTTTAAGGCTGCGCGTTGCGTGTATGCAGGCTGCAACTTCTTCGAACAAATGACAAAGAGCGAATACGAAGATAAATTTGAGGAAAAGAAGCAGGTATCATTCGCACATAAATTAACGTTGACCTTAAAGTAACCCTGGGATATATCGTTATCTTTTATCTTGAATAATTAGAGGACGGCAGCGTTTAGCCACGGGGACGTTGCTTGCAAAACACAAAGGGGAGCTGGGGCGCTCTTCCATATAGTCCAAATAATCAAAGGCGCATAACTGCAAATAATGGGAGAGTGCCGGTCCTGCAAGATTGCAGATTCGCGATTGGCTGGGACGTTCCTGCAAATTTACAAATTTGCAGGAACGTCCCAGATATCCCTGTAAGCCATCAGTCTGGTAATTTCTAATATGTGCATGCTAAAGCGCCGGCAAGATCAGCGCATATCATATAAGAGCTATTGGCATGGGAACATGTGTTCGTATATTATTAGATGATGTGGGATCATCGCTTTTGAAAGGTACGTTATGAATAACTGTGAGGGTTGCGATCTTGATAGTAGAAGTGAAGCTGGTCTGTGCCGAGTGCAGCTAGCGAGCGACGGGCTTCCCATAATGTGCGTCGGCGCGTGGGCCGAAAACAAGCATTATTATCTTAACAGGTACTGTGACATGTTCGCAGTTGGCACTAAGAATAAATGGCCCCGACGATACTACATCGACCTCTTTAGTGGACCTGGCCTTGCTATTAATAGAGAGACAGGGCAAGAGGCCGATGGCTCACCGTTAATTGCGCTTCTACGTCCATTTACAGATTTCGTATTTGTCGAAGCGAATCCCGAGAGTCTTGAGGCGCTAAAAATGAGGGTAAAGCCATTGCTCGACGGCCGCCATGTAAATTTTATTCTAGGCGACGCAAATGATACGCTCTCGGATATAGTCAAGAACGTGCGCCAGCAAGGTTCGTTATCACTCGTTTTTGCAGATCCATTTACAGTCCAACTTAAAATGAGGACCGTACAATGGCTTGCAAATCACTTTAGGGCAGATATTCTCCTGCATTTTCCCTATGGGACGTACCTGCGGCGGGTTCTAACTTTAACGAACTTGGGTGAAGAAACCATCACGGCGATTGATGAGTTCTTTGGGGATACGGAGTGGCATAAGCTTCGATCGCTAAGACCAAATCCGCACGCGTACCTCGAGCTATATGAGGACAAGTTGCATGAATTGGGATATATGACAGGGGATAACTATCCGCGAATGGCCAATAGTAGGAATGCAACCTTATACTATTTGGTGCTCGCAAGCAAAGATGAGTTAGCACTAAAATTTTGGAAAAGCGCAAACGAAATTGGGCCAGAAGGGCAGCGGACGCTTTTCTAGCTTTCGAAAATGCTACATGCTATGCTGCTATCTAGCAAACTGGTTATATTATCTCTGCAGCAGTAGCCGATCTATAAGATTTGTTTTGGGCTCTAAAAGGTAAATGGTAGGAAGCAATGGCACTCAGGACAATAACCAGAAAAACACTCCTCTATAAAAGCGGCGTCGAGTATGCGGATTACGCGTTGAACCACGCGGAAGGCTGCGCGCACGGTTGCACCTATCCCTGCTATGCGTTTGTG
>PFFU01000165.1:5843-6248 GCA_002783345.1 Candidatus Aquicultor secundus
TACTCGACAAAGAATTGCCCCGTCTCAAGAACAAGATCAAGCAAGTTTTCATGTGTTTTACCACCGATCCTTTCATGTACGAAATTGAGGAGATCAACCGTTTAACGCTAAAGATTCTTGAGCGGCTCAACAGAGACAAGGTCAAAGCGATACTCATAACAAAGGGTGTCTGTACAGATCAACTTACAGACAAGCAACTGTATAACGAACAAAACGAATACGGCATTTCGCTGGTCTCGTTATCTGAAGCTTTTAGGGAAAAGCACGAGCCGTTCTCCGCGCCTTATAAAAAGCGGATAGAGGCACTGAAAAAGCTCCATGATGCCGGGCTAAAAACCTGGGTAAGCATCGAGCCCTACCCAACCCCCAATATTATCCGGCAGAATATCCGAGATCTTCTAGAGA
>PFFU01000190.1 GCA_002783345.1 Candidatus Aquicultor secundus
GAGAAAGACATCAGCGAGCTGCGCAAAGCCACTAATAATGGCGGCAACGTAGATATCAAGAATTTCGGTAAAATCGAGACAAGCGGTTTCGGTCGCCATGCGCCGCAGGAAACTACCCTCGACGGGGCGAAAAAAGCGGCTGATTTTAAACTTAAGCTTCCTGAAAACATCGAGGGGGCGGGTGCACCTCATTTCTCCGCGATACAAGGGACATCGACCAGTCTTACGCTCGATGTTGAAAAAGCGAATGGGATAATCAAGTCGTTCGGCGGCAAGAGCTTGTTACCGGCCGGGCTTGACGGCAAGAAGTTCACGATGACGACTTCGGCGGCAATTATGGCTAATTATCCGAGGGAAAACGCCACCCCGATAACGATAGTCCAAAGCAAGAGCCCCGAGTTTGTCTTCCCTGCCGGCGTAGACCCTAACGTAGTTCGCGACGTCTTGCTGAGCCTGCCCATCCTCCCCGATGGAATCAGGCAGCAGCTCGAGAAGATCAATGACTGGCAGCATACCTTACCGATTCCTGCGGTTGAGGGCTACACCAAAACCGAGCAGGTAAAGGTCAACGGAGCGGACGGGGTTTTCATGACTACGGATAAGGTGCGGAATAAGAGAATCAACGGCAATAACGCAAATACGTTGATCTGGCAGAATAACGGGATCGTTTACGGCATCAGCGGCGAGAACATGGGTCTGGCTCAGGCTCAGGCTATCGCGGCCTCGATGAAGTAGCATTGGTACGGATTGCTATGGCGATAAATGCGGTTATTGAGACCAAAGACCTTACGAAACTATACGGTGAAAAAGTGGGATGCGAGAAGATCTGCCTCACGGTCGACGAGGGTCAGATATTTGGTTTTCTCGGGCCGAACGGCGCCGGCAAAAGCACGTTTGTAAAGATGCTGATCGGTCTTATCAAGCCTACCTCAGGGAGCGCCAGGCTCCTCGGTTCGCCGCTTGGCGATGTGTTTATCCGCCGGCGGATCGGCTTTCTGCCGGAGAATTTCCGCTATCAAGATTGGCTTACGGGGCGCGAACTTTTACGGTATCACGCCGCCCTCGCCCTGGTACCGAGAGACCGGCACAAAGCTCGAATCGATGAGATGCTGCGCCTGGTTAAGATTAAGGGGGCGGCCGATTCGAAAATCCGCACGTACAGCAAGGGGATGCAACAGCGCATCGGCATCGCCGCCGCATTGGTCTCCGACCCCGATCTCTTATTCCTGGATGAGCCCACCTCGGCGCTTGATCCCATCGGGCGCATGGAGGTGCGCGAGATCATCTCAAGTCTAAAGGAGCGGGGGAAAGCGGTGTTTTTAAACAGTCACTTGCTCAGCGAGATCGAGATGGTATGCGATAAGGTCGCCATCATCAAGAACGGCAGGATTGTCGAGAGCGGCACGCTTGATAATCTCTTAAAGGGTAAAGTTGAAGTAGAGATAACCGCAGGCAATATAAACGGGTTCTTTGGAAGCGACTTCGTACGGTTCGGGCGGGTTCTTATGAGCAAAGGCGACACCGTGTTGGTCGAGCTCAAGAATGAGGAGATGATCCCCGAACTCGCCTCGCAGATTGTTGCCGGCGGCGGCAAGCTCTATAATTTAAGCCGCAAGAAACGCACGCTTGAGGAGCTGTTCATGGGCGTGGTCAGGGACGGTGATGCGTAATGCTTACTATCGCAAGTTTGACGTTTAAGGAAGCCTTAAGAAAGAAGATACTGATCGCGGCGCTTGTACTCACACTGTTATTTCTTGCGGTCTACGGAATAGGGCTACATTTTATCGCGCAGGAGATTTCATCCCATGAAGCTGAGTTCCGCGCAAGCGGCGGGAACTTTTCACAAGTAGAGGGCAACATGATACAAGATACTACAAAAAAGGCCTTCCTGCTGCTGGGTATCTATTTCGCAAGTTCAATCGTCTCTCTTCTTGCCATCTTCTCAGCTGTGGGGTCGGTATCGTCCGAAGTTGAAAACGGAATGCTGCATGCGCTTTTAGCCAAACCGATAAGGCGCCGTGATGTCATCCTGGGTAAATTCACCGGCTATGCTCTAATGCTGGCGCTCTATGCCACACTTCTCTTTGTTTCGATTCTGGGATTAAACCATTTCATCTTCGGGTCGAGCCTTAGCGGAACCCTGCCCGCAGTAGGGTTGTTTATACTAGAGCCGCTTGTGCTGCTTGCCGTAACTATTGCCGGGAGCACTAAGTTCTCGACGCTGGCTAACGGCATCATTGCGTTTATGGTCTACACGATCGGGGTGATCGGCGGCATGGCCGAGCAGGTAGGGGCGATGGCGCAAATAAAAATGCTGGTAACCTCGGGTATAGTAACCAGTCTTTTTATGCCGGTCGATGCGCTCTATCGCATGATAGCCATCATCATCACCGGGCCGTCAACAAATCCGCTTTCAAACTTCACATTCGGACCCTTTGGCGCCGTCTCCCAGCCGAGCAATGCTATGATCGTCTACGCATTTTTCTACATGGCTGCGTTTGTGCTGATTGCCGTACGCGCGTTCTCTAAGAGAGATATCGGATAAGGAAATTCCTTCATATTCTTGCGGACTAACTCAGCGCCATGACGATCGCGTGCTTGATATCGCTTATTTGCTCCTCGTCGGAGAGCTTCTGCCCGAAGGTATCCCAGACATAGAAAACATCGATGACCTTATCGACGTTTGTCGAGACCTTTGCCAGGTGAATGTCGAGATTAAGCTCAAACATCACCCTGGTAATGGTGTACAAAAGGCCGATCCTATCCTGGGCGTGAACCTCAATAATCGTGTAGAAGTCCGAGGATGAATTATTGATTTCAACTTCCGGGGATTTACGCAAGACATCTTTTCCCCGGTAGTTCTTCGCTTTCTCGGCGATGCGGTACTCGAGGGCGATTTTGCCTTCAAGCGCCCGTTTGATATCACGCCGGATTCTTTCCAGCTTGTCTTCGCTCATGGAATTCTCGAAATATCCCTCAACCTTAAATATATCGAGTGCGGTGCCATCGGACATGGTGTAGACCTGCGCGCCGAGAATATTGACGCCGTTGAGCGCAAGCGCACCGGATACCTTAGAAAAAAGCCCTGGCCTATCCTTTGCAATTAATGTGAGTTCGCACACGCCTTCTTTTTTTGCCGCGGTAACCGAAATGCTTTTCCTGTGGTTTCGCATCAGCTCAAAGTGCTCGATAATATCTTCGCTCGACCGGGCGAGCAGGTAAGAGTACGGCATTTGCTTTATAAAGAGGTCGATCTCCTCTTCTGCGTAGCTCTTAAGAAGGGCCGCTTTTGCCTTTGCCGCGGTCTTTCGCAACTGCCCGATGCTCTTCTTGCCGGTATACTCACCGCTGTTGATAATGTGGAGCACCTTCGAAAAGAGTTCCCGCAGCAGGTTATCCTTCCAGGTATCCCATGCTTTAGGCCCGGTTGCGAGCGAATCTGCAATCGAGATGAGGTAGAGCATCTTTAGCCTCTCCTCATGGACGATTATCTCTGCAAGGTCGATGATCATGTTCTCGTCGTTAAGATCGCGACGCGTCGCCATATCCGAGAGGAGCAGGTGGTGTTCGACCAGGAAGCTCACGGTTTTGATATCCCGTGCGTCCGTGCCCATTCGCGCGCAAACCTCTTTTGCGATTCTGGCACCGCGTTTGGCATGGCCCTTACCCGAACCTTTACCGATGTCATGCAGGAGCGCCGCAATAAGCAGCAGGTCCTTGTGCTCGATCTCCTCGTAAATCTGCTTGAGCAGGGGATTGCTCTTGCTGTAGGCGCCCGAGCCAATTTTTTGCACCTCAGCGATCGTTAAGAACATGTGCATATCCACCGTATAGAGATGGTAGGAGTCGTATTGCGGCAGGCAGCGAACATGCGACCACTCAGGGATGTAGCGGCTTAAAACCCCCAGGTAATCCATAGTCTCAAGGATGGGAAGCGCGGCCTCACCGGCCTTCAATATATCGACGAAATCATCACGCATCTCTTGCGTCCAGGCAGTGGGAACGTTGTTTTCATTGAGGCTGTTTCTTATTAAACCCAGGTTTTTGTAATCAATAGAGAGGTTCTCGGTGATCGCCCGCTTAAATAAGCTAAGTTCCAGGCCGGGGTGCTCGGTAATAGCCGCAGGACTTGTTAGGGAAAGCTTGCCGTTCGACACGACAAGGCCGTCCGCCGACCCGCTTCTTAGAGCGGCGGTTTTAAGGCGTTTCTCTTTCAGAAACGCGTCTTTAAGCTGTCCGCGCAGCGACCGTGCAATCAGCTCGATGGCGCTTGCGTGTGTGTAAAACGAGCGCATAAACCGTTCGGTGCCCGAGATGCCGTTTTCGTTCTTAAACCCGAGTACTTTCGATATCTCCTCTTGATATTCGAAGAAGAGCCGGTCGTTTTCACGCCCCGTTATGTAATGCAGGTGGTTTCTAATAAGCAGTAAGAACTCAAATGCCTGCTGCAGCGTTTTTGCATCAAATTCGGTAAGATAGCCCCCGGCAACGAAATCGGTAAGTGAGGTGTAACCGAGGAGCCCCTGTGCCGCCCAGAGGATGGCATGGATATCGCGAAGGCCGCCTTCGCCTTCTTTGATATCCGGCTCAAGCAGGTAGGCGGTTTGTCCGAATTGTTTGTGGCGCACTTCGTTTTCCTTGAGGAGCGCCTGCAAGAAGCGCTTTCCGCCCTTCGAGCGCAGGTGCTTGATCATCCCTTCCTCAAGGCTTGCAAGCAGCGCACCGTTTCCGGCTATAAGGCGACCGTCGAGGATCGACGTCTGCACCTCTA
>PFFU01000155.1:0-20792 GCA_002783345.1 Candidatus Aquicultor secundus
TACGGCACGCAAACCCAGGCGACCAGCCAGCCGATCATCTATGCCGACCAAAACTCCCAGGTTGGGGCCCTTATTACGATGGAAGAAAACCGGCCCCAATCGCTTACAACGACTACGGCTTCAAACAAAGTCACGTTAAAGATTCTTACAGACGGCGTAAGGTTTTCGCAGAGCCCACAGGCCACATATCTTGGGGTGAGGTTTGACAGTCTGGATGCCACGTTATCGGAGGATTCCAAAACCGCTATTTGGAATGTAAGCGATGCGAGCACCAGTACCGCAGGGCATATATTTTTCACCGGCATCTATTACGACGTCGATAGCGGAACGGCCGAAGGCCCCGTTGAGGTCGAAGTGGCGGGTAGCTCGGGCGTTACAACCGAGACGGTAACGAATGCCCGCATTCAGGCCGAAAAGGCGGTCTTTGAAATCAGCGGCAGAGTTGTTGACGAACAAAATAAAGGCATAGAAGGCGCAAAGATACATCTCTTTGCGGACGGCAGCCCTATGGTCGAGATAGAAACATCGCCGGATGGAAAGTACGGCACCGAATTGAACGCCGGTACCTATAAAATAGTCACCACGAAGCTGGGCTACACCGCTTCGCAATTTGAAACCGACCTGGCAAGCGATATCAAGGATCAATATTTCGTCCTAAAGAAGACCGATATCGGGCTCTTAAAGCCGGAGGAGAGCGGCGTGCAGGCATACGAGCAGATCGAGAATATCCTGGCCGGCCTGGGGTATCCGGATGTGTCCGTGGTTACCACCGACGACCTGACCAGCGCGCAAGAACTCAACAAAAATCTGCGTTGTCTCTTTATCGATTCATCCCCGCTGACATTCGACGCCACCCAGACCTCTGTCATCAAGAATTTTGTGAACAACGGCGGGTCGTTGTATGCGTCGGATATGTCGTATCTCCTGGTTGGGCAGGCATTTCCCGGAAAAATAACGTTCGGCGCCAATAGAATTACGACGACGCAGACAAT
This sequence comes from Candidatus Aquicultor secundus, assembly GCA_002783345.1. Lineage (GTDB taxonomy): Bacteria > Actinomycetota > Aquicultoria > Aquicultorales > Aquicultoraceae > Aquicultor_A > Aquicultor_A secundus. The sequence continues at coordinate 993 of PFFU01000155.1, forward strand.
CGAGGCCGCTATTAAGGACAGCGGATTTGCCGACTACTTGAACCCCACGGAGCCGGCAACATCCCTGGCGGTTAGTTTTAACGAGTTTATGACGCCGTGGATTGCGATTGACTCGGTTGCATCCGGCGCCGACATCTTCGCTACAGGAAATATCGCAGCGGGTAACGGGGTAACCCTTACCGATAAGCCGCTTGCTGTGGGGTTTAAGTGGGGCAATGGCAGGGTTGTATATAGCAGCTACTTCTGCAGCCCCGATAGAAGCGATGAGGGCGGGGACGGTCTCTTGCGGTATCTTGTCCTGAATACGCTTGGGGTCGGCGGCACTGGCGACGGTGGAAACGGGGGTAGCGGCGGAAGCGGCTCAGGCGGAACTGGTGGGTCGGGTGGTTCCGGCGGGAGCGGTGCCTCACCGGGCGTCAACGGCCGGAATGATTCGGATGACACCGTGAAACACGTCGCGATCGATGGCTATCCAAAAAACCTCATGGCCAATCAGGGTAAGGGGTACGTGAGCCTGAATTGGTCCGGCGTCTCCGACCCGGGTGTTACCGGCTACAATATCTACCGTGCTAATAGTAAACCGGGTGTCGGTGTAAAACTTAACGACTCACCGGTGACCGCCACTTTCTTTAGGGATGAGAGGATTGAGTTTAACAATATCTACTATTATTGGGTAACAGCGGCAAACTTGGGCGGTGATGAAAGCGACCCGTCTGATATTGTAAAAATAACGACCATCGCTGTCTTGGGTGATATAGCGTTTGCCGATGTTCCCGTAAATGTCTGGTATAAGGATTACATAGTCAAGCTGACCGCGGCCGGTGTTATCGACGGCTATGGCGACGGATCGTTTAAGCCGCAAAATTACGTAACGCGGGCCGAGTTTTGCAAGCTGATACTGGCTTCACTAGGGGAAAAACCGCTTGATAGTGCGACATTCTCGTTTAGCGATGTCTCTAGTCATTGGGCTAAAGGATATATTGAGAAGGCCAAACAGCTCGGGATAATCGACGGGTATGGGGATGGGACGTTCAAGCCCGATGCCAGGGTAACAAGGGCCGAGATATCCAAGATGATCTGCAATGCGAAAGGCATGTCGATAAGTAACGCGACGAGTGGTTTTTACGATTGCAACTCGTGCTGGGCCGATAAATATATCTTGTCGCTTAAGACATCCGGTATTCTTGCCGGCTACGGCGACGGCACCTTCAGGCCGCAAAACAACGTCCCCCATTTTCACCAATCTGACGATATGCTATTATGTGGTAATCCGTCTTTTGAACTAGCGATGGAGGTTTTTATGCAGCAACGATTATCACTAGTAATGCCACAATTATCATGGTTGTCTCTACTACTTCTGCCGGTTACGGCCCTATCCCTGTTGATACTACTATCCCCGAAACCGCCGGCCGCGATGGCCCAGACGGGGGTAGCTACCGATACGCCAACCATTGTTCCGATTGTGTTTCCGCTTGCCGGCAAATGCAGCTTTCAGGATACATTCGGTGCGCCGCGCGACGGCGGCAAGCGGGGGCATGAGGGCACCGATATCATGGCGGATAAGATGACGCCAATCCTGGCGGTCGTCGACGGCACCGTCGATTGGATTTGCGACGGCACGCAAACAAGCACGGCAAACGGCCTGCCGTATTACCAGCTATTGTTACACGGCGATGACGGTAACGACTACTTTTACGTCCATATTAACAACGATAATCCAGGAACCGATGATGGTATGGGTGGCCCGGAGCATGCCTATGCGCCGGGGATCGCCGATGGCGTGCGGGTAACGGCCGGTCAGTTCATAGCGTATGTAGGCGATAGCGGCAACGCGGAAAACACCGCTTCGCATCTTCATTTCGAACTACATCTCGGGGGATATAAAAACCCGATCGATGCCTATCAATCCCTTGTTATCGCCCAGGGCAAAAGCCTGTTTAAAGATGTCGAGCCGACCAACTGGTTTTTCCAGTACGTCAACAAACTGGTAAGTGACGGGATCATAAAAGGCTATGCCGATGGCCGGTTCAGACCGGACGATCTGGTTACAAGGGCCGAGTTTATAAAAATGGTGGTTGTCGCCGCCAAGATTGCGCCCGCGACTACTTTTGCCGCTGACTTTAGCGATGTTGGGCCCGAGTGCTGGGCGTGGCCGTATGTCGAGGCCGCAAAGAGCGCCGGTATTATCGATGGCGACACCGGCGGCAGGTTTAGACCCGACATGCCTGTTAACAGGGCGGAAGCCGCTAAGATTATTATGAAAGCATGCGCGCTGCCCGAGAACGTGGCGGGTACCGTGTTCTCCGATGTCGCCCGGGATTTCTGGGGCTATATGCCGATCATGACCGCCATGAACTCCGGCATTATTAGCGGCTACCCGGACAGAACCTTCAAGCCGCTTAAGTTTACCAACCGGGCGGAGGCATCAAAAACCGTTTACATGATCTGCAAATAAACGCCTGCTGGGCGTAACCAAAACCAGCGATTGTCGTTTTAAACTTGAAGCGCCCTGCCTTTAAATGTATGATTAGAGGCTAATGTGCTAAAAGTACAGACCTTTACTAAATGTATAGACAAGCAATAGCTAAGCTTGCGCCCTATTAGCAAGCAATAAAGAGGGCGGCGCAGGCAATCTAGGATTCACGGCTTAATCGAACTAAGAGGAGGGCTACTTTTGAAAAGGGCAAACTCTAGAAAAACGATAGCGGTATTCACCGCAGCACTATTGGCGGTATTAGTACTCCTTGCCGTGGCGCCGCTCGCACAGGCCGCAAGCTATGAGGAGATAAAGCTGGTAAAACTAATCAACGGTTACCGGGCTACGCGGGGTATTAGCGAGCTTGTTCTTTTAGATAAGCTGTCAAATGCCGCCCACTCGCATAGCGCCGATATGGCCGCCGACAACTACTTCTCACATGATTCGCAAAATGGCGCAAATTTTGCCGACAGGATCAAGGCGACGGGCTACAGCGCGAACACATCGCTCGGCGAGAACATTGCAGCGGGGATGTGGAAGGCGGCGGATGTTTTTAACGCTTGGAAACAGTCACCGGGGCATAACAGCATTATGCTCGGCAAGGATTACAAAGCGATCGGCGTAAGCCGGGTTCTCGGGCCCGAGTCGGATTATCAGTGGTACTGGACCGCCGATTTCGGCGGCGTTGTTGACTCATCGGCCAAGATCGCACAAGTCTCCGAGTCGGGTAACTGGGCGTACGGCTACATCCAGTGGTTGGTTAAGCAAAAAGCGCTCTCCGGCTACCCTGACGGCACCTTTAGACCGGATAATCCCATCACCAGGGCGGAGTTCTCCGCGCTGATCGTTAAAGCGCTCGATATCCCAATTAACGGAACCAAGGTTTTTAAGGATACAAAACGCCATTGGGCTAAGGCCTACATATCCACGCTGGCCAACCGCGGCTATATCAACGGATACGCCGATGGCAGTTTCAGGCCGGACAGCCTCATAACCCGGGCGGAGATGGTAAAAGTCATCAGCAAGACCGGCGGTCTTAAACTAACGACAAACAATCAGAGCTTTTCCGATATAGCCGGTCATTGGGCAAAAAGCTATATCCTGATCGCCTCATCCAACAACATCATAAGCGGCTATCCCAACGGCAAGTTCCGCCCCAACACCATTTGCCTCCGGGCCGACGCAGCAGCATGCATGTACAGGCTTCTTAGTAGGTAAGCGGGTCTAGAAGTGACAGCAGGAGCCAGGAGTCAGGATTCAGAATAAAACCTTCTTCATAGATAGTGTAACCTCGCCTAGACGCTAGGCAGTGGCAATCGCTGTAAGTACATTCCAGATTCTTCGGCTATCGCCTCAGAATGACACCTACCAAACCCTGGTTCGTAATCTGCCTATTGCCTACTAGAACCCACTCTCTAGACCCACGCGGGGTCTTGGCGAGCTTGTTCTCCTGCATCTATAGATTACTCAACAATTAAACTTAGTTTGGAACAAACAGAATGGCGTTACTGATCGAGCGTTCGCTGCCGTCGCTTGGGTAATTGTAGATATCGCCGTTGAAGTAAAGGGTGGACGAGCCGCCGCTGTCAAAATTCATAGCGTCGACAGCACCCCTACTCTTGAGGTCTGCAGCGAGTTCGGCCAGGGTCATTCCGATGCTGAAACAATCACTTCTGCCATCGATTACTTCTACTATCAGGTTGCCTTGCGGATCGATTCCGATGCCGGTTCTCGGGCCTCTGCCTTTGACCTGGGAGGAATCGAAGGCCTCGCTCTCAACGTTCACCTGCCCCGCTCTGACAAGTCTCGGGCCCCCACCGATGGCCATGGCGCCGCTCTGCCAGGGGTTAAGGTAGAACTTCAGGTTTATGGTATCGCCAACCCTCATAGTACCATCGAGATAGTTTCTGCCTGAGCCGGAATCAGCCGAGAGGACGATACAATTAAGCGGTATCGGCGAGTTGCCGCCGTGCTGGACGCTGATAACCGTTCCCGTAAGCTCGCTGCTCGGCGTTACGGGGCCGTCTATCCGTATCGTTACCTCAGTGCCCGTATCCTCCGTAAGCGTAGAGGGGCCGTAGAAGGGGGTGTAGGCATAAATCGTATCGGAATCCCGGTCGCGGTACTTATTAAGCCATGCGATAATGCCCGCCCGCCCGGTTGCCGCCGTCACCGAAGCGCTCATCGAGGCCCTATCAACAAAGCACGTCTTATCGGGTAAGATGCCGAAGTAGCTTCTGTTGTTGATGGGTGAGGACAGGATCTGGTCGTCCACCATTAGGCCGCTCGGGCCGCCGGTCTTAAGCGAGAAGAAATCGGCGTTAACGCCGGCTATCGCGCCCTTTCTCTTGGCCATCGAACTCAGCCTCTCGCGTGCCGCAACCCTGTCCTTTGCAAGGCCGAGCTTTATTGAGACCGGAGCTGCTTTCGGTACCTTAAGCACGTTGATGTTCATCGGTCCCGCCCCGGTAAAACGGCGATATCGCTCGCAGGTAACTTGATTGGCCGACGAACGCTCGAGCAGATAGTCTTTGTTTAAGAGCGCCCGGTAGATAAGTGCTGCGGCCTCAGCCCTGGTTATCTGCGCGTTCGGCCTGAATGTACCGTCGGAGTAGCCGCTTATCAGATTGTTTTTGGCTGCTGTTTGAACATACCTGTAGCCCCAGTAACCCGATCCGACATCTTCAAATGTTTGAGCGCTTACATTGGATGTCGAGTATCCCTTAACTTTTACCAGGATTTTAGCCAGCTGCACCCTTGTAGCCACTGCATTTGGACGAAATGTATTGTCGGGGAAGCCGTCGACCAGGTCTTGCTCGATGACGGTAGAGATAAATCCGGCCGCCCAGTGGTTGGGCTCGACATCAGAAAACGCGGGCACTTGCGGGCTTTTTGAGTATATAAAAGCCGTGGTTAAAAGCTTGGCCAGCTCGCTTCTGCGCAGATTAGCGGTTGGCTTAAACTTGCCCTCGGCGTTTCCGCTTATAATCCCGTAGTTGGCAAGAGAGAGAATGCTGTTTGCGGCCCAGTAATGCTTACCAACATCGGGGAATGACTTTCTTGAGGCGGCATCGGCCGGCATCAAACCACCAAAGATGCAGGTTATTACTAACGCTGCTAAAAACAACGACGTAAAAATGTTGCTACGTTTCATTCGCACCCCTCATGCAAACTAAATACATAACCGGAATCTTAGCACCGGTTGCCTGCGTCTACAAGCTTAACATACAAACGAGCGGATGGCTAAACCATGCAATATGTTATTGCTCATTTCGTGTTTTTATCATACCATTGAACATCAGTGGCAACGTGGTTACATCCCGCAATATAACATATCTCAATTGAAAATGCGCCGACAGTACGCGATGATTTTTAATCGTCAACGGATATCAGGTTAGGTGGTTAATGGATGTTTTTTCTTAAGCATACCAAAGCATTTTTAGCAGCATCGACAGCCGTCGTTTTACTCGCAGGCCAAACAGCCGCATTAGCGGGAACCATTACCATGAACCATGCAGGGATACCCGCCGCGCACGTAAAAAACAGCGCCGGCATAAGCAAAATCAAACAAATCCTCATTAGGCCCAAGCCCGGCGTAAGTCTAAAAGCAATAGAGGCTATCAATACTCGACTAGGTGGAAAGCGCGTTTCAAAACTGCCGAAACTTGGAGTAATCAAGATAACCCTGGGTAAAAGCGATATCAATAAGGCACTAAGCGCTTATAACGCAAGCGGCCTGGTAGAGTACGCCGAACCCAATTACACGCGAAAAGCCGTCTCATTCACCCCCAACGACCCGCTGTACCCCGATCAATGGGGGCTTACGCAGATCGGTATGCCGTACGCCTGGGAAAAGGTTGCAAGTCCGAACCAGGTAAAGGTCGCCGTGCTCGATACCGGTGTCGACACCGCCCATGAAGACCTCCAGGGCATTTTCGCGATAGACCCGAGCAACCCGGGGCAAATTTTAGGCAAGCATTTTTTCACAGACCCGACAGGCAAGCAGGCAAGCGACAATGATCTGCAAGACAACGCCGGTCACGGCACGCATATCAGCGGCATTATCGCCGGCGTCACCAATAACAGCCTGGGCATAGCCGGTATCTCGGCCGGCGCACGGATCATGCCCGTTAAAGTGCTGGATGATGTGGGGCTTGGCGAGGACGCAAATATAGCGGAAGGCCTGATCTGGGCGGCCGATAACGGGGCGCGGGTTGTCAACATGAGCCTCTCCGGCCCGGCCCAATCCAAAACCCTTGCCGATGCCATAAAGTATGCCCACGATAAGGGCGTTATCGTTGTCGCGGCTACCGGCAACGACGGCGTTGCCGATCCCAATTACCCTGCGGCTTATGACGGTGTTGTCGGTGTTGGGGCAACGGATAGCAAGGATGTTTGGATGCACCAATCCAATTTTGGCCCCTACGTAGACGTCGTGGCCCCGGGGGTATCTATTCTCTCGACATCCCCAAAGACAAAATCCTATGACGGCTCCGCCTACGAGGCGCTTACCGGAACGTCGATGGCAACGGGTTTCGTAAGCGGCCTCGCGGCCCTCATTTTGTCCGAAAACCCCAGCTTGAGCAGCGATCGAGTTGAAGGAATACTGTATGTTACCGCGGACGATTTTGGCACCCCCGGTTGGGACCGCTATTTTGGCCACGGGCGCATCGATGCCAGCCGTGCGGTTGATTTCGGTGACAGTGACAACGTCAAACCAAGCGTGTCGATCGCGTCACCGACGGAGGGCTCCAAAGTTTCAGGCACGAGCAATATTGTTTCGGCAACAGCGGCGGATGCCGACAGCGGCGTTGCCTTTGTCGATTTCTTCGTGAACGGGGAGAGGGTGGGCTCGTCCATGACACCCCCTTATAAGGTCAGCGTCAGCTCCGATAAGTTCCAGGGAAAAAATATAGTGGACGCTGTGGCCTATGATAAGAGCGGCAACTCAAGTTCCTCTGAGGTCACCTGCTACCGCCAGACCTTCTCGGACGTCGCCCCGTCGTACTGGGCGTTCGAGGATATAGAGGCGCTCACCGCAAGCAAAGTCATATCCGGTTATCCGGGTGGCTATTTTAAACCCGGCAACCCCGTCGGCAGGGCAGAGTTTGTAAAGATGCTGATGGAAGGGATGGGCCTCTCCAAGAAAACCTATTACAGCGGCTATTTTAAAGACGTGCCGTCTACATCCTGGGCCTGGCCGTATATCGAGGCCGCCTACGACATGGGCCTGGTCACCGGTTACAGCAAGGATGAATTCGCCCCGGACAAGGAGATCAAAAGGGACGAGGTAACGACCATTCTTATCAAAACCGGCGCCTTCGCCATCGACTACTCGGGCTTACCGTTTGCCGATGTCCTTGTGGATCATTGGGCCTATGCCTACGTAATGTCGGCCCGCAACGCCGGTATAATCAACGGCTATGCCGGCAACGCTTTTAGACCCGAGCACCCCATGAATAGAGCCGAAGCCGCCAAGGTTATCAAGAACTCATTCTTTAATTAAGCTTTCATCTAGGAGCCTGCTGCTGAAAAACGGTAGACCGTAATTGGATACGGCTTACAACCTATCAGCTAATGTACCTGATCTTTTAGATCGAAGTAGCCGCAACCCGATTTTGTCGTGTGTAATTTGTAATGGTCCTTAAGGTAGAGCAAAAGCTCGCGCTCTTTTGCGGAGTTAAGGGGGACATAATAGCCGGCGCCGTGCGAGCGCAGGAACTCAAACGAATCCAGGCTCAAGTTGTTGCTCCGCCAGCCCCGGTGCCCGCTATAGTAAAGAATCGCCGGATTATAGCTGCCGAGTATTACCGGCTCATGCGGTCTCAGGATGCCCTTTAACTCTATCCCAAACTTATACAGCGAACTATCCTGTTTATATAAAGGCGAAACCGCCTGATACGACTGGTAGCCGATAACCCCGGCCAGAATCGCCGCAATCGCCCACGTGGCTTTATACTTCAACAGAAGCCCAAGCGACCTCGCCATGAAAAACGCCGCAATCGGCAACAGGGGCACCAGATAATAATCTATCCTGATAACGGCGGCGATTGTTATCGCATAAAGCAGCATCGCGCCGGCCCACGCGTAAAAGGGTTTAAGCCGGTGCTCTCTGAACCCCACGCGAAACGGAATGAGGCCGATAAGAAGCAGGATTATTCCCACCGGGGTAAGGGCCGCAGGTAAGAACTTTGAGAAGTACCCGGTACCTTCGGGTGAGGCAACCGCCGTGAGCATCTGCGGGATAACGTGTTTTGCGGTTACATTGGACACGAATTTTCCGGTAATAATAGTTGGTTTTGCGTAGTTGTGGTAATCGTAATGCGAGCCAAAATGTGAGACCAGCCAGCTTGAATAGACGAAAAATACCGTCGTCACCCCGAGGATGATCGCGTAATAAATGATAATCCACCAGTTTTTCATGGTACGCCCGCCGAACCTATCCCAAGCAATTGCCAGCACCGGTATAAATAAGAAAATATTGGGGAGCTTGGCGAGAACGGAAAGCGCACCGGCAACAGCGGCAAGGGAGAAGCTTCGCCTATCCTGCTTCTCGCACCACACTGAGAAGTAGAAAAGGGAGGCTATCCCGAAAAAAAGCATCGCTGCCTCAGGTTGCACCGCCCTGCCGTAGAAGACGCCCATCGGCAGGATTGCAAAGATCAGCGCCGCAAGGTTGGCGGTCAACCGGTCTGTATAGCGTTTAACCAGCAGGTAAAGAAAAAGTACCGCGCCGGTAAAAAAGAACACGGGGACGATCCGGGCGAGAACATCGCTTACACCGCCAATTTTAAAGAGGATAGCGATGATAAAGGTGGTTATCTGAAACTCGAGCTGGCCGTAATTCGGCCCCGGCCCATCGTATTCTAATTGGGGGTGGAGGATGTTGAACTCGTGCTCGGCGAAGTTGCGCGCGATCGAGGCGGTATCCACCTGCCGCCAGCTCGAGAAATCCACCAGAGGTGCGGTAATCCCATAAAGCCTGATCGAGAAGGCGATTATTAAAATCACCAGCAACCACGGATCGATAGGCAGACCCTTACCCGGTTTCTTACTGCTAACGGTGTTATCACTACTACTGGACGTCATGAAGTTTAGCTTAGTCGAGCTTGCCTAAAAAATCTACCGTCAGGGCAACAAAAAAGCGGGAGAAAGTCTCCCGCTTCGAATGTGCTTGCGCGTTCCGCAGTTAGTTAGCTGTAGAACTCGCCCCGACCGTCACACTTACGTCTGTCGAGACGGTAATATCGATCGTTCGCAGTGCGTTGCTCCACTTGACGTACGCGCCTAAATTCTCGACGACAAACCGCAGCGGAATAAACGTGCTTCCATTTTTCAGGCACGGTTTCGCGTCGAGCTTAACCTCGGTGCCGTTTACCAGCGCGGTATCGGAACCGATTGTCAGGGCAGTGTTTCCGCCCGGATAGATAATGTTTATCTTCTTATCTTCGCTCTGCCACATCACATTGGCGCCGAGCGCCTCAAAGAGCTGGCGTACCGGGACCAGCGTGTGGCCTTTGCTGATGAACGCGGGAGGATTGGAATAGAGCAACTGACCGTTGATGTAGATTAAAAGATCGTTGCTGGGGTTGTTTGAGATATTGAACATGCTTTTTGGATAGGCGACGAATTCCTGAACGAACATCTTGCCGTAAGCGCCGCCATCAATGGCACCTATGCCGACATGCGTGTATTTTGGCTCAAGCATGTTATCTTTATGCGAAGGGCTATTCATCAGGCCCTCGAACGCCGCCTCAACCGTAGGGGCGCCCGCAAGGTTCTCGCCCGCGAGCAACCAGCCATCCGGCACGCCTGCGGCGTTAACCCTATCCAGCAACTCACCCGAAATCGGGGAGCTGTGGCTAAAGAAGCTGTGATCTATCATCTCCTGGCCGTACCTTCGTGCCATGAGTTCAAGCTTGGGGTCGATCTCAAGCGCGTTAAGTCCGCTTGATCTTCTCTCTTTGTTCAAGAGGTTGAGCATATACTGTTCGTCTGCGTTAAGTGTTATTGCGTAAGCTGGTAGGATTAAAATAAAGAGTGTGATCAGGGCTAGGGCGATGAGGACGATAGAGCGTGTCCTAAATCCCATTACAACCATCCTTTCGTGCAGGGCTCACTGCTATTGGCCTTTAGTCTCTTATTAGTATGGATTTGTTAAGCAGCATCCCTATCACGAATTAACGAGTGAAAGTTTGGCGCCCGGCATGTTCGTAGGCATGCTTTAACAGGCGGTCAAACAATTGCTTTAGAAATATATCGACAAGCAGCAAGTTTACTTTAGGGGAGTATGCGGCAGGCAACATAAAGCACAGTATATATGTCATTCTGAGGCGATAGCCGAAGAATCTCGGGTGTTTTATTCTGGATTCCGGCTCCCGGATTCCGGCTTCTATTGTATAATGGTTGAGTCCCTGTTAGGTTCTAATCGAAACAATCAACCGGGTTAAAGAGCGATGAAAAAGGTACTGATCTCAGGCTATTACGGATTTGGAAATACCGGCGACGAAGCAATCCTCTCGGCGATGATTACCTCGCTGCGCTCTGAGATCCCCAATGTCGACATCACCGTTTCATCCTTCCATCCACATGAGACCGAGGCCGGATACGGCGTCAAAGCAATCCCACGATCGATCAAGGATATCCGGCGAACATTAAGGAAAAGCGACCTCTTTATAAGCGGCGGCGGAGGGCTCCTGCAGGATGTGACGAGCGGGCGCAGTCTCGCGTATTATTGCCTGCTTTTAATACTGGCAAGGGTCGAGCGTGTTCCCGTGATGATATACGGGCAGGGGATAGGCCCGATTAAGAGATTCTTCAGCAAATTCTTGGTGAAACTCGCGATTTCGGGGTGTAATGTAATCGCCGTGCGGGACGAGGGGTCAAAGAGGGTTCTCGAAAAGATAGGCGTGCGGCGTGAAATAGTTGTTACGGCCGACCCCGCGTTGCTGCTAAAGCCGGTGCGGGTTTCCAGGCTTGCCGGTGTTAAGCGACCGGCGATTGGTTTTGCGCTGAGGGCGTGGCCGGGGATCGACTTTACGCGTATCGCGAAGGCCGCCGATGAAGTTGCCGACAGGTTTGATGCGAGCGTGGTCTTGATCCCGTTTCACGGCAGCCGTGATAGATCGGTCGCGGAGCAGGTTGCCGGCAGGATGGTGCGGAAGGCTCTGGTAATCGATGATGTCGAGTTACCGTCAGAAACCCTTGGTGTGATCGGGGAGCTGGATGCTCTGGTCGGGATGAGGCTTCACTCGACCATTTTTGCGGCCGTACAGGGGGTTCCTTTTGTTCCGGTTGCGTATGATCCCAAGGTTGAGGAGTTTGCTTCCTCGGTTGGTGCGTTGCAGCCGATTGCATGTAAGGATATTACGTCTGATACGCTTATTCCCAGGATTGAAAAATTGCTCGGGCTCAACGGCGGTTTTGCGTATTCGGTTGAGGGCTTGCGGATGCGGGCAAGACATAACGCTGTTCTTGCAAAGCACCTGCTTAAAGAGCGGCGTATTCTTGGAATACGATTTGATGCGCTTGAGATGGATGAAGCTGCTGCGATTATTGAAGGTTACATAGCAGAGAAAAAGCCTCATCTTGTGGTTACCTTAAATGCCGAGATGATGGTCACGGCCGGAAACGATGAGGGGTTCAGGTCGGTTTTGAAAAAGGCCGATCTTCTCGTCCCCGATAGCATAGGCATCGTGTGGGCGGGACGACTGAGGGCAAGGGTGCCCGGCATAGATATGGTCGATGAGCTGGCCAAGAGGGCGGCTTTGAGGGGCCACAGGGTTTTTATGATAGGTGCAAAGCAAGACGTCGTTGAGGAGGCTGCGGCCGAGTTACAACGGCGCTACCCGGGCTTAAAAATCGTCGGCGCCCGCTGCGGATATTTCTCGAAAAGGGAAGAGAAGCAGGTCGTCGACGAGATCAGGCAAGCGAGCCCGGATATACTCTTTGTCGGGTTGGGGATGGGCAAACAGGAAAAATGGATCGCCAAACACTTGTATTATTTGAACGTGCCCGTATGCCTTGGGGTAGGAGGAAGTTTTGACGTTATCGCAGGCAAGGTAAAACGGGCGCCGGTATGGATCAGGCAGGCGGGGTTGGAGTGGTTGTATCGCTTATTGCAGCAGCCGACTCGGCTGAAAAGAATGCTGGCCTTACCGAAATTCGTCTTCATGGTGATACGCGAGCGCCGCCTGTACTAGTCATATTGCCTTACGTAAAAATCTACTCGAATGGGCTTAGACATCTTTCATATTTGCTGCTACACTTGCGCAAACAGCCCAACATCATACAAGGATAAGAGATATACTTTGAGCAGGGGAAAGTCTCTGGCCATCTCGGCCGTTACAGTAACTATAGCAACCTTTTTGGGCCGGATATTTGGTTTTGTCAGAGAGATGGTTATCGCCAATAAGTTTGGCGCGACCGCCAAGACCGATGCTTTCCTGGTAGCTTTTACTATCCCCAATATTATCTACAGCCTGGTAGTCATGGGTGCGCTTAGCGCGTCGTTTATCCCGGTCTTTACGGGCCTTCTTGCGAATGAAAAAGAGAAGGATGCCTGGCGTTTGGCATACACGATCTTTAACCTGCTCCTGATTATTTTTGGTGTAATAACGGTTCTTCTTATTCTGCTGGCCCCGAAGGTCATATTTCTTTTAGTGCCCGGTTTCGATACGCCGGGCCAATCTGAATTAGCGGCAAACTTGCTCAGGATGATGGCCCCCGCCTTGGTTTTTATGGGCATCTCGGGCCTCATGGCGGGAATCCTCAACTCGTACAACCACTTTGCGGCACCGAGCCTGGTCGCCCTGGTCCAAAACGTCGTAATGGTCGGGTCGATACTGGTTTTTGCCAGCAGGATGGGTATCTACGGTACGGCGGTCGGCCTTCTCTTGGGTTCTATCGGGCAGGTGGTAATACAGCTTCCTTTTGTTATCAAGAGAGGCCTTGCTTTTCGACCCACGCTCAGCTTAAAACATGAGGATCTGGCCACGGTTGGAAAACTCTTTGTGCCGGTACTGATAGGTCTTGGGGCGAGTCAATCAAATACGATAATCGACAAGTGGATGGCGTCATTCTTGAGCGTTGGCAGTATCACCTACCTCAATGACGCTTTCAAAGTCGGCAGCCTGCCGTTGAATACGCTGGTCGCTGCGATAGCTATAGTGCTGTTTCCGATGTTATCGAGACACGCCGCAAGGGATGATGTGGATTCGCTAAAAAACACGGTCTCGCTTGGCATCAGGATGATAGCGCTCGTAGCGATCCCGTCCACCGTGAGCCTCTTTGTTTTAAGCTTTCCGATAATCAAGCTGCTGTTCCAGCACGGGGCGTTCGGACCCGACGCAACACGCGCAACGGCGCCGGCGCTTGCGGCTTACTCCTTCGGCCTTTTCGCTATGGGGCTCAACATGCTGATCGTAAGAGCTTTTTATGCGTTGAAAGACGGTATAACGCCCATGAAGGCATCCATAGCCTTCATGTTTATGCTTGTAGGGCTCGATCTTGTGTTTATGCGGTTCATGGCGCACGTAGGTCTTGCCGTCGGGTATGCGCTCGCGGTGAGCTTGATGGTACTGATACTTCTTCGGGGACTGCGCAAGCGCTTAGGTGGTATAAACGGGCTGCAGATAGCCAGGTCGCTCTCGAAGATACTGGTAGCGGCATTGGCAATGGGGGTTGCAACATGGGCCGCCTCCGGATATCTCACGGGTCTGCCGGGCTCGGGCTCTAAACTGCACGAGCTCACTATTGTCGGGGCGTCTCTCGGCGTCGGGGCGGCCGTCTACACCGCGCTTCTTGTGCTCTTGAAGGCGGACGAGGTGATGCTGGTCTGGCAGGTTGTGCGCTCCAAGCTCTCCCGTAACGGGCTTGCACCCGACGGTATTGTCAGGTAAAGCGGCTCTCAGGGTTAAACTAATCAAGTATTCTATGTTAATATAAGGAATTGTGATTTGGTGGTACGGTAGTTATGGTAGCGCTAAACCGGCGACGGGTCGAGAAGGGACTTAGATGGACATAATAGAGCAGGTAAGGCAGAACTTAAAGGACGCTCTACGATACATAAACGACAGGATTACCGGTACCGTGGACGTCGGGATAATCCTTGGCTCCGGGCTAGGAAGTCTGGTCGATGCTGTTGAAAATCCCAAGGTGTTTCCATATAAAGAAATACCTCATTTTCCCAAGTCGACTACGGAGGGCCACCCCGGCAATCTGGTAATCGGCAAGTTGGCGGGAAAACGGGTTGCTATCATGCAGGGGCGTTTTCATTACTACGAAGGCTATACCTCTTCGGGAGTCGCTTTTCCAATCAGGGTTCTAAAGGGGTTGGGTGCACATGCCGTTATCATCACCTGTGCCGCAGGCGGTTTAAGGACCGATCTTAAAGCAGGCGACATTATGGCGATAACCGATTACGTGAATTTAATGGGCGCAAACCCGCTCATCGGGCCAAACGACGAGCAGTTCGGGCCGAGATTCGTCGATATGTCGGAAGCTTTTGATAAGGGGCTTCTCGCCACTGTCGAGGACGCTGCGCGGCAGGAAGGCGTTGATTTAAAGGAGGGCGTTTACGTCGCGGTGCTGGGCCCGAGCTATGAAACACCGGCTGAGATAACGTTTATGAGAACCATCGGTGATGCCGTGGGTATGTCCATGGTGCCCGAGGTTATTGCGGCGCGGCATTTGGGGATGAAGGTACTTGGAATGGCCGCTATCACCAATACGCCGCAGGCAGAGCGCAAGCTAAGTCATGAGGAAGTTCTAATTGAAGCGCAGAGATGCTCGGAGAAGTTGATAAAACTCATACTCAGGGTTTTGGAAGGTGTATAGAATATGATTTAAGAATATGATTTAAGCAGATCATCTAAGAAGATGTAAGGAGTCGTCTTCTTAGATGACAGGAAGTTTAAAAATAGATTCAAGAGGGAGCGAATAGTGATGAAGTATGACGTAAAAGATCTCGGCCTCGCCGAAGCCGGAAAGAAAAGAATTGAATGGGCCGACAAAGATATGCCGGTTTTGCGGCTGATACGCGAGCGTTTTGAGCGCGACAAACCGCTTAAAGGCATAAGGGTATCGGCGTGCCTCCACGTTACCTCAGAGACGGCCAACCTTATGAGGACGTTAAAGGCCGGTGGCGCCGACGTAGTTCTTTGTGCGTCAAATCCGCTCAGCACGCAGGATGAGGTTGCCGCGTCGCTCGTAAAGGACTATGAAATACCGGTGTTTGCCATAAAGGGCGAGGATGATGCGACCTACTATAGGCATATTAACGATGCCCTCGATCATCATCCGCAAATGACAATGGACGACGGCGCCGATCTTGTATCGGTACTTCACACCGAGCGCCCCGATCAGGTAAAAGATATCATAGGGGGAACCGAGGAGACCACAACCGGCGTAATCAGGCTTAAAAGTATGGCCGAGCAGAGCGTGCTTAAGTACCCGATTGTCGCTGTAAACGATGCGCTAACAAAGCACTTTTTCGATAACCGCTACGGCACCGGGCAGAGCACGGTCGACGGCATTCTGCGTGCGACCAATGTTTTGCTTGCCGGTAAGACCTTTGTTGTTTCCGGTTATGGGTGGTGCGGCAGGGGACTCGCCATGCGCGCGAACGGTATGGGGGCTAATGTGGTTATCATCGAGGTCGACCCGCTGAAGGCGCTCGAGGCTGTTATGGACGGTTACCGGGTAATGACCTCGGTTGAAGCGGCTATGATCGCCGATATCTGGGTTACGGCGACCGGCGACCTGCACGTGATAGATGAGCGGCACTTTAAAGTTATGAAGGACGGCGCTATTATCGCCAACAGCGGTCACTTTAATGTTGAGATAAACATACCGGCCCTCGAGGCCATGTCCGAGCCCCGCAGGGAAGTACGCCCGTTTGTGGATGAATTCCTGACAAATGACGGTAGGCGTATTTACTTACTTGCCGACGGCAGGCTGGTAAACCTTGCCGCCGCCGAGGGCCATCCGGCAAGCGTTATGGATATGAGCTTTGCAAATCAGGCGCTCTCGGCCGAGTATATGCTTGCTACGGGCAAGAAGTTAGAGGATACCGTCTATCCGGTTCCGGCCGATATCGATGCCGATATCGCCAAGCTGAAGCTCGCGTCGATGGGTATCAAGATAGACAAACTCACCGAGGAGCAGGATAAATACCTGCATTCATGGGAGATGGGCACGTAATTCATGTGAGTTTTTTCATTAAGGGGAGGAAGATGAAGACTGTTGCTTGGGCCGGCTGCGAAGAAGGAAGGACCGTAGGTTGGAGAAACTGCAAGGTAGTCCTGCTCGATCAGAACGCTTTGCCTCATAAAGAGGTGTTTATCGAGACATCGGATTATCTGCGGGTAGCCGAGGCCATCAAGACGCTGAGCGTAAGAGGAGCGCCGGCGATCGGGGTAGCCGCGGCATACGGCCTAGCCCTTGCAGGCTTGCAATCCAACGCCAAGGGCACACCGGAGTTTCTGCAGGAGATCGATCATGCAGCGGGCGTGCTGGGTTCCACCAGGCCGACCGCGATAAACTTGTTCTGGGCGCTCGATCGCATGAAAAAGACGGCGCACGGCAACTCACATCTTGCGGTAAGCAGGATGAAGAGGATTCTCAAAGAAGAGGCCGACGATATCGCCGATGAGGAACTTAAGATGAGCAGGCGTATGGGCCAGTTCGGCGCTGATCTATTGAAGAGCGGTGACACCGTCCTCACGCATTGAAACGCAGGGGCGCTTGCTACCGTAGGATACGGTACCGCGCTTGCAGGAATCTATGTCGCCCACAAGCAAGGCAAGAAAGTCCACGTCTATGTGGGTGAGACCAGGCCGCTGATGCAAGGGGCCAGGCTTACTACCTGGGAATTAGCAAAGGACAACATACCGGTCACCCTCATCTGCGACAACATGGTCGGTTACTTCATGGCCCTTGGAAAAATTGATAAAGTAATCGTTGGCGCCGACAGGATAACGGCGAACGGAGATTTTGCCAACAAGATAGGCACATATACGATTGCGGTTCTTGCAAAGGCGCATAAGATTCCGTTCTACGTCGCCGCACCTACCTCAACAATCGACATGTCGCTTAGCGACGGAAGCAAAATCCCGATTGAGGAGAGGGCGCCGGAAGAGATAACAAAGTTCGGTGGTGTAACAATTGCGGCAAGCGGCATTAACGTCGCGAACCCGGCATTTGATGTTACCCCTAATGAGCTGATAACAGGTATAATCACCGATAGAGGAGTGTTGAAGCCCCCTTACGGTGAGGCTATCGCAAAACTATTTGATAGGCGGGAAGTTGAATCGCGGAACTAATCACTATAATCCTATCAATTCTGATACTTATATCGATCGGGTTTATAAGTAAAAGGGTGGGCCTTCTTGAGAAGGCCCACACCTTAATCTTAAACAATATCATCATCTACCTGACGATGCCGGCGCTCATCTTTCGCGCCGTTTTTGAGTCCAGGATATCGTTATCCCTTTTAAAGATACCCCTGGTAGCGTTGGCGATTGCGGCGTTAAGCATGGGTGTGGCATATATTGTCGGGCGCTTTTTGCATTTAAAACGCCCCACGTTCGGGGCGTTCCTTCTTGTTGCGGCAATAGGCAATACCGGCTACCTTGGTTATCCGCTTACCCTGCAGCTTTTTGGCATCGGGAACCTCGTCAAAGCCGTGTTCTACGATCTCTCCGGTACGGTTGTCTTCACCTTCACCATCGGATTGCTGGTCGCCCAACGGTACGGGCAGGGGAACGGTAAGGTAAACATAATAAAAGAGGTGTTCACATTTCCGCCGCTCATCGGTCTTCTTGTGGCGCTTGTTGTAAAGGGCCTTGGTATAGGGTTGCCCAACTTTTTGACGGACACGATTGGATTTTTAGCCGGGGCGACGATTCCGCTGGTAATGCTGACCATAGGGCTTTCGCTCGAGCTGACCGAAGTAAGAACCTATGCGCTCGCAATTGCAGTGGTCGTGCTGATAAAGCTGGTGGTGGCCCCGATTGTTGCGATGCTCGGTGGCAATATATTAGGGATGTCCGGCTCGGATTTGGGGATAATGGTTCTCGAAGCCTCGATGCCGAGCTTCCTGCTGTCGCTGGTCGTAGGGTTACGTTACGGTTTGGATACCGATTTTTTACCGGCAGCTATCGTCGTCACAACCATGCTCAGCATGATTACCATCCCGGTATGGCAATATCTCTTAAAAGCCATTTCTTAAAGTTAAGTGCTCTCGCTTTCGTATCCCCGGCCCCTTGGCCCTAAAAAGAAGGTTTCCGCTTAGCTGACCTGGTCTTTGACCCCACACTCGCCTGCCGGGGGCTTCGCAGCCCCTTTTGGACCACTGGAACCCCTCTCGTCCTCTGGAACGGCAGGACTTACTCCTAAGACGCACCATGCTCGGCATTCGCATTTAGCCGAAAAAACCAAATGTGGATACTTTACGTGGATCCTTTCGCCTGCGTCTAGCTTGGACTACCCGGCTTTGCGGGATACGCAAAGCCGGGGCAACCACAGACCTAAGCGGAAACCTATAACGTATTGTACAGGCATTTTTAGTTGCTAACAACAGAGGAGGTATTTTATCCGCCCGCGAAAGGCGTCCGGGCGACGGTTAGCACAAATACCTCCTCGGCCCCCGCCTGCAGCAATACGCGTGCGCACTCGCTAACGGTACTGCCCGTAGTGTATACATCATCGATTAACAACACCTTTCCGTATATTGGGCTTTTTACCGCGAAGGCGCCTTTGATATTACGCGGGCGGTCGGCGAGCCCGAGTTTGTTTTGCTCGGGGGTGGTATGGGTTTTAATTAAACAATTGGAGAGCGGTTTATTGAGTGATACCGAGAGTTCTTGAGCGATGAGCCGTGATTGGTTGTACCCGCGCTTGGCTTCCTTGTACCTACTCAGCGGAACACATGCTATTACATCAATATCATGAATAATATCATCGATGAAATCACCTGCGACACCCAAGATAAAGCGGGCCAGGTGGGGGGAAAGGCGCTTGCCGTTTTTATATTTTAACTGATGAACGGCTTCCTTTAGCGACCCCGCATATATCCCGGCCGAGCGGGCGCGGGAAAAGTGAAGCGTTTTATGCGCGCACTCCCTGCAGCTGCCCACCTCTCTCTGGCATGGCTTACCGCATTTTAAGCAGATACTCCCGTCTATCTTGGGAAAACTGTCCATACAGCGGTCACATAGGGTTTGTTTTGATTGGCGGCCGCAAACCTTACACGTCGGTGGGAATACCAGATCAAGAAGCCCTCTAAATAGCCCGACCATTGCCCCTCCTTTAATAGCTCTCAG
>PFFU01000155.1:20849-29575 GCA_002783345.1 Candidatus Aquicultor secundus
CTGACAGCTAGACCCGCTGCTCTAGCTGATAGCTGAATGCTAGACCAACTGCTCTAGCTGATAGCTGAATGCTAGACCCGCTGCCCTAGCTGACCGCTATCATATAATTGTGCCATAGTTGACGAAGTCGGTTAAAGAAAAATTCTAAAAAAATCAAATAACAGAAAAATCTGCTGCTTGCAGGCCCTTTTAGTGCTAAAAGATATGTTTATCGGTAATAAAAATGGGTAAAATATTAGTAAAATTACAGATTTTACCTGGTTACCCAATAGATTACGTGGTATGTATAACCTTGGATACAGCCGTCATGCTTTTTTGACAAGCCAATGCCGGTATTGTATTGTTTAATTGTTGTTGGCTTGCAGGTTTTTAGGAGGTGCACGTGCTTCAGGGAACGGTCAAATGGTTTAGCGCGGAAAAAGGCTACGGATTCATCGAGCAAGATAGCGGAGATGACGTATTCGTGCACTTTTCTGCCATCCAAGAGGACGGTTACAGGGCTCTTAGCGAAGGCCAGAAAGTGGCATTTGAAATCGTTGAGGGCGACCGGGGTCCTCAGGCTGCTAATGTTCAAAAAATGGTTTAGTAACAGGTAGTAGCCGGAGACCAACAACACCCCATGTATTTTATACATGGGGTTTTACATTGATCGGAACCATCCCCACGGGGTTTGCGGTTATCAAGGGGAGAGAATACATTATATAATGAAGGAACAAGTCTCTACAATCATCGATAGGGGTGTGCTTTATGGAAATTATCGTCAAAGGTCGACACGTAGAAGTTACCGATGCGTTACGCGCATATGCCGAAGATAAAATCGGGAGGATCACCAAGTATTTTGATCAAATACAGAAGATCGAGATCGAGTTCACCGATGAGAAAAACCCCAGCATAGTAAATTCAAAAACCGTTGAGGTTACCGTCTTTTCAAAAGGCCCGATTTTAAGGGCGAAAGAGTCTTCAACCGATATGTACGCATCGATAGATATGGTTGTTGATAAGCTCGAGCGCCGGATAAAGCGTTTCAAGGACAAGAATTACAGGGGATCCAAACACGCCCCGGGCCTTGGAGAGCTGGCCGTCACGAATCTTGCCGAGGACGAAGCCCGTCGCGATGAAGCCCCGAGTATCGTTAAAGTCAAGCAAGTCGCGGTTAAACCGATGGCCCCCGAGGAGGCTACAATGCAAATGGAGCTATTGGGTCACGACTTTTTTGTCTTTACTAATGCCGAAACCG
Organism: Candidatus Aquicultor secundus; assembly: GCA_002783345.1. Classification (GTDB taxonomy): domain Bacteria; phylum Actinomycetota; class Aquicultoria; order Aquicultorales; family Aquicultoraceae; genus Aquicultor_A; species Aquicultor_A secundus. The sequence continues at coordinate 22,087 of PFFU01000155.1, forward strand.
ATGAGATAAACGTTGTCTATAAGAGAAAAGACAGCAACTACGGCTTAATTGAACCCATTCACGGGAAGGCTTAAATAAACTCTGCGCATCCTTTAAAATCGCATATTTTATAACTGCATATTAGAGGGTCAGCATCAAAAATTCACTGGACAAAAGGTATGTACCACTTTTAATATTATTAAACGAAGCAGTAACTATCTAGCCAATCGCAAGCGAAGAACCAGTATATTAGTATCGGCAGCTAAACACCGTGAACAGTATTCCAGCAAGAGCACGAGTATTTTTCTATAGCATATACGCAGCGGCATTCGTAGTTCTGGTGGCTAGTCTAATCATGAAACCGGTACTACCCTGGCTGGAGGTCGCATTCTTTGCGCTGCTCATATTTATCACCGATTCGTTTACCATTCCATTGCCTAAAAAGGCGTTTATCTCGGTTAGCTTTACCATAATTTTCGCCACGATTCTTCTCTTCGGCCCCTGGGCCGCCACAATCGCGAGCGTTATCACGGTTTTTAACCTGAGCGACATTAAACATAAAATCCCCCGGTACAAGATGGTCTTTAGCGCTTGCAATTACGTTGTATCGGCGTTTGCAGCCGGGCACATCTACACGCTGATCGGTGGGACGACGGGCAGGATTGTCGCATCGGATTTTCCGTTTATCATCATACCGTTAGCCGTCTCCTGCACGATCTTTTTTATCACGAACACGTCGCTTATAGCGCTTGCGGTTGCCATCCTTTACGGGGAATCGGCAATCAATACCTGGCGTTACGATTTCCAGTGGCTTATCCCCAATTACTACGCCCTTGGGGTGCTTGGTTTTATCCTGGCGCAAATTTATACCTCGACCGGTCCGGCCAGTATCATTCTTCTCGTGGTGCCGATTTTAATCGCATGGCAGACCTTTGGCGTCTACATGAAGCTTAAAGGGGCCTATGTCGACACGGTAAGCGCGTTGGTGCAGGCGCTTGAGGCAAAAGACCCCTACACCAGGGGCCACTCCGAGCGTGTGGCGCAATACGCCGGGATGATTGCCCACGAGCTTAAGCTGCCGGATGATAGGGCTGAAATTCTGCGCTATGCGGCGCTGCTGCACGACATCGGCAAAATCGGGATAGCGCGCAAGGTATTAAACAAGCCGGGCAGGCTTACTAATGACGAGTTCAAGCGCATTAAGAAACACCCGGAGATCGGCGCCGGAATTATCGGTGATATCGACTTTTTAGAGTCGGCGATTCCCGCCGTCTTTTATCATCACGAGCACTTAAACGGGACCGGATATGCCAGAGGGCTTTCAGGGGAGAGAATACCGCTTCTTGCCAGGATTTTAACGGTCGCCGACAGTTTTGATGCCATGACATCGACCCGCTCGTACAGGCCGTCGTTGAGCCCACAGGAAGCCGCAGCCGAGCTTGTGGCCTGCAGCGGTAGCCAGTTCGATGGGGGAATCGTCCGGGCGTTTGTGAACACGCTTAATATTTCACTTGAAGACAGGCACTTTGAAACAGGGGAGATACAGCTTAAAATTGCAATCGAAGATCCGGCGTAAAGTCATCCTGCTGCACACAATAGTCATACTCCTTGGTTTGGGGATATTTGCCTATAGCCTGCCGGGGTTTCCGGCGGTGTCACTGGCGGTTATAGGGCTGTTTGCTGCGGCTGTTACTTCAAGCAGGCTCCTTGACATCCAGCTGCCGCAAGGGGGTAGGCTTAATATCGATACGGCCGTCATCCTTGCGAGTATCCTGCTGTTTCCGCTGCCGGATACCCTTGTAATTACTATCCTCGGCATGTTTGCATCCATGCTGATCAGACAAGTTAAACTGAAATTTGCGGCAACGCTCTACCCGCTCTCACTCAAAATCATAACCGTTTTTATATCCACGAATATTTTTTATGCATTGGGTGGCAAGCCCGGCAAAATCGAGCCCCTGCTCGGGATCATATCCTTGTTGCTATTGTGCGGGGTGTACTCGGTTATCGATCTCGGTTTCGACCAGCTGACCATCGCCGTCAACCGCGGAACCAGGTATATGCGCGGGCTTGTATCGTCTGTGCGCTTTCTCGGCCCGATCTACCTATCCTTGTCATCGCTCGGGATTCTTCTTTCGATTATGTACAAGGGGATGGGATATTGGGGGATGCTTTTGTTCTTTCTGCCGCTTATGGTGACCAGGATTTCATTTAAATCGTTTTTGGATATAAGAAAGATTTATCGCAAGACTATCGAGGCGCTCTCGAACGCGATCGAGGCGCAGAACTCCAACAGGAGCGGCCACGGCAAAAGGGTGGCGAACTACTCGGTCGATATTGCAAAAGAAATCGGCGTCCGCGGCCGCGAACTCGAGCTGATCGGCTATGCCGCGCTGCTCCACGATATCGGCATGCTCGGCGTTGACGAGGACTCGCTGGACCACCTGCTCGAGCAGGTGAGCGCACAAAGCGGGGAGGCGCCGCACGCGCTTATCGGGGCGGAGGTCGTCGAGCAGGTGGATTTCTTGCGGGATGCGGCGGATATGGTACGAACCCACCACTATCCCATCGATCGCCTGAAAAGGCCGGACGATATCCCGCTCGGAGCCAGGATCATTAATGTTGCCAGTCGCTTTGATAAACTTACGAAAACGGACATGCTTGATGAGCGCCTCACCGCATACCAGGCCGTCAGCAGGATCAAAAAAGAGCAGGGCATGAGGTTTGACCCAAAGGTCGTTCGGGCATTGATTACTACACTGCGCAAGCAAGGCAAGCTGATGGAGTACGTAAAATAGGGGGACGTTCTTAATTTGCGCAAATAACTCAAAGGTCAAACACCCCGCTTATTTTTCAGCGCGCCCAGCCAGCGTCCCCGTTGGCTAGTTTATTGCGTATTTTAACGTCCCCCTACAATCAACGATAAACTTCACGACGATGCCTAATTCTAACGATTGTTATTTCTTGGGAATTATCATCGATGATGTAAAGAATTCGATAATCACCTTGGCGGATTCGCCACTCCTCTTGATTCGTAAGTTTAACAGAACCTTGAGGTCTAGGGTTATTGACAAGCTCCCTTATTATGGTCGTAATTTTGCTTCGATAGACTGGAGCAAGCTTTATTAAATCTTTCTGTGCTCGCTCTTTTATTTTAAGCCGATACACCCGGGTGCCCTTCAAGCTCGGCAATGAATTCTTCGAAATCTTGCACTGGTTCTCCTTCAGCAAGACGAAAGTCTCTAATGTCCTCAAGGTCTTCAAGAAGTTGCATTAAGGCGTTATAACGATCAATATCCATTAAGACTGCCTTTGCTTTTCCATACTGGGTGATAAAAACAGGTTCCTTTTTCTCAGATAGACTTTTTAAGATACGTGAAAGTTGCTCTCTAACTTCACTTGCAGATAGTATGTTTATAGCCATTTTTACCCTCCTTTTGTACGAGATATATTACGATATATCTTACAAAATATATACAAAATTATCAATAAAACAAAATGTAAAAAACTCTCGTTTCCATTATTATCATATTACGATATATCAACATTAAACCCAACAACCGCTAACAACGTAAAATTAAATGTTCATGTTACGATTGACGTCCGCCCCTTTTTTTTTGCTAGCTTTGTAGACAGCGGCTAGCAGGCCGGAAATACCATATACAATGTCAATACTTACCACTAAGATGTTTGCCATTAAAATGGTGGCAAAATAACTAATTATCTGACTATCTGGCACTAACTGACAAGGGGGTGGTTAAGTTGAGAGTCGATAGTTATATCGTTAATGGTTCTATAAACTAAAAGCCACCCCCTGGAGGCTTCAGTTATAAACTGAAGATGAAGACCAGAAGGTGGTGAGAAGAATTTACCACATGCTAATCTATAAGAAAAAGAAAAGGAGAGGGCAATGATAAGAAAAGGCAAGTTGCTGTTTGTATTTTGCTTATTGTTGGCTATAGGAAACTTTGGCCTTACATCTGATGCTTATGCTTCATATAGCGCTAGCGGGGCTGCGCAATATGCCGAGAAATATGCCACAAGCCCAAATTCAAGCTGGCCATATTTTAGTAGTGATTGCACCAACTTTACCTCTCAAGCCTTGTATGGCGGCGGAGGCTGGCCGATGAGGTATGGCTCAACAGAAGATACAAAATGGTATATGGAGCATCATTGGTATGGATGGACCTGGAGCAATTCTTGGACAGTTGCAAGCTATTTCTATAATTTCTTAAGGGCAGGCAGTTCTAATTACCTCGGCAGTTGGAAAGCTCCTACCAACGGTTCAAATTCGAGTATCACTCGGGGCGATATGCTTGCCTATGATTGGGATAGCAACGGAAGTAAAGATCACGGTGGTATAGTTACTGCATATGGTACTGACCCTAGCAACACAGGCTATTACGGAGATTTGCAGTGTCAGCATACCACCAATAGATACCGGGCTATATGGCACCTATGGCCTTATAACCCTAACAGGGCAACAACAACTATTTATGCAAGAAGACCCTACTAAAGGAGGTTTACCCCAATGGCAAATAATCATACCAAGCCTAAAGCAATAAAAATTGTGCTAAGCATAATTGCAGTAGTCATAGCGGCCTCAGGCTTACTTGGCTTTATAAGCTTAGAGAACGCAAGAGATATGGCAGAAATTGAAAAAGTAATAAAAGAGTCTGTTATTGCTGACCATATATTGCCTATATTACCTGAGCCCTATTGTTCGGACCCAAAAGGAAAAATACCTGCGCATGTTAAACAGGTGATGTTTGATAAGATTACCGCTAAATACAATGAAATATACACATCTGATTCTGCAATTAAGAAAAGCCGTATAGAATGTCTCAAAAATGCTGTATCAGGGCAGGAATCGGATAACTTCAGAGAATTAGATGGAGGCATAAAGAAGTTCGACAATTTAATCATCAATTTAAATGGGGATAGGGCAACAGCTGAGGCTGATATTAGAACCTATGCAAGAGGCAAAGGACCAGACGGCAAAATATCTACTCCTGAAGGCACTGCTCACTACAGGTTTTCCTTTGCAAAAGAGGCCGGTTGCTGGAAAATCTCTTACGAAGAATTTAATTTTTTACCGGGCGAAGAGCCTTAAGAATTCTTATGGCCGGGCGGGTATATCCCTTACGAAGAATTTGATGTCCCCCCGGGCTCGATTTAAAATTTTGTAAAAACGAGAAAAACAAGTGCGGCCAGGTGATTATATGCCTGGCCGCACTTGTTTTCAGGCGTTAGAATCAGCTTTAGGGTTTGCAGACAAAATGGCTTTGGCTTAAAGCCAGAGACGGCAAGATTGCATATTTAGCATTCTCGAGACAAGTCTAGCCGAACTTCGACAGTTAGCAGACAAATGCCGCCCCAAACAGGGCGTTATCCAGCAAAGACAGAAGGAAGCTAAAATGCGTGTAGTGCCTACGTCAAGCCATGTGTCTATGCTCCCGCTCCAGGTCGCGACCTGTGCGACGTAATGATTGACGAATATTAGCTCAAATGATACATTACATACAAATATTCTTACACATATTGTTACACATATAAGGAGAGGATATGAAACGGACTAATATAATGCTCACCGACGAGCAGCACAGAAAACTAAAAACTCAGGCAAAGAAAGAAGGAAGGACTCTCGGCGAGCTTGTAAGAGAAGCTCTTGATAAAACATACATAAAAAAGGATAGGCATGAACAACGAAAGTTCATAGCGATCGAGGCCTATGAAGAAGGTTTTATCAGCATCGGCAAGCTGTCTGAAATTCTCGGTCTCGACGTCGTATCCACAAGGCTATATTTGAAGGATAAAGGTATTCGTCTCAAGGCGCAGGAATTAGAAGATATAGACTTGGATGCGGCAAATGCATGATCGAACGCCTTATATTATTTTTGATAACTGCGTGTTGAGTAATTTTTCAACGGCAGACTCTCTTGATATCGTCAAGAAATTTTATGCCGGCTCCGCGCACGTTACAAGCTTTGTTGTTGCAGAGAATATCAAGGGAATTCTTAAAGGTCATGATGGGCTTTTAAAAGTAAGAGATGCTATAAAAGCCGGATGGATTAAGGAAATTCCGTTAGATACAACAGAAGAAAAGACCCTCTTTGAAACACTTTCAATATCGCTTGGTTTTGGTGAAGCATCAAGTATCGCTATAGCCAAGACAAGAGGCTTTGTATTTGCCTGTGATGATAAAATAGCAAGAAAGGAAGCGGCGTTTCTTGGTGTAAAACTTACAGGAACCGTAGGCATCCTTATAAAAGCAATAAAGAAAGAGATTATTGATAGCAAAGAAGCAGATAGTATATTAAATCGTATGATTGCAAATGGATTTTACTCTCCGGTTAACTCCTTATCTCAATTTCTAAGTCCCCGTTAGTCTCGTAACTAAATACAGAGTTCGTTGTAAGTCGCGGTTCGTTTAGATCAGCTTAGACGGCGCGGTTTACTAAAAACAGGAATTTTAACCGTCTTCGGGCGGTAATTATAATTATCGTTCATCAGCTAGAACCGAAGTTCCGCAGTAAATAGGCATCTTTACCCCACCCAAAATCCATAATAGCAGCTCAGCGACCTGAGGAGTGCCGGAAACGCCGAAAAAGCGTAGGCACACGTTTGGTAATCATTACCTGTACTATCAAGCACTAGATGTTGTAGCATATAGGCATGTACTTGAGAACGATCTCCCGGAAAAACAAAGATGGCTCGGTAGTGCGCTATCTATAGCTTGCACACAACGAGCGAAACGAAAAAGGCCAGGCCCAGGCCAATGTCGTCTACTCCTTCGGACGAGAGGATCGGCTCGATCGTGACGCGCTCGCCAGGTTGGTAAAAAGCATCTCTCGGTTCTTGGAGCCCGGCGAAAGCCCTTGAAGCGGCAAACCCGGAGATATCCTTTATCTCATCAAAGCCGTTTGGGGCGGCGTACCTAATGGATGCGATCTGGGAGCGCTTAGGTATCGCATCAGCCATAGGAGAGCTTCTTAAAACCAGGCATTTCGAAACCGATGTAGAGCGTACCCTCTTTGCCCTTGTCGCCAACCGAGCAATTAATCCCACCTCCAAGCTCTTGGCCGTCTCCTGGATGAAGGGTGATGTAGTGATTAAGAACCTATCAAACGTAACCGACGACCACGCCTACCGGGCGATGGACTTTTTGCTCGACGCCGACGAGGCGATCCAGAAAGAAGTGTTCTTCTCTGTTGCCAATCTTCTTAACTTAGAAGTCGATCTGCTCTTTTTCGACACCACCTCCACCTACTTCGAGGCGGATGAAGACGACTTCAGAAAATACGGCAACACAAAAGACCACCGAGATGACCGGCCTCAGGTAGTGGTCGGCCTTGCGGTCACCCGCGAAGGCATACCGGTTCGATCGTGGGTCTTTCAGGGAAACACCGCCGACATGGCCCTCGTCGAGCGGATTAAGGATGACCTTCGGGACTGGAAGCTAGGCCGAGTCGTCATGGTGGTAGATAGAGGCTTTACCTTAAGAGGAGAA
>PFFU01000155.1:29588-35400 GCA_002783345.1 Candidatus Aquicultor secundus
CCGGAGAAAAACTTCGCTCCGGCAGCCCGTTAGCGGAACAAGCACTGTCGAGAGCCGGGCGCTATCAGGTGGTAAAAGACAACCTCAAGGTAAAAGAGATCGTGGTCGGCGATGGCGAGAGACGTAAGCGATATATCCTTTGCTACAACCCGGCTGAGGCTAAAAAAGACAAAGAGGGGCGCGAGCACACCATTTCACGCCTTGAGGCAGAGCTCGCCAGCATTAAACAGCTCAAAGGGGCGCCGCACAAAAAAGCGGCGTGTTGTCTTCGCAGCAACAAAAGCATGGGGCGCTACCTCAAACAAAAATCCGACGGCACCCTTGCAATCGACAAAGCCAAGATAAGAAAAGAAGAGCGACTTGACGGCAAATTCCTGCTTTCAACCTCAGACGATACGCTCTCTTCCGAAGACGTCGCCCTTGGCTACAAACAACTGCTCGAAGTCGAGCGAGGGTTTAAAGACTTAAAGCACACCCTTGAGCTTCGCCCCGTGTATCACCGAAAAGAGGAGCGCATCCGTGCTCATATCACCCTCTGCTTCCTCGCACTGCTTTGTATTCGGGTGGCAGAAGTCGAGACGAAAAAGACCTGGCGATGTATCAAAACAGAACTAAATCGTATGCATCTTGGTGAGTTTAAAGGGCCAGCTGGCAAAGTTCTGCAGCGAACCGAGACCACGCCCGCACAACGGGAGATCTTTACCGCCCTAAAGATCAAAGAGCCGCCAAAGTTCTTCGAGATAACCCCGTAGGCACTACACGCATTTTAGCCGCTTTCTATCCTTGCTGGATAACGCCCTGATTGGAACGGCGTTTGTCTACTCACTGCGGAACTTCGGTAGAACAGGCAATGAAAATAGTTATGGACATTCTGCATATTTGAAGGAATGTTTGACCCAAAGGTCGTTCGGGCATTGATTACCATACTGCGCAAGCAGGGCAAGCTGATGGAGTACGTGAGCTAAATTCACCTACCATCCTTTTGGTCGGAAAATTTGGTCTTCTAGTGCTCAGGATGCAAAACCAAGAACATGTTCCCTGTAAAATCTGTGATCTGCCACCGCAGACGCATTTCCGTTAATCAAAAAGATAGCCTATCTCTAAATTCCAGAACATGGCTAAACTAGTTTCCTATAATTGTGTAAATAAGTGGTTGTATTACGATCTTATTTTTGCTAACATCTTAATAGTTTTATAATGTTCATATTAACAAGCAAATGATATGTATACAAGACATTAGCTCGCAAAATATTGTGTTCAAAAGCTGTTCTTGACCAAAGCCGCTAAGTCTTTATTCCTGGTTACCTTTACCTCAAAGGTTTCCATAAAAGGGGTGGTCGCACGGCTTAATTTTTCAGGGGGGCATGCCATAGTAAATTGCGTAATGGGTTATTTAAAGCAGGTGAGGTTGATTGTTTTTGCAACCAGTAGGTATGAGGAGTGAGAAGATGCAGCATAAACGTACAAAGCTTAAGCTTACAGTAGGGTTATTACTAATAATTGCAATTTCGCTGGCAATGTCTGCACCAGCTCTAGCAACATTGGATTATGGCGCAGTGGGTTTTGATGAGAACGTTACGGGACAGCGTGGGAGCTTTTGTTACTCTTTAGTTGATTCAAACGCGCCCGCTTCTATTCATTTAAACTCGGTTTACCTCTACAAAGACCCTGATAATTACTTGGAGTTCGGTTGGATGTGGAATTCTGTTCAAGGCTTACATTGGTTCGTATACTGCATAGACTACGGCGTTCTTGTAGATAACAGGTTTATTAATGTAGGTGCTCCAACCGCAGGACAAGAATTTGGCTTAAAAGTAGTGTCAGATGGTGTTAATAATACATGGTTCAGGGCGTATGCAAAAAGAGACGGCATCGATTGGGAAAAATATAATTGGCTCTTCACAATAATGAAATCAGGGAGAGCAAGTGTTGGAACAGAACGATCAACCGTGAACGATTCAAATTATGCACGTTGGCGTGTCTGCCAACGTTTGGCGAACACTTCTGGGGCAACTTGGCAATACTTTAGCAGCCCATACGAAAACCCTGCTGCAAGCAGCCCAGACCATGACCCTGGTTATCACGGCTATAAAGCGACGAATTATAACCTTTACTCGTTGAAGAATTAAATAGATGCTCTCAGGATAAAGGATTGGTGATCATGACTTTGAAAAAACGTAGGGTAACTATATTTGTTAGCTCATTGTCGGTTGCAATACTGCTGATCTCGGTTTTTGCACTGAAGATTAATCTTCAGGCTAGTGATAAAACAAGCCGGGCAAATAAAGTAGTATCGGAACAAATACCAAGCAAATACGAACAAAAATCAAGCAGCTGGGCTGATAAAATCAAGAGCTATGAGGCTTGGGGTGATAAGTTTGACTCCATAGAGAAGGCACAGACAAAATTGAAGTTTAAATTTGCGCTGCCAAGTGACACAAAAAATAGACAGTTTCAGGCGGCCTATGTGGAAAAAAACCCAGACGAGAATCTTCGGTCGGTAAAAATAGTTTTCGGGAATGATTTAGTGCTCTCGGCCTACCCGGATCCATCGTCGGATAGTGAACAACAAGCTCATTTTACGCAAGTAATCGGGCAGTCGGCTGGTAAGTACGCGAGTATTACGGTGAACGGGAAATCAGGCTGTGGATCAGAGCCAAATACAGTAAAAGATATATTTGGCAATGAAATTCTGAACCCAGGTAGTATCGCATGGTGGGATAATAATGTCACATATTCTCTGACGGGACAGAATCTTAGTGTAACAGAGCTAGTTGATATAGCTAACTCATCGAAGCTTCCGTAACCTTCATTCGCTAAGTGTTTTATGTATTTGAACGCAAGGTTTTGCTGAGTAAATGGGCTTTTTTAAAAATCCAGTGACTTTGTACAAAACTCTTGGAATCACATGATATTTCGCACTTATGAGATGAGTATAGCCTGTGCTTTTCAGGCTGAGGCGTAGAGGAGGTGATAGCTTAAGACACTAGGCTAGAGAAAAGAAACAAATCGATGTTGACCCAAAGGTCGTCCAGGCATTGATTACTATACTGCGCAAGCAGGGCAAGCTGATGGAGTACGTGAGCTAACTATTTAACATTTATACCGATGCAATGCCCGGTTTAATGCTGTATTATGGTTGTGGGAAATGTCCCATGACCATCCCCATTAAAAGTGGTAAAATACGTTTGGTGTTTTATGACGTAAGACCAAATCACTTTTAAAAATATCAGACAGTAATATGGAGTTGTATATATGTTTAGCTTACTTGAGCGCGTATTGCGCATGGGAGAGGGCAAAAAGTTAAAACGGATTGAAGATAAAGTCGCACTGGTCAACGAATTCGAGCCGGAGGTCGAGAGACTAAGCGACCCCGAGCTTACCGCGAAAACGGCCGAGTTCAAGCAGCGGTTTGCCGATGGGGAGATCCTGGACGATCTTCTTCCCGAGGCGTTTGCGGTCGTTCGCGAGGCCTCAAGGCGTGTCTTGAAGATGCGCCATTTCGACGTGCAGATCATGGGCGGGCTCATCCTTCATGAAGGCAAGATCGCCGAGATGAAGACCGGTGAAGGCAAGACGCTTGTGGCGACGCTTCCGGTGTATCTAAACGCCCTGGAAGGCAAGGGTGTACACGTGGTAACCGTCAACGATTACCTGGCCCGGCGCGACAGCGAGTGGATGGGCAAGCTCTACGAGTTTTTGGGCTTAAGAGTCGGCCTCATCCAGTCGGAGATGCATCCGGTGCATAGAAAGCAAGCCTACGATGCGGATATCACCTACGGTACGAACAACGAGTTCGGCTTCGACTACCTGCGCGATAACATGGCGACCAGCGTCGATGAGCGCACCCAGCGCGGTTACCACTATGCGATAGTGGACGAGGTTGACAGCATTTTGATCGATGAGGCAAGGACGCCGTTAATTATTTCAGGGCAGCCGGAGCAATCGGCCGACACCTACTACTCGTTTGCGCGGATCGTTCCCAAACTCAAAAAGACAGAGCACTATGAGGTCGACGAGAAGCACCGCACCGTGTCTATCACCGAGGAAGGCGTGGCAAAAGTAGAGGATGCTCTGGGCATCGATAACATGTACGACCACGTAAACAGCCAGCTTGTAAACCATCTGCAGCAGGCGCTAAAGGCGCATGCGCTTTTCAAGAAGGATGTCGACTACATCGTCAAAGACGGTGAGGTTATCATTGTCGATGAATTTACCGGACGTTTAATGGACGGCAGAAGGTACAGTGAAGGCCTGCACCAGGCGATCGAGGCAAAGGAGGGCGTCAAGATCCGCGAGGAAAACCAGACGCTTGCAACGATTACCCTGCAGAACTATTTCCGCATGTACGATAAATTGGCAGGCATGACCGGTACCGCCGCAACCGAGGCGGACGAGTTCATGCATATCTATAAACTGGCGACCGTAGTCATTCCTACGAACCAGCCTATGATCAGGGATGACATGCCGGACTCCATCTACAAAACCGAAGATATCAAGTTCAAGGCGGTTATTGAAGACATCGTCGAGCGTAACGGACGGGGTCAGCCGGTTCTTGTAGGTACGGTCTCGATTGAGAAGAGCGAGATGCTCTCCAAGATGCTCAAGCGTCGCGGCATAAAGCATGAGGTGCTGAACGCCAAGTACCACGAGCGGGAGGCCGAAATCATCGCCCAGGCCGGTAGGAAGGGCGCGGTAACGATTGCGACCAACATGGCCGGTCGAGGCGTCGACATCATCCTCGGCGGTAATCCGCAAGACCCGCAAGAAGCCGATGAGGTACGTGAAGCGGGCGGTCTTCATATAACCGCTACCGAACGCCATGAGTCACGGCGAATCGACAACCAGCTCAGGGGTCGTTCGGGTCGTCAGGGAGATCCCGGATCAAGCCGGTTTTACCTGTCGCTTGAGGATGATTTGATGAGACTGTTCGGCTCTGAGCGTATCGGCGGCATCATGGAGCGCCTCGGCGTGCCGGACGACCAGCCGATCGAGCACGGCATGATCTCAAAATCCATCGAGACGGCGCAGAAACAGGTCGAGGCGCAGAACTTCGGCATACGTAAGCATGTCCTCGAATACGACGATGTCATGAACAAGCAGCGCGAGGTTATTTACGAAGAACGCCTGCGCGTCCTCGAAGGCGAAGATGTGCGTGAGCGCATACTCGATATGATTAACAATGTGATGAGGGCCGTTGTTGGGGTGTTCACCAGTGACTCAACCTACCCCGAAGAATGGGATTGGGACGGGTTGTTCTCATATGTCAACCAGGTGTTCCCGCTTGGGTGGGGTAAAGATGCGCTTGAGGTAACCTCGATAACGCAAGAGGAACTGATAGACAAGCTTGTCGAGTCCGCACAGGCCAAGTATGGGGAGCGAGAAACAGAGTTTGGCGAAGAGCTGATGCGCGATATCGAGCGCCTGGTCGTGCTCGAGGTAATCGACAACAAGTGGAGGGAGCACCTCTACGAGATGGATTATCTGAAAGAGGGAATTGGCCTCAGGGCGATCGGCCAGAGAGACCCGCTTGTCGAGTACAAGTCGGAAGCATACGATATGTTTCAGGCTATGATCGAGGGCATCAAAGAGGATACCCTACGCTATATGTTCCATGTCCAGGTGGTCAAGGATGAACCCGTCAAGCCGAAACAGCAGGCTATGGTTACTAGTGGCGGCTCGAGTGGCGAGCCGAAGAAGCCAAAAGTAAAGGACGATAAAGACCGGATAGGGCGAAACGATCGCTGCCCGTGCGGAAGCGGCAAAAAATATAAAAAGTGCTGCGGCGCGGCATAGGAATTACGAATTATGA
>PFFU01000155.1:35414-38485 GCA_002783345.1 Candidatus Aquicultor secundus
ATCTTTGACATAGACGGTAAAAGAGAAGAGGTAGGCAAGCTCGAAAAAGAAGCCAGCAAACCGGGCTTCTGGGATGATCCGGATGCCGCCCAAAAGGTGATGTCCGCCTTAAGCGACTTAAAGGACGATATCCAGGCGTGGGAGCGGGCGGACGATGAATCCGAGGACCTCGAGATCATGAACGAGCTGGCGATTTCTGAAAACGACGAGTCGCTTGGCAACGAGATTAAAAGGGCTTTTAAAAAGCTACAACGCTTTGTTGATGACCTGGAGCTTCGAAGCTGGTTTACGGACCCAATGGATAGCCGCAGCGCTATCGTAACCGTTCATCCCGGAGCGGGCGGCACAGAGTCGCAGGACTGGGCTGAGATGCTGATGCGCATGATTATCCAGTGGGCTAAGAGCAAGGATTTCCAGGTTGGTATAAACGAATTCGCCCCCGGTGAGGAGGCGGGCATTAAAACCGTCACGTTTACCGTTGAAGGCAAGTACGCGTACGGGTTTCTGCAGGCGGAGCGCGGGGTACACCGGCTGGTACGGATATCCCCATTCGATTATGGCGGCAGGAGGCATACCTCGTTTGCCTCTGTTGATGTTATCCCAAAGGTTGACACCGATATCGAGATAACCATTGAGCCGTCTGATTTACGCATTGAAACGTTCAGGTCGACCGGTGCCGGCGGTCAGCACGTTAACGTGACCGATTCGGCCGTGCGCATCACCCATATTCCGACCGGTGTGGCGGCGCAGTGCCAGAACGAGCGCTCGCAGTCGAAGAACAAAGAGACGGCGTTGATAATCCTCAAAGCCCGGCTCTACGAGCGTATCCGGGAAGAGCGGGCGAGGGAAGAGACCGAGCGCCATAAGCAAAAGAAAGAAATCGCCTGGGGCAGCCAAATCAAGTCCTATGTCTTGCACCCGTACCAGCTCGTCAAAGACCACCGAACCGGCCTTGAAAAAGGCGATGTGCAGTCGGTGCTCGACGGCGACATCGACGACTTCATCATTGCGTATCACCGGCAGCGGGTGCTCGAAGCTGCGGATGGAGCCGTATAACAACAGCTTGAATATCCGGCTCAACGAAGGGCCCGGCGCTAGGGGTTGTATGAAACGCATACCGGTTATAACCATTGCAATACCAATTATCATTGTCCTGGGCATACTTGTGGCCATCATCGTGCCGTCCCTGGCGAACACTATCATCCAATCGGCGGTTATCGATACCCTTAAGCACAAATATGATTTGAACGAATGCGCTTATATACGCGTTGACTCGACCACACTGATGCTCCTCTCGGGTAAAGTGAAACAGGTGTATGTCGAGTGCTCGAAAGGCGAGTTCAACGGGCTCAAGGCAAAAAGCCTTACGATTTTTGTGCGGGACATTAAATTCGATCTCAAGGCTCCCGTTCTCCAGAAAAAAGTCGCGGTTACAAAGATCGGCAAGGCAAATGCCAGAATCGTGTTCGGCGAGGACGACATCAACCATTATATTAGCAGCGCCTATCCCGATTTAAGCGGATGGAAGATACGTCTCAAACCGGACAGGATTACCGCCAGGGTGGATATCGAAATGATTGGCGGCCTCGAAGTTATATTTAAACCCAGGGTTAAAGGAGACTACCTGGTCATCGAGCCGATCGATGCGAAATTTACCAAGCTCAGCAAGTGGGGTGCGGTTGACGCGCGAAACTGGGTGAGAGAAATACCCCTCAATATACCGGCCAACAACCTTCCCTTCGGTATGAAAATAACCAAGATTCTAGTCCAAGATAATCAAATGGTGGTTACTGCTGAGAACTGAAAACGCAAAAATATAGTAATTTAGGTCTGGGTCAGCTCTTCTTAGTTGTTGACGGTTTTGTTATGCTGATAGCAGCCACTGTGTTTGGGCTGAAACTGGCTCTCTGCGGAATGATAGCGGTTATAGTTATGGGCCGCGTCATCGACTACGCGCAGGAGGGCCTCAGCGTGGAGAAGGCGGCGTTTATTATTGTCTTTAGGTGTTCATGAAGTTGTTAGCGAAGGCTTTAAGCAGTTCGCCGTGCGAAAGGAGAAGTTTTGGGCACTCAGACCACCACTAATACTACTTCAGCCGGTAGGCAGGCTCTCGTCGAGTCTATTGAAGCGAAAGCCAGAACTATACGGTGTCACATCGTCAAAATGGTCGGATTGGCCAAGTCGGGTCACCCCGGGGGTTCGTTATCCGCTGCGGATATCGTCGCAACGCTCTATTTTCATGAGCTTAAGCATAGATCCGAGGATCCGCATTGGTCTGATCGCGACCGTTTTGTTTTAAGCAAGGGACACGCGGCGCCCGTACTTTACGCGGCGCTTGCCGAGAGCGGCTATTTCCCGGTTGAGGATTTATGGACGCTCAGAAAGATCGACAGCCACCTGCAGGGGCATCCCGATATGCTCAAAACGAGAGGTGTCGAGATCTCGACCGGCTCGTTGGGGATGGGATTTTCCGCCGCGGTCGGTATGGCGCTCGGTGTAAAGGTCGATAAAAAGGATTCCAGGGTCTATGCCCTTATCGGGGACGGGGAATCCCAGGAGGGCATCATCTGGGAGGCGAGTATGTTTGCCGCCCAGCACAAGCTGGACAATCTTGTAGGTATCCTCGATTACAACAACATGCAGATTGACGGCCTGGTGAGCGAGATCGTCGATATCCAACCGGCCGCAGCAAAATGGTCGGCCTTCGGCTGGCACACGATCGAAATCGACGGGCACAGCGTTGAGCAGCTTATCGACGCGTTTGAAAAAGCGCGATCGATCAAAGGCAAACCCACGATGATCATCGCCAATACGGTGAAGGGCAAGTGCGTCTCCTTTATGGAGGGCGTTGTTGATTTCCATGGCAAGGCCCCGTCCGCCGATCAGGTTGACAAGGCGATCTGCGAGATCGAAGCCCTGGGCCCGCTCGGGTAGGGATAGAAGTTCTAGAACGTGGGTCAGCTCTCAGCAGCAGGGTCTAGAATGAGGGTCCGCTAGATGTCATTCTGAACGAAGCGATAGCGAAGTGAAGAATCTAGAGAGCAGGGGCGAAGTGAAGAATCTAGAGAGCA
>PFFU01000155.1:38500-45875 GCA_002783345.1 Candidatus Aquicultor secundus
TAGATGTCATTCTGAACGAAGCGATAGCGAAGTGAAGAATCTAGAGAGCAGTAAGCATTATTAGAAGTAAAAGCGTCTAAGCTTAGATAAAGCGTACCTATAGAAGAAGGTTTTAGCTGACAGCTGAATGCTGAGAGCTTCTTAGCTATTAAAAAAGGAAATAAAATGTCGGAGAAAAGAGCAACACGCGAAGCGTACGGTGAGGCCCTGGTCGAGCTGGGGCATGAGTTTTCAAACCTGGTTGTGCTTGAGGCGGACCTTGCCAAATCTACCACGACCATGAAATTTAAGAAGGAATTTCCCGAGCGGTTTTTTGATTGCGGTGTAGCCGAGCAGAATATGATGGCGATGGCGGCCGGCCTGGCCACGACCGGGAAGATTTGCTATACGGGCTCTTTTGCCATGTTTGCGACGGGGCGCGCCTTTGAACAAATTCGCAATACGGTCTCATACCCTAAATTAAATGTGAAAATATGTCCGACGCACGCCGGCATAACGGTCGGCGCAGACGGCGGTTCGCATCAGACGATAGAAGACATCGCCCTCATGCGGGTTATCCCCGGCATGACGGTGATTGTTCCCGCTGATTTCTACGAGGCAAAAAAGGCGATTAAAAAAGCCGCACAAATCGATGGGCCGGTTTTCATCCGTCTCGGTAGGGCTACGGTTCCCATGTTGTTTGACGAGTCGTACGAGTTCGTCCCCGGCCAGGCGGTCATGCTCAAAGAAGGCACCGATGTATCCGTCTTTGCGACCGGCATTATGGTCGCGAGCAGCCTTGAGGCCGCCGAGGCCCTTGAACAGCAGGGGATCAGCGCGGAAGTTATCAATGTCTCAACGATTAAGCCCCTTGATAAAGAAACCTTAATAAAATCCGCACAGAAAACAGGAAAAGTGGTTGTAGCAGAAGAACATAGTATTATTGGAGGTCTGGGGAGCGCAGTAGCAGAGCTCCTTAGCGATACATATCCGGTACCGATGGCAAACGTGGGCATAAAGGACTTATTTGGCCGCTCCGGCGAACCCGCCGAGCTGCTCAAATATTATGGATTGACCAGCGAAGACATCTCCCAAGCGGTACAAGGTCTCGTCAGCAAGTAATACCTGCACGGACAACAGGCGAACTACCGTTAACCTTTGATTTATGCCCGGCTTTCTAGTAGGATACCGATTTTGGGAGTGATTAATCCGTGATTAAAATGAAGAACGTTTCGATGGTATATAAGGGAGCACGACGTCCCGCATTAAAGGACATCAACGTGGATATCGACCGGGGCGAGTTCGTGTTCCTGGTCGGGCCATCAGGCTGCGGTAAGTCCACATTCATACGCTTGCTTCTGCGGGAACTTGTCCCGACAAGGGGCGAGATTTTTGTCGCCAACCACGATATCGTAAACATGCGCCGCTGGCGCGTCTCTCAGCTGCGAAGAAACATCGGGTGTGTTTTTCAAGATTACAAGCTTCTACCAAACAAGACATCGGCGGAAAACATTGCGTTTGCACTCGAGGTAATAGGAAAGCCGATTCGCGTGATCAAATCGCAGGTGCCCGAGGTTTTGCGGCTGGTCGGTCTCGAAGACAAAGCAAGCAGTTACCCGGATGAGTTGTCCGGCGGCGAGCAGCAGAGGGTCTCGATTGCCAGGGCGTTTGTAAATCGTCCGGCGATTATCCTGGCCGACGAGCCGACCGGAAACCTGGATCCGGGTAACTCAAGCGATATTATGTCGCTGCTCAACAAGATCAACCGAACGGGAACAACCATCCTGGTCGCAACGCACGACCGTGAGATGGTCGACAGCATGAGGAAGCGTGTTCTCGCCCTTGAAGAAGGAACCATGATCAGAGACCAGCAGCGCGGTGTATATGGGTACGAGGAGTAAATAAAGGGGTAACAGGTATGTCGTATCGTCCTTTCTATTTTTTGAAGGAATCATTTAACAGCCTTAAGAAGAACTGGGCTATAAATATGGCCGCCATCACCACAGTGGCCCTGTCTCTGCTTGTTGTCGGCTTTTTCATGCTGGTCGCCTTTACGGTGAATAACTGGATGAAGATGACCGAGCAAAAAGTTGAAGTGGTCGTCTTTTTAAACGAAGGCGTTCCCGCGGAATCGGTCGAGGCGCTGCAATCCGAGATCATGTCCTGGGGCGAGGTAAAGAAAGTGACCTATGTATCAAAAGAACAGGCCTTAGAGCGCCTCAAACAACAATTTAAAGATACGGATATGCTTAAAATGATTGAAGGCAACCCGCTTCCGGAATCCCTTGAATTATCCCTTAAGAACCCTCAGAAGGCCGAAGATGTAGTTGCAAGACTAAAAGGCCGCTCGGAGATTGACGAAATCAGGCACGACCGTAAAACCGTCGAGAAACTCTTCGCGTTCACCAAGATGGCGCGCTGGTTTGGCGTGAGCTTTGCAGGTCTTTTGGCTTTCGCATCGCTGGTTTTAATATCGAACGCTATTCGTCTTGCGATTTACGCAAGACGCAAGGAGGTAGCGATTATGCGCCTTGTCGGTGCGTCGAATTGGTTCATCAGGTGGCCGTTCTTGTTTGAAGGAATCATACAGGGTCTGATCGGTGCCCTTATAGCGATCATACTGCTTTACCTTATTCAGGTTAGTATCATCGATAAGATAAAAGACGTCCTGAAATTTCTACCGCTAGGTTTTAGTTCACAGGACTTTTACCAGCTCATATTTGGCCTGATCGTCGCCGGCATCATGATCGGCGCGGCTGGGAGCGCCCTTGCCTTACGGCGTTTCTTGCGGGTTTAACGAACGTTTAAATCAACAGTTAATGAAATACGATGTAAAGCGGCATATGGTTTAAAGCGGCATATTATTGCGCCGATATAAAGCAGTGATTGAAGTATGGTTGTTTCGGATATATTTAGGATGCTAGCTCTGGGTTGACTTGTTATACTGGCAATGGTTAACTAGGTGTAAGGTAGAACCATGAACTTAACCACTACGCTGCGGCAAAAAATAATAGCATTAATCGTCGTTCTCGCCCTAAGCTCCCTGGTTAGTTCTGCCTTCTCTTCGGAATTGTCCACCAAGCGTAACCAACTCGGTACCGTTAAATCCACGCTTAGCCAGACCAGGCAAAAGATTCAGCAAGCCAAAAACCAGGAAGTCCAACTTGTCGGGCAAATAGAGTCGATCGATGGCACTGTTATGGCGGTTCAGAAAGAATACGATCGGCTTGATGCGGAGCTGCAAAAAGCAAGTCTCAAGCGTGCGGGGACAGAACGCCAGTTGGCCGCTCTCCAGGGGCAGTTAATAAGAACCCAGCAGGAGCTTGATTTCACCGAGGCGAAACTTTCCGACCAGAAGGGGACGCTAAATGCCCGCATTCAGAATATTTACAAGCGCGGCAACGCGGGCTTCATCGACGTTATTCTCAACTCCAGCGATTTTATGAGCCTGCTTAACCGTGTGCGTTTCCTCGAGTACATCGTTGCGCAGGATATCGATATCGTCAAGCGTATCGAGCAAACCAAAGCCGAGATCCAGGAGAAGAAGCAGCAAGTAGAGCAAGACAAAGCCGCCGTAAACTCGCAGCGCATCGAGCTGGTGGGTGTCGAGCAAAATTACCGTGCGTTGACCAATGCCAAGCTTGTGCAGAAAAACAACCTGCAGAACGAGATCAACAAAAAACAAGCTCTGCTCAACCAGATCAAAGCAAATCGGTCTGCCTATGAGCTGGCTGAAGATCAGCTTTTGGATGAGTCCTCGGCTTTGGCATCGAGGATCAGGCAGCTTGAGAAAAGCCTGGGCCGCGGGCGGGGAAGTAACACTTCATCGGAGGCCGGCGGCTCATCATCGGGGTTTGCTTGGCCTACCGATGGTTCTATGACATCACCGTTCGGCATGCGGATGCACCCGATTCTTCATACCATGCGGATGCATACCGGTGTTGATATCGGCGCTCCTTACGGCCAGAGCGTAGTTGCCGCCCAGGATGGTACCGTTATCCAGGCGGGATGGGTAAAAGGCTACGGGCAGACGGTTATTATAAGCCACGGCGATGGAATAAGCACGCTCTACGGCCACCTCTCACAGATACTGGTTTCGGAGGGCGATAGTGTGAACAAGGGCGAGACTATTGCAAAGGTCGGCTCAACCGGCCTCTCAACCGGGCCGCATCTGCACTTTGAAGTGCGAAAAAACGGCGATCCGCAAAACCCCATGAATTGGTACTAAGAAAGCAAGTAACACGGTAACCTCACAAATCTACTATTAGCTATAGCAGTAATCACTATTTTTGCTTATACTGAATCAGAAGCCATAGCTTAAATGAGGTGTAACATTTGGATAGGAAAATCCTGGTCGTAGCCGGTTTAGTTCTGCTTGTTTTAGTTGTTTTCTCTGCTTTTACGGGGGGCATGTTTCTAGGTAAGGTTTTAGAGCAACAGCGTGCGGAAAAGTATGCGCAAGAGCTGCCCTCAGCCCAGAAAGTCCAAGAAGTTCTCCAGATTATCGACCACGCATACGTTGAGCCGGTTTCCGACCGCAAACTTATAAACGGCGCCGTAGAGGGTATGCTCAAAGCGCTTGACGACCCCTACACGCATTATCTTGACGCGAAGCACACTTCTGCGTTTGAAGAAGAGATGAGCGGGCACTTTGACGGCGTCGGTCTTATGCTTAGCGAAGATAAGAGCCGCAATGGCCTGGTCGTAGCGCCGATGGAGGGAGCACCAGCCGAAAAGGCCGGCGTAAAGTTAAACGATGTCATCGTTAAAATCGGCAAGCAGTCGACAAAAGACATGGGTTCAGATAAAGCCGTAAAGCTAATCAGGGGCAAGCGTGGCACCCAGGTAACCCTTACCATGCGACGCGAGGGCGCAAAAGACCTGCTGGTATTTAAGCTCACCCGTGAGCAAATCACCATCCCGAACGTTGTAGAAAAGAAACTTAATGGAAATATCGGTTATATAAGGCTCTACCAGTTCAATGAGTCGACAACCGCCGATATCAAAAAGCATTATAACAGCTTGAAATCCCAGGGAGTAAAGGGACTCATCCTCGACCTGAGGCATAACCCGGGCGGAATTCTAACCGAGGCGGTATCGACCGCAAGTTTGTGGATACCATCAGGCCCGGTTGTTAAAATCCAGAACAGAAACGGCGACATTGATTCCAAGAATGCGGAAGGCGGCGCCGATGCAAAGATGCCCATCGTAGTCCTTATAAATAAGGGTAGTGCGAGCGCATCGGAGATTCTCTCGGGCGCCCTGCAGGATTACGGACGCGCGGTTATCGTCGGTGAAACATCATTCGGCAAGGCTTGCGTCCAGACCGTTATCAAGCTCGAGGATGGTTCTACTATCCTGTTGACAACGGATAAGTACCTCACGCCAAAGGGCCGCATGATCCAGAAAAAAGGAATCAAGCCGGACGTTGTTGTGAAGTTCGATCATAAAAACCCGAAGGACAACCAGCTGCAGAAAGCCATCGAAGTAATGAATGACGTTATTTCAGGCAAAAGGAAACTGAAACTGGCATCCTAGTTAAAACCGGTCATCGTCGTCCATTTCGTCGAAGAGCTCGGCGGGGGCTTCCTCATCGTAGCGGCCGGTTGAGAAAATCTCACGGTTGACCTTGTTGATCCTGCGGGCATCCTCTTCGATAGGGATAAGTTGCAATGTTTTTGAGTCTTCAACAAGCTCTATTGTGGTTAACCCGTTATCTTGCATGTAAAAATGTAAATAATTAAAGCTAAGGATATTTAAAAACAGGCAGCCGTTAACGACCAGGGTAGAGGTCTCGGGGCTTGAAAAGATTTTAACGACAACACCCTCACCTTGGCTAATTACGTTGCCATCGACGATATACGCGTATTTCACGCTCTCAAGCGTCTCGAGGGCACGCAACATGTCCTTCCTGTTAATCAGGATACCCTCGTTAACGATACATGGAGCAAGTGTTTCACGGTTGAAATTTTGCATAAAATAAAACCTCCAGGGTTTTGTAGGTTATTTGCTCATATTATAACAGATATGGGAAGACGTAAATACTAACCCACATAACTGGTAGAATAGAGTAAAACAATAACAAAACCAAGATAGAACTAAGATAGAGATGGGTAAAGTTGAGCGATTTGGAGCGATGGATATGCAGTTAACAAAGCAAATTATCAAGGTGATGAGTAAAAGGGGATACGTTCCCCAGGATATCGACGGTCTTGCGGAATTCTTGGAATTGCCCGGGATTGATAAGCTCGAGATAAAAAAGGCCCTCGATATTTTGGAATCCGAGGGCAAAGTGGTAAGGACAAAGAGGGAAAAGTATGCTTTACCCGGCCAGCTCGACATGGTCATCGGCGACCTCATGGCAAATAAAGCCGGCTACGGGTTTGTGCGCACCGCGATAGGGGATATCTTCGTCCCGGGAAGTAAAATGAACGGGGCCATGCACAAGGACAAAGTCGCGGTAAAAGTGAGTCGCAAGCGCACGCGTCAGGGACCGCGCAGCGAGGGCGAAATCGTGCGGGTCATCGAGCGGGCCAACGACCGCGTTGTGGGGCGCTATGAGGCACATGGCACGATAAGTCTTATCGTGCCATCCGATAAGCGCATCTTTTATCGGGTCATGGTTAACAGAAACGATGCCATGGGCGCAAAAGACGGCGATATGGTAGTCGCAAAAATCTTTGAATACCCCGACGGCAAGAAGGAAGGCCGGGGGTTGGTGACCGAGATAATCGGGGATGAGACGTCCCCGACTATTGAGATCGACGTCATCGTAAAGGAGCACAACTTAAGCACCGAGTTCTCCGGCGCGGCAATGGCGGAAGCCGAGGCGGTCCCTTCGGAGGTTGCCGCTTCGGAGGTTGCCGCACGCAAGGATTATCGCGATGTGTTTACGGTTACCATAGATGGGTTGGATGCCAAAGATTTCGACGATGCGGTAAGTATACATCGCGATGAAGGTGGCGGTCATTTTCACCTGGGTGTCCACATCGCCGATGTTTCACATTACGTCCATATCGGCAGTCCGCTCGACGAAGATGCGTTTGCGCGGGCGACCAGCGTGTATCTTGCCGACAGGGTTCTACCGATGCTCCCGCATAAACTCTCGAACAACATCTGCAGCCTCAACCCCAACGTCGACAGGTTGACCCTCTCTGTGGAAATGGTGATCGACGAGCAGGGCGAGGTTATCGACTTTGAGATACACAGAGGTGTCATAAACAGCGACTTCCGCCTGACCTACGAGCAGGTGGATCTCGCGTTTAAGACGGGAGACTATCCCGACCCCGATGTACGCGACCTGCTGGTAAATATGCGCGACTTAAGCGATATTCTTGAGAAGAAGCGCCTTAAACGGGGCAGCCTTGATTTCGAAACGATTGAGCCAAAGGTAATC
>PFFU01000140.1 GCA_002783345.1 Candidatus Aquicultor secundus
TCACCGGGTTGCGGTTGGTGTCTTAAAGCTCTCGGGCAATATCTAAAAGAACACCTATTTGCCCAATTTTTGGATCTTTCCCCTGGGCCTCAATCTCAACCGTTTCATTATCCTCGTACCACGCCAGGATAGAGAGGCCTTGGCCATCATAGCCATAATACGCCATACGCCCGTTTACCCAATAGAGCTGCTGACCACGCCGATATTTAAATCTGATCGAATAAAGCGCATCGGACGCTTTCTGCGTATCACCATGCTCTTTTATCGCGACAGTTACGGTTGTAACTTTGCTATCGGCGTCTGTCGGTTCATACACCCGGGATACTACATCTTTTGTCGACCTCTCTGAAACCAGTTTAAACCCCTCAATCGCCGAAGGCAGTGTGGTTTTAGCTGGTTCATCCGCACCGTTCTGGGGAAATTTGAGCTTGGGACGAGAGCCTGCGCCGGAACTGCCTTCAGCATTTTCATTACTTAGCTTCACGGCGTTCTCTCTGCTGATGCGGCCATGTTCTGGAGGTGGAGGGGTCCCCATGCCGGGATTGATACGCTGCTTGACCTCTGCAAGCTGATCCTTTGCATCCTTAAAAGAAGGGTTTGTTCTCACGATATCCGCCAGCTTTCTCTTGGCGCTCACCAGGTCGCCGCGATCCCGATCTTTTAGCGCCTCGGAATAAAGCGCCTCCGTTTTAAGCTCAGCAGCCACGTTGTTAAAGATGATAACCCCGAGAGTTATCGCCAGCACCAGCACGCCGGCAACCATAATCACCCTCGACGCGCTAAAAGAAAAATCATCCGACGTATGCTTCTCAGTACTCATGCCGAATTACCCAAAAATCACCAATTGACAACCATCGTTTATAAAGCCGCTGCAGCGGCTTATATCGATTTTAAAGCATGAAAGGCGTAATTAACAGTACTTTAAGATTCAACGGAGTGTCTAAAGAAAGGGGGAGGAAGAGCTCGGCAGCAGGACAAACCGGAAACCCTGAAGGAGAGCTTTTAGATGAGAGTCTGAGCCCTTCCTCATTTTAAGGTATCGGCATTTCCTGCAAGAACTATATAACTTTTCTCCAGTCCAACGCGAAGACCGGGCGACTAAAGGTTTTCAAGCCTGGCCCTTGGGCTTAAAATCTCGGTTATCCTTATGCCGAAGTTATCATCGATAACAACCACTTCGCCCCTGGCAATCGTCTTACCGTTAACCAAAAACTCAACCGGCTCGGATGCCAGCTTGTCCAGCTCGATTACAGAACCTTTGGCAAGCCGCAGTATCTCTTCAATTGTCATCTGTGTTTTACCCAGCTCAATTGCGGCATCCAGCGTCACGTCAAGCAAGAGCGAGATGTTGCTGTTGCCCGCGACAGCAACATCTCCCCCGCTTAGGGAGTCAAATTTCGCAGGCTGCATGTCACGTACCTGGGGCGGCGCTTCGATCTCAATTCCGGGTGCGCTGATTACCGCATCCGAACCAAGACCCTCCTCGGGGATATCGGCAAGATCGACTCCTCCAATATCGTCCTCATCAATAGCCGGAACAGCGTTTTCCATAACCGGTTGCTCGTTCAAGAGAAGATCGATTATCTGGTTGCTAAGACCGAGCGGCAGCAAGAAGCCTGCGTTTACGGAGCTGTCCAGCAGCGTCAATGCCGCTACTACGTTTAACAATTGTCCTTCCGGATACAAGAATCCAATGCTCTTAAAACCCGACTCATCCTGCAACACAACCGTATCGATTACCGCACAGTCTATATCTATAGTATGGCCCATGCTATCCGCAAAGTTGGTCATGGCTTCAGAAACCGCAGTGTTCACTATCTCTCTTAAGCCCTCAAGGATCACCTCATCATCGGCCCCTATTTCCTTGGCCTCGTCCGGAATCGCAAGATCGAACACCTTAGGAAGTCCATCACCGCTGATATAAAGAAAAAACTGTCCCTCTAACGCCGACGCACTACTAAGCTGGATGAGCAAGATGGGGGCCGTCAGGAACTTTCCGATATCGCTAAACCCGATCACATCAACCGTGGAGGGGTCCATTCCCACATCAGAGCCAAGCTTCTCGCTTAAGGATTTCGCCAAGGATGCGGTGATCAGATCACAAATTTCGCCGATGGCGCTTTTTTCTATATCCGAAAGTTCTACATCGGGTTTCTCTATCTCTTGTTTTTTACGTGGCATATAGCGGCTCCTTAATCAGCTACCCTGGTAGTTTTAACTGCCAATCGTTTTCCAATAACTCCCGGCTGGGCGTAGAACTTTATTCTTCCGTTAACCAAAACCCTCACATCATGGTTGGCCGGCGTATCCAGCTGAATAGAATCACCGGGTTTAAGTTGAAGTAGATCATTAATGCTTATCTTTGTTCGTCCCAGTTCGATTGAAACCGGGAGTTTAACTTTGCTGATATTTCCTCTGATCCTGCTGTTTTCGGCTTTTTCGCCGTCTTTGTTCTCAAACTTCGCAGAAAACCAGACTTGCCTAGAAAGCTTAGGCATTACGCTCTCAAGTGTCAAATACGGCAGGCAAACACTCATCGCACCGGTCGCCTCTCCTATCCTTACTTCAAGCGTCGCGGTAGCAACAATCTCGTTCGGTGGCACAACCTGTAAAAGCTGGGGGTTTGTCTCCAGGGATTTAATGGAAGGCTCTACGTCATGTATCTCCGACCAGGCCATTCTGAAGGCCATGAGGATTCTTTCAGAGACCTTACGGATAATAACCGTTTCGATCTCGGTCAGGTCGCGAACCTTTGTCGGCTGGTCACCCATGCCCCCCAAAAGCCGGTCAAGGATAAGAAAGGTAAGCTCAGGGCTTATCTCAAGAACCGCGCTTCCCGGCAGGTCTTTCATTTTAAAAGTGATCAGGGAACTTGGAGTCGGCAATGATTCGACGTATTCTTCAAATGATTGCTGCTCGACCGATGCCAAACTGAAGTTGATGCTCTGCCGCACATAAACAAAAAGAGCTGTCTTAAGATGGCGTGAGAAGCCTTCATAAATCAGCTCCATCGTGCTTAAGTGACTTTTTGAAAACTTATCGGGGTGGCGGAAATTATAAAGCCGGACATGCTTTGAATCAGTTGAGGAACCCAGGGGTTCTTCTTCCAGGGGCTCCATCCCGCTCGCTGATGAAGATAATAGTGCGTTTATTTCTTCTTGGGTAAGCGTCCCGGCCATATCTGACTCCTGCTGTATCTATGGTAAGAATACTATTGCATAATGAATGTAGTAAAGTAGACACGTTCAATTTTACCATAGGCAAGCAAGGAGTCTACCGACTTTTTAATCTCGACTTTAAGCTTTTCTCTCCCAGGCCCATCGGCAATGGCACCGGACGATTTAGAGGAGAGAATCGATATAATCACATCGTTGATTTGCGGTTTTCGGTCTTTAAGCTCGGTTTCCAGCTCGGCATTCTCACTATCGATCTCAAAGGCGATAGCCGCCTGTAAATAATTCTGGCCACCGGCAAGGTTAACAGTAAACGGGTCGAGGGTTATAAACTTGCCTACTTTTTGCTTTTTAGCTTCCTTGACGCGGCTTTCCTGCTTTGTCGCTGTATTGCCTTGGGCTACTTTGGTTATGACAAGCGCTGTGCCGATCGAGAGTACGGCTACCAGAATAACCAAAGCAGGTATCTTTAAAGGTCCTAATTTAGTTATCAAGCCTGATAGTTTTATGCGTTTCTTTTTTGGCGGTTCGGGTTTCTGCTGTTGCTCCTCGGGAACCGCGGTTACTTCAGTTACGGCTTGCTCCATCTCAACATCACCTTGTAAACAAACTAGTTTTCATTACCAATAGTTGTATCGCTTTGTTCAAGGTTGACTGGTAGGATGATTACTGCGAAGGTTATAAAAATCTTACTGTGGAGATTTCTATGATGCGCACTCCTCGGTGCGATAACGTTCGTTCTCATATACTATGAGCCTTGGGCCTCCGGCTTTTTCGTAGTGTTTAACCACTAGCTCGATGATCTCTTCCGGTGTCTCTTTAACGATAAATCTCTTATTGGTTATGAGGGTAACCACAGTATCAGGGTTTGCCTCTACGACCTCTATTAAATTTGCGTTGATTGTAAGTTCGCTTCCGTCAAAACGCGTCAGCTTTATCACAAGTTACTCCTCAATGGCATAGCTCTTCCATAAAAAACAAAATGGTTTTGAGCTTACAGATATTTTTATCGGCAAAAAGCACCGCCTACCTTAGGATAATTAGAAAGGGTGCACACAAGGCGCACCCTCTATGAACAGCTATAAATCTGCTAACTACCTCTTAAGGTTTACAAGCTCCTGGAGCATCTCATCAGAAGTCGTAATGATCCTCGAGTTGGCCTGGAAACCACGCTGCGTAATGATCATGTTGGTAAACTCTCGGGAGAGGTCTACGTTAGCCATCTCGAGTGAACCCGCTACCAACGTACCGTTCGCACCGGTTGCCGGGGCTCCGTACTGAAGCTCGCCCGAGTTGTTGGACCGCTTGAACATGGTCGAGCCGGATTTCATAAGACCCGCCGGATTTCCGAACTGGGCAAGCGCGATTCGTGCGAGCTGCTTGTTCATACCGTTGGTAAACGTACCGGTGATAACACCGTCGACGCCGACCGAGAAGTTCTCCAAAACACCCATTGGAAAACCGTCCTGGTAACTTGCCTTAATATCGGGCTTGTCCGTCGCAAACTGGATCGTCTTA
>PFFU01000126.1 GCA_002783345.1 Candidatus Aquicultor secundus
TCCCCTCAAAAGCTACCGCCTTATTCCGGGGTTCCGACCTGCCCGAGCAGCCGATACTGGAAAGAATAAATACGGTAGATAGAACTAGAGCAAGAATTTTTAGGGATAGGCTGTTTGGGTTTTTTGTCACATCCACCTCGCTAATTGACCCAACATCTGCATGGCAATAGCGGTAATAACAGCTACTACCGATATACCGCTAATTAAACTGCCTATTATACTACAGATTATTATCCTAAGTTAGCATATAATGCAACAACAGATTTAGTTAAAGGGTAGTTTAGGAGAATCTTTGGTGATGAACGACAATTAAAATTACCGGCGGGAAAAGTAATTGACGCCGGACACTTTTGGTGGCCAACGCAGAATAAAAGAAGCATGCATCGGCTCTCTTTGTGCGTGTTTTACTCTTAGTTCGCTTGCAAATCATTACAACCGTGGGCTTCATGGAAGATGCCTGTGCCGCTCAATTCATTTTCAATCGAATCCTTCTATTCGGAATGTTATGCAACAAGGCTATAGCTAACATATAATGATTGCTCTTATCAAGCGTCGTTCTTATAATAAGACCTACGGGATCGCATTGACCCCACCTGGGATAACAGCGATTCTATAGCTAGCAATAGTTAAAGCTTTGTACGACCCAATGTACGTAGCAACAGGAGGCATTTACACATGAGACGAACTTTCGTAGGACCCATTGTCGTAACATCACTCGCAGTAACATTAGCGCTTGCCGGATGCGCCAACAAAACCCAATCAAAGCTCGCTGTGACGGCTTCTAGACCTTCATCGAGCCAGGAGCAAACCAAACCATCTTGGAAACTAAGGTCCGATCAAAAACCCAGCGATCGTAAAGGTGCTAATAGCCCTACGTCGGAATCCCCAAACGGCGCGATCGAGCAAGAAACGGCAAAAGTCTCCGGTTATGAAAAAGCTAACATAAAGAATTCGCTTATCAAGCAAACAAAGCTTGATATACAATCGATCAAGATTATTGCAGATGATGGCTCTGCCGTAATATTCTACAAGGATCCTTCCAAC
>PFFU01000044.1 GCA_002783345.1 Candidatus Aquicultor secundus
ACGGCTTTCGCAAATCCAGGTGTGCTGGTCGATTCGGCGTCTCAGGTATTCGCGCTTGGCGGCGGCACAATCACGCTTAGCGAAGCTCAAGCGTTGAAGCTTCAAAATGCGGTAATTACAGGTAGCGTGCTTAATCCGGACAGCGCGACCGCTTCCGGTGGTGTAGATGTTATGATTCATAACGATAACTGGAGTTTTCAGGAGCACGCCAGGACTGATGACAGCGGGGTTTACCACTTCGGCCAAATCCCCGAAGGAGATTACGCCCTCGAAGCTCAACCGGGACCGGATTCTTCATATAGCCAGGCACCGTCGGCAACCGTTCACATTACCGGGGGAGTACAAACGCTTTCCGCTATCAAACTAACTAACCCATTGGTTAGTGGAACCGTAACAGACCCGGAGAGCAATACGGTGCAAGGTGCGTTTGTTCAGGTCCATGACAATACTTGGACGCACGTCGCGGGCTCTTCAACAGACTCAAACGGAAAATACAAAATCGGAGGGCTGGCAACGGACGTAACCTATACTGTAGAGGCGATGCCAGGTCCGGGCTCACCGTACAGCAAATCAGCCCCCCATGATATATATATTGCTACCGGTTCGACACAGACAGTCGATCTTGTACTTACCACGCCTTTGATCGTCGGCAAGGTAGTTGGTCCTGATGGGACCACCCCTGTAAGCAATGCAAACGTGACCCTGCATACCACTAACTGGGATAAATCTTACTTTACCCCACCGACGGGATCGGATGGTAGCTTTTCCTTCGGTGGCGTTGCTACAGGCACATACATACTTGACGTTCAAAGGCCATGGGATCGTCCGAACCTTATCCGCCCCGGGCTGATAAATATTGTCGTACCACCGAGTGAGAACACCTATACGGTGTCCGGTGACTGTACGACGGAAACTGTAGGCGGCGTTTCTATTGTCAAGGTTGCTTTTACTAAAGCGATGAAAAACATAATTGGAACGGTTACAAGGGATGCGACCGCGGTCGCCAATGCGAACGTCGTTGCCTTCCAGCAGCAAGGCAACGGTTTTACCTGGGGAATTACCGATAGTAACGGAAATTATAAACTTGGGGTCTCCGGCGGGCAGTGGATGGTGTCCGTAGAGCCAAATCATAATTCCACCAGCTCGATTGATTGGGCGTATACCGGGCAACCTAAGCCGGCAATCTTTAACACCGATACTTCAGCATCCGAGACCCAAACAGTTAATTTTAATGTTGTTACAGCCAATGCACTGGTTACCGGAAGGCTTTTGGATCCGAACCTCAATCCGGTAGGCCAGGCCAGGGTTGAGGTGCGAAACAGCACCGGCCAGGGCAACGGGGCCAACCCCGATCCTGTGACAGGAAACTTCAGTATCAATGTGCCGGCTGGTTCATATCAGGTCATGGTATTCTTGCCGCCGGATTCGCCGTACGGACCCCCGCAGGTACAAAAAATTACGGCAAGCGATTCGACAACGACGGCTTTGGGCGACTTAACACTTACCACAGAGAGCAGCCAGATCACGGGTCATGTGACTGCAAGCGGCCAGGGCGTAAGTAATGTGCGGGTTACGGCATGGCAGGAGCGGGGCGGCTTTACCGAGACTACGACCTCGGCCGATGGCTCATACACGTTAAACGTCTCGGCGGGTAGCTGGGAGGTAAACGTCGAGCCCTCATCCGATGCATCGTATGTTTATAGCGGCCCTCCGACCAGGGTTACCGTAGTTGACCACGGTCAGGGTAGTGCAAACTTTGCCGTAACCTATGCTGACGCAACAATTCAGGGTCGAGTAGTTGATGGATCGGGCAGTATTTTAAGCGATCTATACGGTTTTGCAGTTGCCATGAACAATAACGGCGGCTATGGCGGTCCGCTGGATGCCGGTCGCTTTGAACTGAAGGTGCCGAACGGTACCTATTCGGTTAGCGGCGGGTTACCACCCGGCGCCCCGTATATGCTAAACGCTGTAAACGGCGTTGATCTCGCACCGGGTCAGACGAAGTCGGTTACGCTTACCGTGCAGCCGAATGATAAAACCATCTCCGGTAAACTGCGCGACCAGACGGGTGCGGCGATTACCGATACCAATACCGATCTCTTCGTTGAGATCTTTGCGGTAAACGGTAACGGCTCGTTCCAGCACACAGTTGCCGAGCAAGATCCCGGAACACATGAATGGAAGTATACGCTGAACGTCTCGGATGGAACATGGCGAATCGGCTACTTTGTAAACGGCGATACCGGCTACATCGGCCGCCCGCCGATGGATGCCGATAGCGCAATTAACGTTGCCGGAAATGTCACTAAAGACATAACGCTTTACAAGGCATCGGCGGTAATCACCGGACAGGTAAAGATGCCGGATGGAAGCGGTGTGCCGTATGCGTTCGTTGGCGCCGGGGAACCGGAAAGCGTTAACAGCAACGGGCGAAATGCGATGTTTGTACCGGGAACGACGGATAAGGATGGAAACTATACCCTTACAGTACCGGCGGGTACATATGAGGTACATGCCGGTATATCGCCGGAGAAGATGCGTACCGAGCAACTGACCCACCCAGTACCGGTTGAGGTCACCGTTGCAAACAACACCACAGCTACGGTTAATCTGCAGTTTGGAAGCGCCGACGCCACAATTACCGGCGTGGCCCGACTCAGCGGTGTCGGTAAGCCGGCGCTTATCTGGGCATGGTCTGACGGCGGCGGCTACTCAGAAGTCGACGCCACAGAAACCGGCACATTCAGCTTATCCGTAAAAGGCAACGACACCTGGCATGTTGGGGCGTCGTTTGAAAGCGATAGCGGCTTTAGCGTTGCTCCCGAGCAGGCGGTGTCACTAGATGCTTCAGGCACGGCAAATATTACGCTTGACCTGGCCAGCGTGGCGCAAACGGTTCAGGGCGTTTCGGTCACGTTCCCGGCAAACCAGATGAAGATCATCGATCTATCCGACGGTACAAAAATTCAGGTACCGGCGGGCGCTCTGGCCGTTGACGGCAACGTCACCGTGATTGCCAAGCCAAAGGCCGGCATGCGTAAACAGAAAGATGCTATACCGGTTGGCCTGGGCTATGAACTTACCGCCATGGATGCCAACGGGCAGGCTATCACCGACTTTAATGCAGGGGTAACGATTACGTTCCCGTATGACCCAAGCAGCCTGCCAAGCGGTGTTACCGAAAGCGATCTCGTCCCGGCCTATTGGGATGATCAAAGCGGTAGCTGGCAAAAAGTCGATTCAGCGGTTGTCGACACCGTTCACCACACAATCACGGTAACGGTAGCGCACTTCTCGCTGTGGGGAAATATCGCTAAGGCAACAGTAACGGCAGCCGATATCCCCGGTGCCCCTAGCGGCAGCTCGCAGGACGCTCAGGCTCCGGCAGCTCCGCTTGGCTTTACCGCCAAATATGAAAACAGCCAGACAGCTCTATCTTGGAGCGCTAATACCGAGGCGGATCTGGCAGGGTATAATCTCTACCGTGGTCTTACCTCAGACGTGTCAAAGGCAACCAAGATTGCCGGCCCTACCAAGGATACAACAAGCTATATCGATACCAGCATAGCTGCGCAAACCACGTATTATTACTGGCTGTCAGCCTATAATGCGAGCAGCAAGGAGGGCGCAAAGACCGGTCCGGTAGTTGCAGGACCGGGAAAGAAGATGGTCTCATTTAAAGACGTACTCTCATCGCATTGGGCGCAAAGCTATATCTCGAAACTTGTAGAGAAAGAGATAATCAAGGGATATCAGGATGGATCATTCCGCCCTGAGGCATCCGTCACAAGAGCCGAGTTTGCAAAGATGATCTGCCTGGCTATGGGCTGGCAGCTTGAAAGCCCGGCCACATCATCGTTTAGCGATGTCCCACAGGGCAACTGGGCGCGCCAGTATATTGAAACCGCCAAGGCTAAAGGTATTCTTGGTGGCTACGAAAACGGCACGTTCGCGCCCGGCAGAAAGATCACACGGGCTGAGATCGCAAAGATATTGGCCAAAGCACTAAACCTTGCTTCCGGCACGAGTTCGATGAAAGATATCAGCTCTCACTGGGCAAAAGACTACATCGGCGCATGCGTAAAAGCCGGAATTGTTGGCGGCTACGCCAACGGTAACTTCAAACCAAACAACAGCGCAACCCGGGCCGAAGCGGCCAAGATGATCTCGGCAGTTCTTAAAGACTAATAGCAATCTTGCTATAAACGAGCATAAACGAGGGGGCCCTTTGTGGCCCCCTCGCTTGGTTTAAGAGTCTGGAGCCTAGTCAGTGCTTCTACCAGGCGGCAGGTTTCAAGTCTTTTTGACGGATTCGTTTGAGTTATGATGATTTCAAATAAAACCCGTAAGAATATTTAGAAATCCACGCACCAAAGAAGGAACAACCGCTTACTATAGAGAACATAAGCACAAAATTATATATGTGTGTAATTTATATATATGTGGAGGGGCAATGGACGAAAAGCGGGGCT
>PFFU01000115.1 GCA_002783345.1 Candidatus Aquicultor secundus
CGGGATTGTTACCTCGATCAGGGAGAGTTCCCCTACACGCAGTTTCAGTAAGGTTAAGACCTCACCAAGAGAGACTTCTTCCGAGATAAGCTGTAATATTATCTGAGGACTGCTAACCGCTATATCTACACCCCATTCTCTTGTGAAGAGCCATTGATTTCTGGGATCGTTAACCCGCGCGACTACCCTTGGGATCTGATATACCTGCTTTGCTAATTGAGCAATCACTAGATTATCTTCATCATCGCCGGTGACGGATGCCACAATATCGGCCCGTAATATGCCCGCCTCTTCCAACTTTTTAGGATCGGTTGCATCACCTTTATAGGTGGTTATATTCGGTTTTCCCTCAAGTTGGGAAAGATGGGTCTGATTAAGATCAATAGAACCGATTTGATGCATCTCACTCAGATTTTGAGCAAGATATCGACCGACTTTCCCGGCACCAGCAATTAATATATACATAAAGCCTCCTTACGCAACGGCGCTAATAAACTCCTCAAGACGAGACATTGCGCCTCTTGCAACCGCAACCCGTGCAACATCTCCCTCTTCAAAAACCGTACCGAGTGTAGGTATAAAGGGCCTACCGTGTCTAGTTATAACGGCAACTTGAAGTTCCCCTGGAATGGTTATGCTCTCAACGGTTCTCCCAAAAAGCCCAGCGGGCACCGCGATTCTGATAAGCTCAACCTCTCCATTGCCAAAGCTTAACTGTACATCCAGAGCGCGGTGGAACAACAAGTCCTCTATCTTACTTACAGCCCACACGGTTGTTGAAACGGTTGAAACACCAAGCCGCTCGTAAATATTGGCCCGCACAGGGTCGAATATCCTTGATACGACACGCGGAACAAAATAAACTTCTCGGGCAATTCTGGCCGATATAATGTTGAGGTTATCGTCCCCTGTGACGGCAACAAAGGCATCGACGTTTTCGATTCTTGCGGTCTTCAGCGTCTGCTGATCCATTGCGTGACCGGTTACCCTGCTGCCGGTAAACGTTTTAGCCAAGCGCTTAAAGGCCTCAGGGTCGCGATCAATCACGGCAATGTCATGCCTATCAAGCCAGAGCGAATTCGCAAGTTCAGAGCCTAACCGTCCACAACCGACAATTATAATTCGCAAGGTAATCACCCCTATAGCTACTATTTCCCTTAATGTTTATCTGCTAAGCAGCCCCATGCCGGCAGCCAGTTATATCAAGCAGCCCTCCGACGGCTGACCCGCTCACGTGGCTCTTTGCGAGGTTCTTCGCCTCCTCCAGGCACCCTTCTTGCCGAATAACGCCTGGCAATCCACTTCCTTATCTCATCAGCAATTAATATGGTCGGTGAAAAGGCGAAGAGAAACAGCCAATCGGTAATCTTCAATGGGCTGGTATTAAATATCGGCTGCAAAAACGGGACGTAGACGAGAATTGCTATAATCACAAGCTCGGTCACTATACCGAAAAGGTAAAACCTATTAGAGAAAAACCCCTTCTGAAGTATTGAAGTGCGCTCGGTTCTCACGGCAAAGCCGTTACCGATTTGCATGATAACTATTGAGGCAAGCACCATCGTGGTTGCAAATACGTATTCTCTGCCCGAAGCGGGTAGCACCTGGCCCGGTCGCCACCCGTTCTGGTAATACGCATAATAATAGGCTAGCATCCCAACAGCCGCTTCGATTGGGCCGAGAAAGAAATACGCCCGGGCTAAGAGCGGAAAATCGAGCAGTCTCCTGCCACGGGGACGCGGCGGCCTATCCATGACATCGGCCTCGGGCGGTTCTGAGCCGAGGGCCAGCGCCGGTACAATGTCGGTACCTAAATCGATGGCCAGAATCTGCAGAATCGTAAGCGGTAGTGGGATGCCGAGCGTTACGAAGAGGATAAACGGGATTATCTCTGGGATGTTGCTGGCGAAAATATAAGTAATAAATCTGCGAATATTATCATAAACAGCCCTTCCTTCCTCAACCGCACCGACGATACTGGCGAAATTATCATCGGTTAATATCATCTCGGCCGCCTCTTTTGCGACGTCCGTCCCGGCAATCCCCATTGCAACTCCGATATCGGCCCGCTTTAGAGCCGGGGCATCGTTTACACCATCGCCGGTCACAGCCACAATCTCACCCCGATCCTTCAAAACTGAGACGACCCTCATCTTGTGTTCGGGTGAAACGCGGGCAAAAATTACATCGCTATGACTCAATACACTGCTAAGTTCAGCGTCACTCAAAGGATCAATTTCTCCACCGCTCACCACCCTCACATCGCTTTTAACAATACCGATTTTCCGAGCGATTGACTCGGCGGTAAGACCATAGTCCCCTGTTATCATGATGATTCGTATGCCGGCCCTTTGAGCGAGACTTACGGCATGCGCTACCTCGGGGCGCGGTGGGTCCTGCATCGCCATTAATCCAAGAAAAACAAGGTCTTGTTCAACGTTCTGAACAGTAAGAGAGATAATATCCGCGGGTATCTCCCTGTAAGCGATCGCTAGAACCCTCAATCCTCTACGCGCAAAATCATCGTTTCTAGCAACTATTTCTTGTCGTAGCTCATCCGTTAAGTCAACAATACCTTCGCTAAGTCTAATTTTAGTTGAAATATCTAATACCTCTTTAGGCGCTCCTTTTACACAAGCAAGAGGTCTTGTCGGAAATTTGTGGATACTCGACATCATCTTTCGTGTCGACTCAAAAGGAAGCAGGTAAACCCTTGGATGCTCCTTGAACTCCCTGTCTATATCGTACCCGGCTTTCTTTGCGACAACGAGAAGCGCAGCCTCCGTCGGGTCGCCGATAACGCCCCAGCCCGTACGGCCGTCACCAGGTGGAACCAGCCTTGACGTATTACAAAACGTGGCTGACATAAAGAGCACGTTGAGGGAATCAAGTTCCTCTTTGCTAAGCGTTCTCCCATTGACCCTAAATTCCCCTTTGGGTTCATAGCCGGCACCCTCTACATCTATAACCTCCCTGCTGGCCCATATCTCCTTAACGGTCATTTCATTTTGGGTAAGCGTGCCGGTCTTGTCAGTGCAGATAACGGTAGTCGAGCCTAGGGTCTCAACAGATGAAAGTTTCTTGATAAGCGCATGTCGCCGGGCCATTCTCTGAACTCCAAGCGCTAGGGAGAGTGTAACTGTCGGAAGCAAGCCCTCGGGCACATTTGCGACGATCATCCCGATAGCGAACAGGAACGCCACGGTTAAGTTAAGGCCGGCTATCTGGCTGCCTAGAACGAAAAACAGGATTCCGAGACCAATCGCGAGCGCTGCTACAACCCTGGTGACCCACACCATCTCCTTTTGTAATGGGCTTAGTTCAGTAGCTATTCTCTGTGTAAGACCGGCGATCTTGCCGAATTCGGTCTCTGGCCCCGTTGCATACACAACAGCCCTGCCCGAGCCGGTTGCGACGCTTGTACCGGTAAAAACAATATTGGGCGATTCCGTTATAAGCATCCTATCCCGGAGAACCGGGTCGCTTGTCCTTCTTACCGGAGCGGACTCTCCAGTTAAGGTGGCATTGTTCGTGCGCATTTCAAAAACTTGAATAAGGCGGGCATCGGCGGATATGTTATCGCCTTCTTCAAGCACGATAATATCGCCGGGAACAAGCTCCTCGGCAAGAATCTGTCTTATCTCTCCACCTCTGAGCACTTTCGAGTAACTCGGTAACAGCTTCTTGAGCGCTTCGGTCGCCTTTTCAGCCTTATATTCCTGCCAAAAACTAAATATCGCATTGATGATTATCACCGCGATGATTGCATAGCCTAGCTCAGGAAGACCACCGATAAAGCCAAGTATGGCACCGGCCCAGAGCAGTATCGCAAAAAGGTGGTAGAAATTTGCGAGGAACTTAAAGATTAGAGGTGTTCCTTTTACTTCTTCGATTTTATTCAAACCGTATTCATCCAAGCGCCTTTTCGCTTCATCATCACTCAAACCCCTCGGTGATGAACCGAGCTGCTTGAATACGTCATCACTGTTTAGCTTATATATCTCCATCCAATCATCCTCATGACCGAACCAATACCCTGTTGAGCTTATTTACCCAGATTCGACCCGAACATCGCATCAGCTACTATTAATCCAAAAACAAGCAAATTAAGAGAGGTTTTTTCTTAGAAAACTTCCATATTTGAAGCTACCGTTTTAAATCGCGTCATTGGTGGTCGTTTAGCAAAAAGAAGTGGTAATTAAAGGATGAACGCGGGGTGCCTTGCTGATTTTGGCAATCTATCTGTGTGTTATAAGGTGGTATGTTTACCGTTTTTGCAGATATTCTATAATACCATTGCTTATGCCGTCGGCAAGAAGCTGCCGGTAGGATGGACTGTTGAGGAGTGTGTCCTCTTCGGGGTTCGAGAGAAAGCCGGTTTCAACCAGTATCGTGGGGACCTTTGACCAGTTGAATCCGGTTAAGTCGCCGCGAGCAACGGTGCCGTTGTTTTTATGATTGGTTGTCGCAATCACGTCTTTTTGGACTATCTGGGCCGCCTTAAGGCTTTCTTTGTAAATTGGAGCGGCCCATTTATTGAACGCGGGGTAGAGCGTCGAGACCCCGTTTACTTTTAT
>PFFU01000114.1 GCA_002783345.1 Candidatus Aquicultor secundus
TAAACTCTTTCGGGTATTTGTTTGGCGTTGGCATAACTCTCCTTTGGTAGCTTAGTTGCCTCCATTATACCCGGGGCGCTTCAGTTTTCCCTCTGAAGACTTTACGGGGCTGTTACTCGAAAACGAAATAAAGATCAGTACGGATGGTAAAGGACGTTGGATGGATAACGTCTTTATCGAGCGGCTGTGGAGAAACGTCAAATACGAGGAAGTGTATATTAAGGCATACGGATCGATAACTGAGGCACGAAGAGAGCTTAAAGAATACTTTGAACTGTACAATGAACGGCGCCGACATCAAGGTCTTGACGACTTAACGCCGGATGAGGTTTACTTTGCTACATTGAAGCAATTACCGACAGCGGTTTAGGTTAAAGCGGTTTATCACCTAAGAATTGATTTTTGCTGTCCAGAGAAACCCGGCCAGCTCTGAAATACTAGTACTTACTCTTCTGAGGTGCGGGAAGCGTGGAAATAGAGGATGGCTTCTTCCCGGAGAATACACCCAGCTTTTTGTAGATTTTAGCAAGATTGCCTTCTTGCATGCTTTTATCTGCCGGAGTCTCACCGCAAGAGGATGAGAACGACAAACCTCTTGGAACGGTTTAACCAGGAGATTAAGCGCAGAACAAAAGTGGTACGCATCTTCCCCAACGAGGATACGGCGCTTCGGCTGATCGCCGCCTTGGCGGCAGAGCAAACCGACGAGTGGCTCTCGGGTAGAAAAATACCTGGATATGTCGGAGAGGATCGAGGGGGCAGCTGACATACAGCCGGAGACAAATCTAGTGCTCGCGTAGGCATATTACTTGAGGAACGAATTTACAGAAAAATTGGGACTTGACCGGCCGCTATGCGAAAACCAACAAGATAGTGTTCAATAACTCAACCCCTTCTTTTTCTTTCTACATTCATCGGGTAGAATTAAGCACGGCAAGAACAACGCTTACAAATATAACAACAACCATAAATCCTAATATGTATTTTTGGACATTATTCGGTACCTTTGCCTTCATTGTTGAATTAAATAGGTAAAACAGCCCTATTCCCCAGATAACAAACAAGGCATGCGCCCAATCATCGTATTTGTAGTGCCACGTTATAGCTGCAATTACCCCAATAACAATCCATAAAGCCCAGCGCATAAATCCTAATTTACCAGTATTCATAAATGATCACTCATTTCAAGGAGCGTTTTAATAGAATGGTTAAATCTTCCTAATGTTAGCAGAAAAGCAAAAAAGCACTATATTTAAAGTCCAATAATTACGGTAACTGTAATAAAGAATCAAGTTAGTTTCACTAATAATTTACGTTGAGATAGAGTACACATTCGCCCCGCACTTGCCTTAATGATTGCTGAGTATCGTAATTGCTTTCTTAGGGTAGGTTTATGCGGGGTTCATGTGTAGGTGGCATCTCTTTATTGGAGGTGCCTATTTCTTTTTAATAACATCCTATAAGGCATCCTGTGGCATAGCCGCCCAAACATGATGCGCACCCTCCACAACTCCAAACGTTAGGGCCAAAAATGCAACTACCACAAGCAGCCTCGCATAAAAACCTCAACCAATTAGGTAACGAGGTCCATATTGAACTTAAGCACCGCCTTACACAGTCCCAGTAGCCTAGCGCAGAAACAGTGCCTGGCTCATCTCCGAGTATGCTAACTACTTGATCGTTTTCATACCGGGCTCCAGAGATAAGATTACCTTGAGTATCATAAAAACCCATGCTTCCGTTTAGCGGCAAATCTTTGTTGTAACATTCTATCGGCTGGCCACTTTCGTCTGTTAAAGACATCGCAAAAACTAGAACACGTATGAACAGCTTCTTCTCTGGACAATAATAAGCTAGCAATGATTTAGAAGTATTCGCAGTGGCGCTTTTAATCGGTGCCACAACCGCTTGCAGCTTGATGCCGCAATAAGTAACCAGTTGCGCTTCATGCCAACCAATTACTTCTCCGCCTTTATGCTCAAATTGCCTAATATCGTCAGTTTCTTTTAATTGCTTAATCAATGAATCGGATGCCGAAAGGTTTACGGCAGAGGTTACTTGGCCAAACTTGGCCTCGTCTGAACCGCCTGTTTGTCAACCTCCAGTTGCTTGAACCTGAACGGTATCAAGCGCAAAAGCTGGGGCCATGCCTGCTGTTAACATAGCAATAACTAGCACGCATATTATAAGTTTCGATAATCTATCCATGAAATCCTCCTTAAAAATACAGCCACATTGTTTTGCTACACTTAGAAAGCCACCTTTTGGTTCGCCTCGAGCTTTGTAGCTCGTGTCCAATGGGTAGCTTCAATTATTCTGGCGAAATATTTCCGCCTTACCTAAGACCCTCAAAATAATTACCCCCCTTCTTTTTGTACCTCTGTAGCGCTAGGCTTTTAATAGCTTGACCGCGCTTTGTTTGGAAAACGTGGCATGCCCGTTCTCATCTCACAGGGTTTGTTGAATCCTGCAAAATACGTTAATTAGAGGGGCCAAGAGGCCCGACTTATATTGTGCCTACTGCGATTAGGATAGTAATGATTTGTTCCTAGCAATTCCATTAAGACATCAACAAGATTCCGCCCGCTGCTTCTATTTCTTGTGGTTAAGCCTACACAAAAAAGGTTTAGCTGTCTGTCACCCAAAAGACTCAAAAACACGAAAAACTGTGTCACCCAAAAGTCCTAATAGTGCGTAGACGATGAGCTGATGAGTACTAGAAATACTAGTACTTACTCTTCTGAGGTGCGGGAAGCGTGGAAATAGAGGATGGCTTCTTCCCGGGAGGATACACCCAGCTTTTTGTAGATTTTATAGAGATGGTTTTTAACGGTTTTCTCGGAGATAAAAAGCTCTTGCGCGATTTGAAGGTTTGTCTTTCCTGTGCTTAGACTGGATAGTACTTCAAGCTCGCGGCACGAGAGATTTGTGGTCGTTACGACCGTGATCAGCTCTTCAGCCTGCCGAAGCTCAGCTTCTGCTTGAGCGGCCTCATTTTGCGCTTGCTCGATTTTACGGATAACATGCGCTGGGAAGCCGAAGAATATGGTAAGCAAGAATAATGCCAGATAACCGGAGCCAAGGATATCAAAATCATTCAGTTTAATGATCGTCGCTACGGTCTGGTCATTGAAGACAATGCCTAGAGTATATAAGATGCTGAAATAGCCCGTTGATAAAAATGCGACCTTTATGCTGCTGGAATAGTATGAAGCAATAAGAATACTTGTAAGCGCATAGAGAAAATAAGGGCTTGCCCAACTGCCGCCGCTAAGCCCCATCAATATGCCTGAGATCGTGATGTCCAGTGCCAGCAAAGCGAAATAACGGTTAAGAAGCTTAGTTAGTTTGCGCCAGAATAAGGTGAGAAGCAAGCAATACAATACAGCAAAAGTAAAGACGTATGGCGATTCAGGTCTCGTTTTGAAAGAAAAAAGAAGCACTATATTGACGAGCGTGAGCCAGCGCATTATTAGCAAGTGAAGGAGATTTGCTTTTATATCACGCAAGTCAATCCTCCTGACCGGTAATCTTTGATATTGCTTCTTTCTTTGAGGTAACGCTAAGCTTATCGTTGATGCGCTTCAGATATGTCTTAATTGTGTTCTCAGAAATCCCCAGCTCAGATGCAACCTGACTGACTGTTTTGCCCTCGGATGAGAGCATCAGCACCTGTGCTTCACGATCGGATAACCGGTTGAACGCTAATGATATCTCAAGGCACTTTCTCCCCCTTGCGAGATCGTTATTAATGCAGGCCTTTTTCTTGTTTATAGCTTCGAGTTTGTTTAATAAATCAGCCAGATACGCCATGGCGAAAGCAATAAAGAAATAAAATAGAAAATACGTTGAAATATGCTCGCCCGATTCCGCCAGATATGTTACCCAATAGCCGCCCATATATGTTCCGGCAATAAGAAGCACGCTCTCGACGCTTGCAAATATAAAAGCGCCTCGGTAGCTAAGTAG
Source organism: Candidatus Aquicultor secundus (assembly GCA_002783345.1). Classification (GTDB taxonomy): domain Bacteria; phylum Actinomycetota; class Aquicultoria; order Aquicultorales; family Aquicultoraceae; genus Aquicultor_A; species Aquicultor_A secundus. The sequence goes on from PFFU01000114.1 coordinate 3,970, forward strand.
AAATGCTGCAAGAAACAGCGGACTGAACGTGTAAAGAAGATACGGCGATTCATATGCACCCGAAGCTACGCGAAACGCATGCACTATGAATACATCGATAAGTAGGAGATAAGGGTGCGCTTGAAGCCAGTTTAGGGTCGTATATCTGAATACATAAAGGAGAACACTGTATAGAATCGCTATAGCAAGGAGCCACACTGATAGCACCTTCAAACCGGTCAGAGCAAGGATGACTACATAGCCAAGAGTTATAAAGCGATACCATAAGAAGAAAACCCTTATTCCCTGTTTTGAAGGCGTTTCTAATAGAGTATTCATATGCCTAAGTTTCTGTGTCGTTACACTATAACGTCGTATGACTTGATGTAGTGACAATGATACCTTGCGCTAGGTATGCCGTCAAGCGCTGTCAATGCGCGGACTATTAAGTTAGCCGTGGGTCAGCATTTAACCGCAACGGTGATGGTTTTGAAATTAAGCGAGGGGTTTTGATTAATCTTTTTTCGTGTCTTTGGCCACTATGTGCTGGCTGAGCTTGCAGGACATTTTGACCGGCGGAGGCTCGTCTTCTTCTATCCACTTGCGCATACGTTCCTGCTCA
>PFFU01000041.1:0-1046 GCA_002783345.1 Candidatus Aquicultor secundus
CGTTACCGTGGCTGGGATTCATGCATGTTCTTCCAGTACAACCGCGCAGCGGGCGGCCATAACCCGAGGGAGTTTCACTGGAAGCGTATGCGACAGAGGATGCTGCACAAGTTCAGCTACTTCCCGGAGAAATACGGCGATATCGACTGCGTAGGCTGCGGTCGCTGCATCAAAAGCTGCCCGGTCTCATACGACCTGCGCGACTTCATCCAGTCGGCGCTTCGCGCAACCGCCGGAATGGAACTCGGTTTCGCCGAAGAGCTTCCAACTGAAGATCAAGTAGAACCATTGGCGTGTGATGTAAAACCGAGCGACGAAATTGTCAAGACGGGAGTTGGTTCGGATGACTAGTGCGACAGACATCAAAACAATGCTGCCGCTAACAGCTACAATCCTTGAGGTCTTCGATGAGACCCCGGATATAAAAACATTTAGGATAAAACCGGATGACGAGCAGGAGTGGGAGAAATTCCAGAACAGAAAGTCCGGCCAGGTCGCCGAGCTTTCGGTGTTCGGCACGGGTGAATCGGTTATATCGATCACTTCGCCGCCAACCCAGCCGGATTATTTGGAATTCACCATCAAGCGCACCGGCGTTGTAACGGATATGATCCATACCTTTATCGCGGGAGACAAGATCGGCATTCGCGGCCCCTATGGCAACGGATTTCCGGTTGACGACTGGAAGGGTAAAAATCTTGTTTTCGTCGCCGGCGGTTTCGCCCTCGCACCGGCGCGAAGCGTCCTTAACTACGCGCTTGATAAGCGCGACGACTACGGTCACATCGATCTGTTCTACGGCGCCAGGACCCCGGGGGATCTCTGCTTTAAGTGGGAGTACGACCGCTGGAAGAACGAGAAAGATATGTTTTTCGACGTCACCGTTGACTGTGGCGATGATGCTTGGACCGGCAAGGTAGGCGTCGTTCCTGCTCTAGTAAAAGATGCCAACCCGTCACCGGAGAACACGATCGCAATAATTTGCGGTCCTCCGATCATGATCAAGTTTACCCTGCAAGAACTCAACGCGATGGGCTTCCAACCGG
>PFFU01000041.1:1092-5431 GCA_002783345.1 Candidatus Aquicultor secundus
ATAACTCAAAGGTCAAGCATAGCAATAAAGCGGGGAGACAAAATAGCACGGCTTGCTGAGCAAAAGATCGGCAATATGTACAATTGCTCATAAGCATAAATGTTTGACAACTATATCCCTCAAGCGTTAGAGTTAAGCCATGCCACGGAAACCACGCCTTGATGCGCCAGGACTAGTCCACCACGTTATTGCGCGCGGCATCGAGCGAAGAGAGATTTTTGTCGACGATGCCGATAGACGTACGCTTTTTGCCCAAATAAGTAAACTTGCGGGCGGTGATAACAACCACATCTATGCCTTCTGTTTGATGCCAAACCACATCCATCTGTGTGTGCGAACCCTTGCCATGCCGCTTGCGACCTTTATGCGGCGCTTACTAACGCGCTATGCCATCTACTTCAACCACCGGCACAAGCGATGCGGGCACCTGTTTCAGAATCGATACAAATCTTTTGTTGTCGATGAGGAAAATTATCTGCTCGAACTTATCCGCTATATCCACTTGAATCCGGTACGTGCAGGGACGATTAACGGACTTGATGCGCTTGAGCGCTGGCCTTATGCGGGGCATGCCGCACTCATGGGCAGGGTGAAGCTTTCTTGGTTTGCGTCAGAGCATGCTCTTTCGCTTTTTGCCGGCAAGCGCTCTCCTCGTGAAAGACTGGCTACGTTTATGCAGGAGGGGCTGGAGCGCAGCTCGAATTATGAGCTATCCGGTGGCGGTTTAAAGAGAAGTCTTAAAATAAGAGAGCGGAGTGAGCGCGCTGCAACAGGCGCTTTTGATGAGCGCATCTTAGGAGCGAGCAGCTTTGTCGAGGCAGTTCTTGCTAACATAGAGCACCCGCCCAGGGATCAAGCCCCTAAAGTATCACTTGAGGAACTGAAGCAAATCGTTGCCACGGTATTTGGCCTTACGGACGCTGAGTTATGCTCCGGCTCGAGGCGACCTACTATCGTAAGCGCTCGAGATGCGCTCATATGGTATGGGGCACAGCATCTTGGCATACGAGCGGCGGAGATCGCATCGACCTTAAATATCACGCCATCGGCTGTCTGCACTGCGCTTCGGTTAAAGCGGGGCAAAGAGTCCAGCGAGCGGTTATTGATGTAGACTTATTTGCCTAAATTAAGAACGTCCCCTAAACTAAAGACTATGTTAAATGACATTGACATTAAATCCATCAAAGGTCTTTCCGATGCCGAGGCCGCCAACAGGCTCAGGCAAGAAGGCTATAACGAACTTCCTTCAACCCAGAGGCGTAATATCTTCGCCATCGCATTTCAGGTCATCCGCGAACCGATGTTTTTGCTGCTCGTTGCGGGCGGCGCAATCTATCTGATAGTGGGCGATATAGAGGAGGCGGTGCTTCTTTTAAGCTTTGTCTTTGTCGTCATGGGGATTACCTTTTACCAGGAGCGAAAAACCGAGCGGGCGCTCGAGGCGCTTCGCGATCTCTCAAGCCCGCGTGCGCTCGTTATCCGTGGCGGCAAGGAAGAGCGGATAGCGGGCCGTGATGTCGTGCGCGAGGATATTATGGTGCTGACCGAGGGCGATCGCGTGCCGACGGATGCCGTCATGTTGTCAAGCAACGACCTTTCCGTCGACGAATCGCTTCTAACAGGGGAATCGGTACCGGTCAGGAAAACTCCCTGGGATGGAGAGATGCATATAACACGCCCGGGCGGTGAAGACCTGCCGTTTGTGTACTCCGGGACGCTCGTCGTTTCCGGCCAGGGAATAGCGCGAGTTCTGGCGACCGGTATTAATACCGAGATGGGCAAAATCGGAAAAGCGCTGCGCGAGCTTGAACCCCAGGAGACGCCGTTGCAGGAGAAAACCGCAGGCCTGGTGAAAACATTGGCAATAGTGGCACTCTCACTCGCGATCCTCGTTGTCATAGCCTACGGAGTTACCAGGGGAAACTGGCTTAATGGTCTTCTTGCGGGCATTACGCTTGCCATGGCGACTATCCCGGAAGAAATCCCGGTCATCCTTGTCGTATTCCTGGCGCTCGGTGCATGGCGAATCTCGCAAAACCGCGTGCTTACACGGCGCGTTCCCGCGGTTGAGACGCTGGGCTCGGCCACCGTGCTCTGTGTAGACAAAACGGGCACACTCACGCTTAACCGCATGACCGTAAGCAAAATCTACGCCGGCGGCGAGTATCATAAAGTCGACTATAACGCGCCCGTGTCGCTCCCCGAGAAGTATCACCAGATCGTGGAGTTCAGCATCCTGGCGAGCGAGCGCGATCCTTTTGACCCCATGGAGAAGGCGTTTAAGGAGCTTGGGGGGCATTACCTTGCCCACACCGAGCACCTGCACGGCGACTGGAATCTGGTGCACGAATATTCCTTGTCCCCCGAGCTGCTGGCCCTGTCGCACGTTTGGAAGTCACCGAACAGCGATGAGTACGTGATCGCCGCCAAAGGCGCCCCTGAGGCTATCGCCAACCTTTGCCATTTCAACGAGGCTGAGATGCAGGACCTTGCCCGGAATATCAACGAAATGGCAAATGAAGGCCTGCGTATTCTTGCCGTGGCCAAGGCACACTATAAAGGGGCTACATTTCCAGCAATACAGCACGACTTTGATTTTGAATACTTGGGGTTGATCGGGCTCTCCGATCCGGTGCGCCCGACCGTCCCGCAGTCGGTAAAAGAGTGCTATGATGCCGGGATAAGGGTAGTGATGATTACCGGCGATTACCCCGGCACCGCGCAAAGCATCGCACGCCAAATCGGTCTTACCCGTGTTGATGAATTCATGACCGGGGCAGAGCTTGAGCAGATGGACGAGCTTGAGCTTGAGCAGCGCGTTAAAACAGTGAATATCTTTGCGCGCGTTGTCCCCGAGCAAAAACTGCGCCTGGTGAGCGCCCTAAAGGCTACCGGCGAGATCGTTGCCATGACCGGCGACGGTGTAAACGACGCCCCGGCGCTTAAAGCGGCAAATATCGGTATCGCCATGGGAGGACGGGGCACCGACGTTGCCCGCGAGGCTGCATCGCTTGTGCTTCTCGACGACGACTTTGCATCCATCGTCCAGGCGGTAAAACTTGGACGCAGGATCTTCGACAACATCCGAAAGGCGCTTTCTTACGTCTTTGCCATTCATGTTCCCATCATCGGGATGTCGCTTATTCCGGTGCTCTTTGACCTGCCGCTCGTACTCCTGCCGGTTCATATCGTCTTCCTTGAGCTTATTATCGACCCGGCAAGCTCTGTAGTTTTTGAAGCCGAACCCGAGGAGGCCGATGTAATGGAACGCCCGCCCCGCGATCCCAGAGAGCCGCTTTTTGGGCGCAGACTTATGACTATAAGCATATTGCAGGGGTTAAGCGTCCTTTTGATCGTGCTATCGGTTTACCGCACGGCGCTATACCTGGGGCATAGCCCAACAGATGCCCGCGCCCTCGCGTTTACAACGCTCATCATCGCGAACCTAGGCCTTATACTTACAAATCGCTCCTGGTCACGGAATATCCTGGCGGCATGTCGTACGCCGAACGCCGCCCTCTGGTGGGTAATAGGCGGCGCAATTTTGTTTCTTGCCCTTGTAATATATGTCCCGGTCCTGCGAAGTCTCTTCCGCTTTACGATTTTGCATCCGATCGACATAGCGGTCTGCCTAACCGCCGGTATTGCAAGTATCCTGTGGTTCGAAGGACTAAAGCTGATCAGCAGTCATAATAATCGGCCACTGGACCAGGAATTGATGTCGTAGCCGGATCCATCCAACAACCGATTAACCAGAAAACACCCCGCCCAGCGGTACAATACACACCTATTTTGTGCTAATATCCTGCTTAGTTTGTTTTTTACCAAGGAGGAGATTAATGAGGAAAATCATTGCCGGTTTACTTATCCTGGCGCTCAGCTTCCTGGCAATTGGCTGTAGCACCACAAAAACCGCAACAAGCACATCGGGAGGAGACAAAAGCACAACAGAGAAAGCGACATCTACACCCGCGACCATCAGAATCGGAACGCTTCCAACCGAGGATACCCTGGCTATCCATGTCGCCGACCAGAAGGGGATTTTTAAAAACAGAGACCTTGAGGTAAAGGTTACCGTGTTTAAAAGCGCCCAGGAGCGCGACGCGGCACTTCAGGCCGGTCAGATCGACGGCTTTATGGGTGATATCGTTGCCGTTGCCGCGCTGCAGCAAAGCGGTACCCCCGTTTCCATCGTGAGCATTTTGCTTGGGGCCGTGCCGTCCGAGGGGCGCTTCGGCATTGTAGTACCTCCAGAATCCACCGCGACAACAGTCGCCCAACTTAAAGGTATGCCGATTGCCACATCAAGTAACACCATCACCGAATATGTCATCGACTC
>PFFU01000041.1:5440-5833 GCA_002783345.1 Candidatus Aquicultor secundus
TCAAGAAAGTCGAGATCAAGGCCCTGCCGGTTCGTCTGGAGGCCGTAATGAGCGGTCAGGTGCAGGCTGCAGCGTTGCCGGATCCATTGCTGGCTCTTGCAGTAAAGCAAGGCGCACACCTAATCGTCGACGATACGAAGGGCGCCAACATCTCCCAGACGGTTCTCGTATTCAGAAAAGATTTCTTGGTTAAGGATGAGAATAAAACCGCAGTCAAAAGCCTGCTCGTAGGCATAAATGACGGCGTAGGCCTGATCAATAAAAATCCCGACGCCTATCGCAAGCTGCTTGTCGATAAAGCCAAGCTGCCAAAGCCGATCGAGAACTCATATAAGATCAACACGTATCCGGAAGTCCAGCTTCCGACCAAGGATGAAGTGGGTCAGGTGCTGG
>PFFU01000041.1:5840-7442 GCA_002783345.1 Candidatus Aquicultor secundus
AACCGGGAGGTTCAGCCCAGCTAGTGCCCGATGTAGATCTTCTCAACGTTGGAGTCGATTACGAGCATCTCGGCCGGACGGTAACGGCGCTTGACGGCGTTGATTTGCATGTTCCGGCGGGTGATGCGCTAGCTATAATCGGCCCCTCGGGCTGCGGCAAATCGACGCTGCTCTATACGTTGAGCGGCCTGATCAAGCCGACCCGCGGAAGTATCAGGATCGACGGCGATGAGCTGCAAGGGCAGCGTCTTCAGACGGCGTTAATTCTGCAAGACTACGGATTGTTTCAATGGAATACCGTCTTCGATAATGCCGCACTCGGTCTTCGGGTGCGGCATATTCCGAAGGGGCAAATCAAGGAGAGGGTAGGAAAGATTCTCAAACGCCTCGGCCTTTGGGAGATGCGCGACCGATACCCGGGTCAACTCTCGGGCGGGCAACGCCAGCGCGTGGCAATTGCGCGCTCGCTCTCACTTGAGCCCGATTTGCTCCTGATGGATGAGCCGTTTTCTTCACTTGACGCCCTCACCCGCGAAGAGTTGCAAAATACCGTCCTCGATATATGGCTTGAACGTAAAACTAACGGTAAAGTAAAGGTAGATGGTAATGGAAACGGTCATTTACCAGGCACTTTAACGGTTGTGCTTGTAACACACAGTATTGAAGAGGCGGCGTTTCTCGGCAGGCGCATAGCGGTTATGGGGATAAACCCCGGGCGGATAACCTCGATGGTCGACAACGAAGAGATGGGTGAGGCCGATTATCGCAACACACCCGGCTTTTACGATCACTGTGCGAAACTGCGCGGTATGCTAAAGGACGGTGTTCGTGTTGGATAAGGCGCGAGGATACGTTGGTGCAACCGTCGGGCTTTTTGTTATCTGGTATGCGTTAGCAGCCACATTCAAACTACAGGCTCTGCCGTCGCCTGTGATCGTCTTTGCGGATTTCTTCCGTCTGCTGCCGGGAGAGCTCTCACGCCACTTCGCAATCAGTCTCTACCGGGTTCTGGTAAGCACCGCACTCGGGATGGTCTTGGCGCTGCCAATCGGCCTGGTTCTGGGAAGGGAAGAGCGCCTCGACCGCTTTTTCGCGCCGCTTATCTTTATTCTTTATCCCATCCCAAAAGTAGTATTCTTACCGGTATTCCTCTTTCTTTTAGGGATTGGGGACGTATCAAAAATCGTGCTGATAACAGTAATCGTCTTCTTCCAAATCCTCGTTACCACGCGAGATGCCGCGCGCGAAATACCCAACCAGTCGATTATGTCGATGCAGTCTCTCGGCGCGACCAAGTGGCAGATTTATAGGCATGTGATCTATCCGGCGAGTTTGCCTAAAACATTTACCGCCATCAGGATCGCCTCGGGAACCGCCATTGCAGTGCTCTTTTTCGCCGAGTCGTTTGCCACTGAGGAGGGTCTCGGCTACTTCATCATGGATGCCTGGAGCCGTTTCAACTACGCCGACATGTTCGGCGGAATCGTTGCCATGGCTGTAATGGGCCTCCTTGTCTACGAACTTCTCGAACTCCTCGAAAGCCGCCTCTGCCCCTGGTCCAAACTCTAGGAATTACGAATTACGGCTATTGCTAAGTGTCAT
>PFFU01000184.1:0-147 GCA_002783345.1 Candidatus Aquicultor secundus
GATAGAGGATTGAGACCCAGGTCTTCAGATTAAACTCCTCATTCGTTTTACCTTTGTAGAAATCATAACCTCGGTAGATAGAGGATTGAGACCTTAAGCCGCTTGCTGCTCGGCCATAATTTTTTCGCGTAGAAATCATAACCTCGG
>PFFU01000184.1:197-1001 GCA_002783345.1 Candidatus Aquicultor secundus
AATGGGTAGAAATCATAACCTCGGTAGATAGAGGATTGAGACTCAACTACTGCCCGATCATCGAGATTGCCTAATTTTGGTAGAAATCATAACCTCAGTAGATAGAGGATTGAGACTATAATTGGAAACCTTGATCCCCAACTGTTACTTGTGGTAGAAATCATAACCTCGGTAGATAGAGGATTGAGACCTCCTGCCAGCGTCCTATCCCTCCTTCTCTGTTATGCGTAGAAAATCATAACCTCGGTAGATAGAGGATCGGTTATCTTACTGTTCGTAGCTTTGGGTTGGGGTTTATAGGGGTAGAAACGTAGCTCCTCTAAATAGCTCTGGATCATCCATCCAGGGCTTATTGCTAGTGCGCCCGGCATGGGCGGTAACTCGGCGGTGAAAGTCCGCTATGGGCTTGGCAGTGGGAACCATTAGCTGAGGGCAAGGGTGTCCATCGCGAGGTGGAATCTGAAGGAAGCCTAAGGCAAACTCCCGGCCCGAGGAACACGAACCGCATAGAAGGCTGTCTTGAGGCGGACGAGTTTGCTAGACAAAACAAAGTCCTTTCACTGCCCGAACCTCAAGTAGTAAATGCGGCGGGTAGATGGGAGGAAAGCTACCGCTCTTACCCGGGGAGGTCTGACAGATGTGCTGTGTTGGGTGAAGTTTAAAAAGCAGCAACCCGTGCAGCAATGTACGGCTGAACTGTCAGAAGTCAGCAGAGGCCATACTACTCATACCTGGTGTACACGGGTAGGGGGAAGGGCCGAACATCGGAAAGGTCCTTTGAACTTGGAAGACTCGCGGGAAGAC
>PFFU01000184.1:1008-2563 GCA_002783345.1 Candidatus Aquicultor secundus
TATGAAGGCTCTCCACAGGAGGTAGGAGTGGAACTCCAAGATACTGCGGAAGCGCTTAAGCCGTCCCCGGCGTCAAAAAGAGAGAGGGACGACACAAGGCAAGAGCAAGTTGCGCTGCTTGAGAGGATACTGCATAAAGATAACCTCAACCATGCCTACAAGCGTGTGGTATCCAATGGCGGCAGCCCCGGCATTGATGGCATGACGGTAGGTGAACTTCTACCGTATCTTAAGACCCAAGGAGAGGCCATCAGGCAGATGCTTCTTGAGGGGGCCTACCGGCCCCAACCCGTCAGGCGGGTAGAGATACCAAAGCCCGACGGGGGTGTAAGGCAGCTTGGCATACCAACGGTACTCGACAGGTGGGTGCAGCAAGCAGTAGCGCAAATCCTCACCGACGTATTCGATCCAGGCTTCTCGGGCCAAAGCTTCGGGTTTCGCCCAGGACGAAGCGCGCACCAGGCTATCAGAGCAGCCAGGGGTCACATCGAAGAAGGTTTCGGCTGGGTGGTCGACCTTGACATCGAGCAATTCTTCGATAGAGTCAACCACGACAAACTGATGGCGCTCGTGGCACGCAAGGTAAGCGACAAACGGGTGCTAAAACTCATTCGAGCCTACCTTGAATCGGGAGTCATGCTGGGAGGAGTAAAGGCAAAAAGCCAAGAGGGTACGCCCCAGGGCGGTCCCTTAAGCCCGCTGCTTGCCAATATCTACCTCGATGAGCTTGACAAAGAGCTAGAGCGACGCGGGCATCGCTTTGTCCGCTATGCCGATGATGTGAACATCTACCTCAGAAGCAAAAAGGCGGCAGAGCGTACCTTAAAAAGTATCACCACCTTCATAGGGCGCAGGCTCAAGCTTAAAGTCAACCGTACCAAGAGTGCGGCAGATAGGCCAAACAAAAGGAAGTTTCTTGGCGTCTCCTTTTACAAACAAAAGGGCAAGGCCAGAAACTTCATCCACCGCAAATCCATAGCACGCTTCAAAGCCAAGGTAAGAGAGATAACCTCGCGAAGCAACGGTATGAGCATGGTCTGGCGAATAGAAAAGCTCAACCGCCTAATAATCGGGTGGGTGAACTACTTTCGCATCGCCGACATGAAGGAACTTGCTCGAAAGATGGATAGCTGGATACGGCGTAGGATTCGGATGTGCTACTGGAAACAGTGGAAAAGGATTAAAACCAAGCATGATAACCTCGTCACACTTGGGATTGAGGATCGTAAAGCGTGGGAGATCGCTAACACACGCAAAGGCTACTGGCATACCGCCGGCAGCTACATTCTCTCTACGTCCCTTACGAACGAGTACCTGGAGAAAATCGGTCTCATTAGCCTTACCAAACGGCTTTCTCTTATGTGTTAATTTCTGATGAACCGCCGTATGCGGACCCGCTTGTACGGTGGTGTGGGAGGACGGTGGGTGGATTAATCACCCACCTCCTACCCGATTTAAGGAACGGTTGTTGACATGTGTTTGGCAACTAAAAACTCTTGCGTTCGGAACTTAATTTCTCTAGCACCCCAAGTTCCGTTTTTAGCAATTAATGGTA
>PFFU01000184.1:2587-22563 GCA_002783345.1 Candidatus Aquicultor secundus
GCTAAACTCCAAGTTTGTGGTGATTATTAAGCTTCTTTTCTCGTAGCACTCGGAAATTACCTGAAACAAAAGCTGTGAGCCTTCTTTCTCAAAGGGGACGTAACCCCACTCGTCGCATATTAAAAGATCCGCCTGCTCGATCTGGCGCAGGAACTTCTTCAGTTCTTTGTTTTGCTTGGCGTCAAGAAGCCGGTTAATCAAAGCGGCGGTTCTAAAGAACTTGACCTTTTGATCGTTGTTGCAGGCAGATATCCCTATTGCGGTCGCAAGATGAGTCTTTCCCGTGCCGACTGGCCCGTAGAGTATCAGATTTTCCTTTCTTTCAACAAACGCCGCTTGTTTTATGTCCTCGATACTAATGCTTGCAGGTATTTGCACATCTTCGAATGTATAGTTCTCAAACGTCTTTATTACATCGAAACCTGCCGTTTTAACGTATTTACTTTTCCGGTTAACGGTGCGGGCCTCGACTTCCATTGCAAGCAGCCTTTCTAAAAACTCTTCGTGGGTGTCGGCTTTAATGCTTGCATAGTTCTCATATATTCTTGTGCCGAGCTTTAGCTTGCGGCAGTGTTTCTTGATGAGCTCCTTCATTTTATACACCTCCCCTCAAGCAAACGTCGTAGATACTGTTGTCCGGTACATATGTCGCAACGGCAGGGGCGGCGATGTCTTTAACTTGGATATCGCTTTTGGTTAAGCTGTAATACGTTGCCCATATGCTGTCTATATCTTCTACTCTGCCCTCGATTGCAAGCTCGAAGGCTATTTGAGCGGTTGAAATATCGGTATCTTCAACCATCTTGGCCATGACTTTTAGTGCCGCTCTTTTTCCTTGGTAATCCAAGCGATCGAAGTAATCCTGAACACTTTGGGGAAGCTCGCTGAAAAACGAGCTGTATTTAAGCGCTCTTGGCCGCTTGGATATTAACCTTAAATATGGCTCCCATTTCATGGATTCTTTGTTTTTGCCATAGAGGCGCTCGTGCGATTGTATAAGGCGAAAATCATCGCTTAAGATGCTTATCGTAAAAGCACCGGCCTTAACCCATACTTGTTGTGCGGCAAAGTCCGGACTAGCCGAGTACGTGTTGGTCTCAAAGCGCACTTTGCCGTAATTGTTTGCCTTGGCTTTTTCGAGTCGGCATACTTCAAATACGCTACCGGGCAGATTTGACATAAGCAGCTTTTCTTCCATAAAAAGCTCTTCTATCGGGCGCTCCTTTTTGTAATGCTCCCGCAACATGTCGGCGTCGCAGCGGGTTAAGAGCTCCCGGTTGTATGCTTGAATGCAGGTAAACTCCGGGATCGGCACCAATAGATTTCTCCTGTGATATCCGACCTTGTTTTCGACCGAGCCCTTCTCGTTGCCGGAGTCGGGATTGCAGAAATTGCTTGTAAAGCCGAAGTGAAGCTCAAAGCGCCTGAAGCTCTCGGTTACGTCTCTTTTGCCCTCTTCTCTGATTTTCTTCACTATTGTCGATGCGTTATCGAACCATATCTTGGTTGGAACTCTGCCCGTATGCGCAAATATCGCAACAAGGCCTTCTTGCAGACATTCTAAGTTCTCGGATTTAAATAGTTGAGAGTATCCGGCGTTACTGTAAGGGTAAGACAAGCTTAGGTAATGCCCGTTAAAGATTTGGCCGTTTTCGATAAACTGTGCGTCTCCAAAATCGCACTGGGCTTCGCCTCCGGGATGATTAAGCGGAAGCGAGCCGTCTGCTTGTTGGCGACTGTCTGCCTTTTTGTCTGCGACGTATTTCCTAACGGATCTGTCTGAGACTTTAAACTCGTCGCCGTATATTTCTTTTAGCCGGTTGTATACACGCTGAGCGGTATGACGCTGTTTGCGCTTAGCTTTTTTGTCGTTTTCGAGCCATTTGTCGATATGGTGTTTGTATGGGTTAAGTTTGCCGCTTCGCTTTTGTTTGGGCTTAAGCACCGGGCTAAAATCTTGCTTTTCTATGTATTTCTTAACGGTTTCGAATGCATAGCCGGTTTGCCTTGCGATCTCTCTAAGTGATTTATCTTCTTTGCTAAGATTCTTGATTTCTTGTATTTGATCCATCTTCAGCATCCTTTCCAACCCCCTGAAAAGTCTTTCGACTAAAAGGGGTGAGTACTGGTTGGGGTGCTAAGAAAATTCCAGTTAACCGCTAGAATAATTAAGTTCCGTTTGCACTATGATCAAGTCCCAATTTTTCTGTAAATCCGTTCCCCAAGATCAACCCCTAGATTGAAACCAGAGCCGGCTCTGGTTTCGCCGCTTGCACTGATACTTCGACCCTTGCCGACATATCAAGATACTTCTTGCCTGATATCCATTCCTCGGTCTGCTCGGCGGCCAAGGCGGTGATGAGTCTTAGCGCAGCTTCCTCGTTGGGAAAGATCCTGACCACCTTAGTCCTGCGTTTTATCTCCTGATTAAACCTCTCAAGCATATTGGTAGTTCTCATCCGTTTCCTATGACTCTCCGGCAGGGAAAAACAGGCTAAGATATCCTCTTGGGCATCTTCTAGTATTGAAGATATCGCCGGATAGCGATCTACTGTTATAGTTAACAACTCTTTTGCTCGCCCGTAATTGGGGCTATCAAAGATCGCTCTCATCTCCGCTTTTACATCCTTCTTATCAGCTTTAGCCACTTTATCGAGTACATTTTTCATGAAGTGGCACTGGCACCTCTGCCAGATGGCACCGGTAAAGTATCTCTCAATTGCTTTTGTTAAGCCGACGTGATCATCACTTACCACAAACTCTACACCGGTTAAGCCCCTTTCTATGAGGGTTCTGAATACCTCAGACCAGGACGTCTCGCTTTCGGTGTTTGCTATATCAACGAGAAGTATCTCACGGTCTCCTTCCTCATTAATGCCAGCGACGATTAAAATTCCTTTGCTTACAACACCGCGCTTTTGTTCGTACTTTTCATACCGTGCATCTATGACAAGATAGGGGTACCTGCCAAGTGGGCGATTCTTAAAGCTAAGCATCTCTTGGTCAAGTTCGGATGCTAATCTTGATACCTGGCTTTTTGATACCGAGTGCCCGCAGAGTTCCTCGGCAATCTTTGTCACATTTCTGGTTGAGACCCCCTGGACATACATCTCGATTATGGAGAGCACCAGCGCTTTCCCACTTCTTTGATATCTTTCAAAAAGCTTTGCCTCAGAAGTTGCCCTCTCGATCCTGTGGCACCATGAGATCTATACTTCCAACTCTGGTATGTAGCGTCCTTGGTTTGTATCCATTTCGATACCCTTGACGCTTCTCGGTGCTCTCATAGGGATCAGCTTGCAAGAATTCTGTTATCTCTTCCTCCATAAGATTTTGACTGAGTCTTTCCACCATACCCTCAAGAAATCCTTATCATTGAGTAGAGCTTGTTGCAAAAATTCACCTGACTGCGTACGCTTGTTGTGAGCCATCGTAATTTCCTCCTAAAATAGTAGTTTCGGTCAACTCTATTCTTGAGGAACGGTGGCTCATTTTCAACCCGTCTTCAAATGAACCTTTTTACAGAATTATATGGGCGCGATCATGCACTATTTTTATTTTGCCAAAAACATGTTGACATTCCCGATGCAAAGTGTCTTAAATAGTACTTAATAGCTATGCAAGTGATAGCAGTTATCTTGATGACCAGTTGATAAACTATTTGTGCACTTCATAACCTATAAACTTAAGCCTGAGCGCTCGCTCAGATCTGTGGTTAAACTGCTATCTTAATTTAGTAGATAGTAACTTGTACTTCTATTTATTCTGCTTAAGGTGTTTTACTCACCAAGTACAATAATCGCAAGCAGGTATCTAGAGGGAATTTAAGCACCGCCCAATTGTATGTTTAGTGAAAGTTCCGAGAAACAATTTAAAGCATGCATTATTCGACAACAGATTCTGTATAAGTAATCCAAACATCTTGCCATTTGTAAGCTCGGCGGGCAAGGTTTTTGTTCATGAACTCAAAGTTAAGGATGGAGGAGACATGGGAGAATGGCTTTATGCATTCGCTGCAAAAGAGATTCAAAAGTACATCCTTCAAGGCAACAAATTAAAGGATATGGTTGGAGGAAGTGAACTCGTAAATCAGATGTGCGGTGAGTTCCTAACTCGATCTCTTAATGAGCTGGGTATTGATAATTCTGAATACAGGATAATTACACAAACAGCAGGTTGGGCAAGGATCCAGTTTAATAATGGAAACGATGCTAAAAGGCTATATACCGTATGGCCGCTGCTCGTTGATAGATTTGTACCGGGGCTTCAAGTAGTGCAATCTCTTGTTGAGATCAACGGCGATATCAATAATGCTATAGAAGAGAGTGAAAAAAAGCTAAGGGCCGAGCGCAGCTTGATTCAGGTAGGCTTACCGGAGATAGGCCCACTCATTGAGAGAAACCAGCGGCTTGGTTTTGCGGCTGTCCGGTATGCAAAGGGTGAAGATGAGCTTCAAGACCGCCAAACTACAAGAAAGCGCGATTACGTTGGGAAGCGCAAAAACAAATCGGCAATGACAACTTTAGTGGCAAAAATGTCTGGCGCAGAAGATACAGAAAAGCAACTGCAGTATAGATGGCCGGACGAACTCGACGATATCGCCGGTTCGGAGAAAAAGTACATCGCTGTAATCCACGCTGACGGAAACGATTTAGGGAAAACAATCAGGCAGCTCCAAGAACATGTTCGATCAAGCCCTGATAAGGCGATAGATGTCTTTAAGAGGTTCTCAGAAGCGATAAGTCAAGCTACCGAGAGCGCTGCACAAGAGGCATATAAGCGCATAATAAAACCAGATTATGAAGATCGGGCAGAAGTATCGAAAAAGCCTATCTTTATGGCGGCCCGACCTATTGTCCTCGGAGGAGATGACCTCACGCTAATTATTAGAGCGGATCTTGCCTTTAAGTTTACGAGAGTGTTCATGGAGGCATTTGAAGCCTCGTCAAAGGAAGCGCTTGAGAAGGAGCTTGGCGGTTTCAATATCGCGGGCTTGCCGGAAAAGCTAACCTCCTGTGCCGGTATAGCGTTTATTAAAAAAGCATATCCGTTCTCAAGGGCATATGAGCTGGCTGAATCGCTATGCGCTTTTGCAAAAAGCCGGGCAAAAGAAAAAGATAATAAGGATAAAGACGGATTCGTTCCGTCAAGCTTCGCCTTCTATAAGGTGGCAACGAGTGTCGCTGGCAGTTATAGCTTAATCAGAGAAACCGAGCTGACTTCAAAAGATAGCTCCGAGGCGCTGCAGATCAAATTATGGCACGGGCCGTATACGGTTGGCTCCCACGACGTCAATTTGGTTAGCTATGACGACCTTGTGACACTAGCGGGCACTTTGTCAAAGTTACCGTCGGGCTCAATACGAACGTTAATAACGACTGTTTATACTAGCGCACTTAAAGCTCAAACGGATTTTGATCGTATCCTACAAGTCGCTGGAAGCACAGGCAAAAAGGAGATAGCCGATAAATTTAAGGCCCAGCTTATTAAAATAACGGGCAATACCACAAATCCTTTATGGAATGAGAACGGCAACTCACCTCTTCTGGATGCTTATAGGATAAGAGAACTAAGTGATGATACTGTATTAGTAAGCGGAGGCAATAATGGCAAAAGCTAAGCTAACATTTGAGTTTCTAGGATACTGGCACATGGGTAGCGGTGCCGGGGAAGGCGCTAATTTGGATGCTATTGTAATAAAGACTAAAGCGGGTCTGCCTTTTATACCCGGTAGAACCGTTAAGGGAATTGTCAGAGAAAGCGTTTTCAGTATGGAGGAACTTGGTATTTCCGGTGAAGAATCGGGCGAAAAGCTGGCCGCAGAAGGAACAACGGATAAACTTTTCGGAAAGGGTAGCCCAGATAACAGTCGCTTTGACACAACGTTTGGCGAACTCATGTTTACGAGCGCTACTCTCGGATATTATATGGAGCGGTGGGCGGGTGAGCCAGACAACGAAGAAAAACGTGAGCTTTTATATCAACAAGTTGCCTCAACAAAAATCGACAATCGCGGTCTTGCCGATGATAAGTCTCTCAGGAGGATAGAGGTCACCGTACCGCTCAAATTGACAGCATACGCCGAGTCGAGAAGTGAGGGTTCCGATTGGATTAGCGTTTTAAAAGCCGCCGCACCTCTTATCAGGCACATAGGCTCGCATCGGCACCGCGGCCTCGGTCGGGTTCTCGTTAATGTCGAGGAGGTGTCGTAGATGAAAAGCCTGCATTTTAACGTAGTGCTCGATATGGATGTAGTTATTAGCGAACGATCGGCAACTACCGGCGGTCACTCTAGCCTCAGCTATCTTCCAGGTGCTTGCTTTCTTGGCGCATGCGCAGTGAGACTTTACACAAAGCTAGGCACAAAAGCGTTCGATGTATTTCATAGCGGCGCTGTTCGGTTCGGAAACGCTTACCCAATCGACGATGAGGGCTATCCAACACTTCCCATTCCGCTCTCATGGCACTATCCAAAAGGCAGCGCAAGCCATGAGGGCACGATTTTGCTTACCGATAATGTTTTCAACCTCGTGCATCTATCTTCTGAGAACGAAAGCAAGTGGAAGAAGGATAATGTGCAGCCCAAGCAGATGAGGGAAGGGTTTTTCTCGGACACGGGTACCATCAGGATGCCTACCTCAAGCTATCGGCTGAAAACCGCTATAGACCGGACGAAGGGTGGAAGGGCAAAAGAATCGCAGCTGTTCGGGTACGAGAGCCTTGATGCCGGCAGTAACTGGTATTTCTCTATAGATTTCGACGATGAAGTTTCTCCTCGGGTCTTAGATGATATTAGCGAAGCGCTTACAAAGGGCCACATAAGAATCGGAAGGTCGAAGTCCGCTGAATACGGTAGTGTGGATATAACAGCGGCAGAGAAACCACCGTATCGACTTAGACCTGGTATGGAGGATGGCGTTTTTATCTATTGCTTATCTGATATTGCGCTTCGCGATCCACTAACGGGCGCCCCGACGCTAACTCCGCTACCAACTCATTTTGGCTTGAAAGAAGATGCTCAGCTGAGTAGAGAAGAGACGTTTATTCGAACGCGCTCGTACACCCCGTTCAACAGCAAGAGAAAGGCGCATGATTTTGAGCGCCAGGTGGTTTGTATGGGCAGCGTCATCGCATTCCGTACATCAAGTGAGTTGACTCAAGAACCACTTGAGGAGCTACAAGACGCCTTGGATTCCGGTATCGGCATGTACAAGCATGACGGACTTGGTAAGGTACTTGTTAATCCATCGTTTCTGTCGACCGAGCACTTCGAACCGGCACCTAAAACTGCGCTCTCTCAGATTATCGAAGTGAAGGCGGAGCAAGTGGCAGAGGTACAATCAGATCAGGAAATGTTACTGGGGTGGCTGGACTCAAGGATGATACTGAAAGAAATAGAGAGAGAATCGCTTGAAATGGTTGAGCAGTGGCTTAAGGTACTAGTGCCGGGAGTAAGAAGGCAAAAGAGAATTGCTCCGGGCAAATCGCAGTGGGGCCAGTTAAGAGATGTAGCGATCAGGTCGACGTCTATAGGCGATATAGAGACCGCTCTGTTTAACGAAGACAAAGGGCTATGCACCTCTGGCATATCAAAGGATGCCTGGAAAACCGAGTTCTACTACGATAATGGCTACATAAGCTTTGCTTTGTTCCTTGAAAACGTGGTTCTAAAGACCGCCAAAGACAAAGATCATCCCGGTCATGAATATAGACTACTGCAGAGGGTTATTTACTTGCTTGGCAATCAAATGCCTCAGAAGCTAAGTCAGGAGGAAGCATGATCATAGAGGCCAACACGTTACGCTACATAGCAAGAACGGTTATCGAGTTTAAAACGCCGTTTTTGATAAGCGCCGGTGAATCGGACTTCTTTTCGGACGTCATGTTTGTTGCTGATGCAAACGGTCTCCCTACGATTCCCGGTTCTTCTATCGCCGGCATATTGCGGCACGAGGTTGAGAAAATCACCCCCGATAAAGTTAATGAACTCTTTGGATTTCAGGGTACAGGTGAAGATAAAGAAAAGGAAAGAGGCTCAAGGTTGACCGTTTCCTGGGGCTGCATTCACGACAGCGCCAATCGGCTCGTCGAAGGCATTGTAAACTTGAATCGCCTCAATGATCAGGTTCTGAAACAAGCGATTAACTCTCTGGCACGCGATCATGTTTGTATTACAGATAGGGGCATAGCGAAAGGCGGAGGTAAATTTGACGAACGCTATGTGTCGGCTGGTCATCGGTTTACCTTCGAGATGATGCTCGAGGGCAGTGAGAAAGACCTGGGCGATTGGCATACGCTGCTTAGCCTGCTTACATCAGGAACGATCCGAATAGGTGGTAAAACAAGGCGTGGGTTAGGGTCATTCGAGGTAATTTCGCTGAAGGAAGGGATTTTTGACCTTGCCGAGCTTTTAGGATTCACCGATTTTTCAAGGCATCCCATCAAGCTCTCAGAGAACTCAAATGTGCTTAAGGAACGCTTAGACGCGATATCTGAATTAGTTGCTACGGAGAGTATTACCGCCAGCATCGAGCTTAAACCGAAAGGTTTTTGGCTAATTGGCGGCGGATCGGACAGCCAGGCGGACATCGCACCTGTTTTGGAGTCTAGAATTAAGTGGACGAACGGTAAGGGAAAAATCGGGGAAGAAGAAGTTCTTGTTCCAGGTACGGCTATTAAAGGGTCTTTGGCACATAGGACAGCGTATTATTACAACGCGCTCAGCGAAGTGTTTTTGGACGATTTATCAAGGCAGGATATTGATCGATATACTGCGAGCAATAATGACGCCATTAGGGAACTTTTTGGTTACTGCAAGAACGATGCGATTGAAGAAGATGGCCAGCGCGGGCGTGTCTTTATCGACGATATATTCATCGGTAAACCGGAACAGAAAATAGTAAACCACGTAGCTATTGACAGATTTACCGGTGGTGCTAAGACCATGTCCGGCGCTTTATTTTCTGAGCGGCCGTTTTTCAAAGGTAATGGCTTTGAGCTTAAGCTTACTATCACGGAGCCAGATAAGATTTCGCCCAATGCAAGAAAGGCTTTCGCGTTAGCTCTTAATGACATGGCTTCCGGGAGGCTATCTATAGGCTCGGGGGCTGGTCGAGGAAACGGTTTTTTTGAAGCCCTGAACGGGGTTGCGTGGAGCAACGAAGGCAAGACATGGATAGGAGATGCGGTATGATAGAGGCTCTTAATAAAACGCTTAGAGATTCTGGGCTTGAAGAAGAGCTAAAAAGCTTTTCTATCAGCATTGCGCCGAGGCATATCTCAAGCCATGAAGAGCTGCTGAAAACGGTTGCGGATTTTGTACCGGCCATAGGGTGGCTTTGCCTGACGGATGAAGTGCTCGTTGTTGACGAGAAATTTGACCACTCGAGCTTACAGCAGCGGATCATCTTGTCGGGTGAGCTTGCATCCGGAGACAAAAGCTTCCATATTCGACAAGCAGACAACGGTTGGATCGTCGTGGATTTAGAGCGAAAAGCAGGTGATGATCAGATTATGATTGATGAGGCTTTTATCTCCACAAAGCAGGAGCTTGGTAAGCTTAAATATGAAACGTACTGGAAGAAAGCGGAAAACGACGGATTCGAAGTTTTTAGACCTGTTGTGAGTAGATTTATCGGTTTTGAAAGGGGCGAGGGCTAGTATGGCGCAACAACAAAACTATAACGTGCGCGATGGTCAAAAACAGCGCGGTCCACAGCAACACAATAGAAGAGATGAAGAGCGCTGTGGGCCAATACGCGCCCCCTATAACTTTGTTCCACTTTCAAAAATGGTAGTGTTTGCTGAACGGTCGGCATCAATATCGCACGATGTTCCGTTTAGCGACGCCATATGCGGCACCATCGAATGCGAGCTGGTCACCACGTCACGGGTTTATATTAGAAACGGCGGCAATTGGAGCCATGAGCAGATCCTAAACAATAAAGATGCCCAATCCTTCTTTAAGATTGACCGTGATTACGTTATTCCCGGAACAAGTATCAAGGGACCGATTCGCAACGTCATCGAGATTATTTCGTTCGGGCGCATGAAGGGAAAAGTGGATGACAGGCGTTACTCGGTTAGAGACCTCACGAAAGACAATAAGGGTCTTTATGTTGACAGAATAATCAAAGCATCGCCAAAGGCAGCGTGGCTCACTCAGGACAAGGTAAGCAGAGAATGGTTTCTTACTCCATGCGACTTCATCAGAGTCGAGCAAAACGATCTAATTGCCTACCAGAAAGAACAAGATCGAAGGGTGCCAAACATCAAGGCAAAGCAAAACGCTAAAAGTAAGTATGCGCAATGGGAAGGCTCGCGGATTGTCACTTTTAATTATTCAACAAATAGCGGTACGCAAAACCAACGTACGGATGGGGTGGGAACTAAAAGGGCGGTCGACATTGGATCGGGCTCTGAGCAAGGAACGATTGTTTTTACCGGCCAGCCAGCCGATCATGAGTTTTCCGTATCTCTGGATAGTTTGCCGGGCAATGTAAGAATTCCGGATAATCTTGAGAAGAAAATATATCACCGGCCGAACAAAAAGAGCGGCAAAAACGAGCTTGTTTGTAAGGGAGTAATGCTCTCGTCCGATAAAAGAGTTCTACTAGAGCTTTCAACCAATGGTCGTTTTAGGGAAGCCGTAGAAACGCTTTTCGAACGATCGTACAATGAGAGAAAGAAGTATGTAAAACACCTCGAGTTTATTTTCTACAATGAGGGCAAACGGGCACAAATAGAGAATCTTGAAAAGATTAAGGAAGAATTTGAGTTTATACACTCTAAAAATGGAGAGACAAACAAGCCGAATGACGAATGGGAGTATTGGCAGAAGCAACTCAAGAAAGGCGAAAAAGTTCCCGTATTTTATGTTGGAGATAGCGCTCGGCCCAAATCAATCGGGCTTGCGTATATGTATCGTTTGCCCTACGAGCATACGGTTCTCGATGCAATAGGCCACACCAGTGAATGCCATGTCATGCCATACCCCGACCTTTCAGATGCCATATTTGGCTTTATCGGAGAAAACGATGGGCTAAAAGGCCGGGTTTACATCTCTGCTGCTATCGCGGACCCCTCAACAGTAAAAGAAGCGGGTCTTGAATACACAGTTCTGGGTGGGCCTAAACCTACCTACTATCCAAATTACATAGACCAGACTTCGCCTGTTCGCACCTACAAGACTTTCATGGATAGCGACTGCAGAATTAGAGGGTGGAAGCGTTACCCGGCACGTAAGCATGACGTCACGATCAAACCGCGGCCTGAAAAAGATCGGGTTGCTACCAGGTTTATCCCAATCGAACGTGACGCCAGATTTACCTTCTCGGTCAATGTACATAATTTACGACCCTTTGAGCTGGGTACGTTAATCTGGGCGCTGACCTGGGGTGGAAGGGAAAACCTGCGTCATAGTATTGGTATGGGAAAGCCTTTTGGCTACGGTCAGGCAAAGATAACCATAACCTCTACGCAGCTATTCGATGTTAAAGCGATTAGGGAAAACGAGATACCGAGGGTGCCCGAAAGCGACCTCGGTTCCCTTGCGCAAGCCGGCATGCTAGCATTTGAGGATTACATGAACCAAAAAGTAAAGCTCACAAATGGCGATGCGCCGGACTGGATCGATACTCCTCAACTGGTCCAGCTCATGGCAATGGCCGATCCTGAGTGCCAGCCGTCTCTTGGCAAGACCGACCAACCGGGTGGCGACAACCAGAAGAGAAAGCTCCAGTTCATGAGCATCGGCAAGGGCACGAGTTCAAACGAGTTCCTTAAAGCCAAGGACAGCAAGTGCAGGCTTGAGCCACACGCCTGGTTTGACGGAATGCAAGATGATGAGAGATTTAAGAGCCTAAAACCTGATGATTGCATAGGCTTCTTGGAGAGCGGAAACGGGCGGTTTGCTGCAGACTTGAGCGGCGACAATGAGGCGGCAACGGTGGGTGTGCAGTCTGATATGCCGAAGAGTGTTTTGGATAAATTCAATGCTATTAAACGACAAAACAGCAAGGACAAGTTTTTTGAGTTCTTCCAATCGCTCAAGGAGCAGGATATCGTTGAACTCGAACGTATTGATCTTTCAGCGGTTTCATCGGTGCTTAACATTGGGGTTGTTGATGAGTTTGATGCTTCGGATATAATGCCCGCGGTCAAAGCTACGGTAGCCAAATTAATGCTTTCATATATATCACCGAATAAGAAGTGGGATAGCAATAAGAAAGCGCGTTATGAGAAGCTTAAAGCTATCGCTGGGGTTTAGCGTTATTACAGTCACTCTAGCTGGAGGAGGTTCTTATGCACAACGGGCTGCATAAGCTATTTAGCGTTGATAAGGCGTCACCCATAATTTTTCTTGTTGTCATTTATATCGTGGGGATATCTACCGGTAGCCTGGCAGACACTCTTCAAATCTGGCTTAAACCCTGGGTGATTACGGTGGTAGGAAGTATAGCTCTAATTTTGATTATGGCTTTTGTGGACCCAATACCAAGGTTTATAAACTACGTTCTTGGCAAACGCGGCGAGTTGTCTATTACTGATACTGAGGTATCACCACAGCGACACAGAGGGCTTATAGTTCTTGGGAGCGCCTGGGATCCAATGCCTGCCGAAACGGCAATACGTTATCATTATAAAGGCATTCATAACGAGCATCATGACGCTATTCTTGACAAGTGTTGGTTGCTTACCGCCGGCGAGACATCCAATAGGTATGCCAGGGATATGATTGCAAAACTGATAAGAGAGGGTATGCCAAACGATCTCTTTAAGATCGTTGAGCTTTCGGCTGGTAACGCTGATAATCCAGCTAAAGTATATGATGCTGTGGAAGATATATTCGCGAGCCTACCGGATGAATTTGGTGAGACAGATATGATCGCCGATTATACCGGGGGCACGAAGTCGATGACGGCAGGATTGATTCTTGCGTGCGCTCGACCATCAAGAAAGCTGCAGGTTCTGAAACCTAAGGAATACAAAGAAGATGGAACGGCTGTGCGTGAAGCTGGATCAGACCCTAAGTCGGTAGATATACGTTTTAATCTTACGAGGGCATAATCTATGACGGTGTATCAAGAGGTTACCATAAATGTAAATACTCTCTATGCTGGCGAAACCGCTAAGCTTTCTGAGCTTGATGGCTATGTTCTGAAAGCAAAGGAGCTTGCGGGCGAGGGCGCGAATGTTGTCTTAACCGGCAACGGCCCCATTTGGCTTTACTTGAAGATAGCGCACGCGTTGCATGGCAAAGCGCGAAAGCTTGTTTACAAAAGCCCGGTTACCGGAGAAGTGTTGATCTTCAATCATTCGCCGGATTAGCATGTAAACATAGCTCCACCGGATAGGCAGTTTTTTGTTTACAAGTTCTATCTACCGGGAAAATAACTTTATAGAAATTTCAGATTTGTACTTGACGCCAAATTGAGACTATGGTAAAAGTAGATTTACCATAAAGGGAACGACTTGGAGGTGATGGATCAAAGCAATATGACGCTTATTAGCTAGTTTGTTTAGCTTTGTTAATAGGGCAGTTTAGCCCTCTTATGTACAGTTTGTTAAGGAATGCTTCTTTTCCTTTAGAAGAAAGAAACCAAACCATACCAATTAGAAATTAGAAGTTTAGGCTTAGCAACGGCAGAGCGCTGTTGGTGGGTCATTTGGAGGATGGTTTCTATGGTTAAAGGAAAGAGGCTTTTTTGTTTCTCCATAACGTTAGGTATGCAGGCGGTCGCTAATGCGATCGTTTACACCGACGACTACCTGCTCGCAATAGGGGTAGCTCCATTACAGTTCTGCGTAAAGACTCTCCTCATACAAACACTCTCAAATAGTTCAAAAATCAATATGAAACAACCGGTATCTTGCAGAGGTAACAAATCTCGACGCCGGAAAACCGGCAAACCGTCACGCTTCCAGATTAACCCAAGAATCAGCCAGATAAGCCAAGACAATGGGTGGTGGCGATAGGATGATTATCATGAGCCGGCTTTCGGGATGGTTTAGGTCGCTGTCAAGCATAGCGAAAGGTGAAGAACGCCTTATTCATGGCAGGTACCGGCTGTTAAGCGTCCTCAGTAAAACACAAAGGACGACGATCTATGAGGCGCATGACGTAATCAACAAACGCCGTGTCGCTATCAAATGTATAGGCAACAGTGCTGACGCCGATACGCTTTTCAGGTTTAAGCGCGAGTATAGGGTTCTCCGACAGCTTAACCACACGGGCGTTTATAAAGCGTATGATTTCGGAAGCGACGCTAAAATAGGGTATTTCATCGTCATGGAGTTCGTCGGCGGCAAAAATCTGGCGCAGCTTATGCAGGAAAAGGCGCTCTCGGTGGCCGAGGCCGTCAATATCATAATAAAAGTGCTTGAAGTGCTGGTGTACGCCCACGGAAAAGGCATCATTCATCGCGACATAAAGACGACGAACATAATGATAACAAAAGGCAACATCGTTAAGCTTATCGACTTTGGCGTAGCGCTTATCAAGGAAGACCGGGTGACCCAAATCGGAGCGATTATAGGCACCAGAGGGTTTATGTCCCCTGAGCAGCAGATGGCTGGACAAGTCGTCGATGAGCGTACCGACGTATTCAGTGCGGCAAAAACGCTCAATGAGATACTCGGGGATCGCCTTCAAAGCCCGGAATTATCTCAGCTTAACAACGTCATAGCGAAAGCGCTGGCGCTAAACCCTGATGATCGCTACAGCTCGGCGCTTGCATTTGCCGAAACGCTCCGTACTCATTTGCCTGCAGAAGAAGAGACACAAATCCTGGCATTAACGGAGACAAAGGTCATGCTCCCTGAGACCGAGGTCGAGTTGGCGCCAGGCAATATATTAAAGCGCACGATAGCCGGTGCTGGCGTTCTCGCACTCTGTATTCTCGCTTATAAGGGCATGCTCATATATATCATACTAACCTTGCTGGCTGGGGTAGTCGTGTTAGCTGCAAAAGAAATGCGCAACCCTCTTGCGGTGGGCCACGTAAGTGTTCCCGTGCAAAAGGTTGCCAGGTTTATCTATGGGGTGTCGGAGGAAGAGCGCAAGAAGGCAGCCGCGGGTTTAAACGAACTGCTCGCAAAGTCGGTGAAACTCGTACCGCTGGCAATAGCCCAACTATCCAGAACCTTAGCGTCGGTAACAGAGCGATACACCGGTTCGTTAAGTAAAGCGCTCGCAGTAATATTGGGCCTATTCGTTGTACCGCTACTGGTAGCGGGCGTGCTCGGCGTGCTGACATTGCTTGCGATGGGCGCAGGTATCGTGGTGTTGCATGGTGTAAACGCTATTCTTGCTTTTGTAAGCTCAACGTCGCTGGCGGCAACTCTATTGCAGGAATTATCGCGGCTCTCAGATATGGTAGCCCGCGCTCCAATAAATATGCGGCTGGGTGAGATGGCGAGCGCTATCGCGCAAACGGCCGTCGCTCTCGGATTGAAAGGCTGGCAGGGATGGTACGTCTTGCTCGTTGCGCCTGCACTGGTTGCGCTCGCGTATATGGCGAATGAGTCGGCGAAACGCCAGGTGGTGGCGATTGGTTTCGGTCAACCATTCTTGTATGTGTCACTCTCGGCTATGAGCGGAAGCGTGAATCTGCCGTTGCAAAACCTTGTCTTGCTGGCGATATTTGAGACCGTGCTAACGGCAAGCCTCATAGGCTTTGCCCTGATGGTCGCTGAATCAATACACAGCGGAAGGCGGCGTTACTAAATGGGTGTCTTAAAGAACGCAAGAAACCACCTATTAAAAGCACTTATTGCTTTCCTGGTAGTGCCACCGGTCTATATGGTTCTTGCCGAGCACGTGTCGCAAGCAATGCGCTTTCATCTGCCGGAGGGAATGAGATTCATGCCTGTTATAGGTATTGCGATTCAAACGGGGCGGATGCTGCTGACAAGCGGTTCGCCGGGCGTATATGTTATGGCCGCCCCGATAGTGGTTGCCGCCATAATAGCGCTCGAAGCGCGATCTCTTGGCGTGATAGTTGTAGAATCAGTACTCGTTGCCGCTGCTACATGTGGCGTCGCATGCCTGATAAGCGGCAAGATCGGTATACCGTTTCAAGACCTAGCGGTACTTAGCTTACTTGAGATATCAGCGGTTGTATCATTGGTAGCAATCACTAGATTTATAGCAGGGTTTACGAACGCTTTCATGAGAAAGAGCCGCGGTTACTAAAGGCAGCCGCTAGCAAGGACTACCGATAAGGTTCCGTTTTATTAAGGAGGATGAAAACAATGCGCTATAAAGAAAAAAGCAAGACAGGGTTTAAATCATATAGTCTGGTTGAGGCCCGATGCCAGGCTATCCTCGATGCCAGGGTGGGCAGCCCGACATCGGCAAGCGGTGAACCCGTTCAACATCAAAGAGATGTCCGGTACCTTGTTGAGATATCTCACGCGAGGCTCGGGCAAGAACTGGTCGACAAGATGTCGAGCTTACGAAGCGACATCGGGATTCTGCGCCAAGAGAAGCCCCGGCTTAAAGAAAAGCTTGTATACGCAAACCGTACGTTAGATGCGGCATGCGACCGGTATGCGAAAGCGGAAGATGCGCTACTGGAACTCGATAAACCTCAAATACCGCTGGCCCTGGCTTGGGTGGTCACCATTGCGCTCTCGATGGCGGAGATACCTCTTAACTCGTTTATATTCTCGCTATTCGGCGGAACGAAAACCGACACCTTGATAATGGCATCGGGCATATGTTTTGCTATCCCGTTATTTTCACATCTGGCAGGGATCGAAGCTCGTGAAAACAGTCGGCTCGGGGGTAAGTTCTGGCAGTTGCTTGTAATCCTGTTCGTCTTTCTTGCCGGCGTATCATACTTGCGAGGTCTTATGATGGAGGGCATGGGCACCCAGGAAGTACTTGGTGTTCACGTGAGCTGGGTGTTGCCCGGTATCATGTTTCTTGCGGCCAACCTCTTGATTGTCGGGGTTTCGTACTGGGCATCATATGCGTCTCATGTTAAGGAATCCCGCAAGAACAGAAATATCCGTGACGCGTTTAAGCGGGCCTCGGCCGGGCTGACTATCGCCCGGCGAGAGCGCGACTCGGACGAGACCGAGCTGAGCAAGGCGACAAGACGAATTGAAACGGTTGGCGATGAGCTGCGTAAAATATGTGATGACGTCAGGGCAAAAGCCGAGGAGCATTGCGCTTACGGCAAACACCTGGTGTCTATCTACCGCCGCACGAATATTCGTTGGCGCAAAGACGGCGAAAAGGTGATCGAGAGTTTCAAGGACGAGCCTGATTTTACTGTATCGGAGAGCCTAAACAGGGCACTTAACGAAGCGTACGCCCTGGTCACAAAGCTTGAGATGCAGCGAGATTACGGCACCGACGACCTTGAAAAGATACTAAGAGATGCGGGGGGATTTTAATGAAATGCGTAAAAGCGATCAAAACGATTGTTTTGGTGGTGTTTGCTCTCATATTGCTAGGATCGGTTGCCGGGTGCGCGACAACCGAGGAGACGCCGAAAAAAACCGTATTCGCGCTCTTCGATATATCGGGAAGCACGCAACAAGAGCGCGGCCGGTATCTCAAAGACTTCGAAAAGGTACTTGAAGCTATGAACTCCGGGGATACGATCGTCGCCGACAAAATCGATAACAGTCCACTCGCGAAGGCGTCGTATCCAGTAAATACAACCTTCGCCCGGGGAAGTGTTGATCCAAACGAAAACCAGGCGAAGGCGTATATCAAAAACAAACACCTTCCCGAAGTGCTAAAGAGGCAGAGGGCAGAGGTTCTATCGCAAGCTAGGACGCTTGTAAATGGCGAGAGCGCCAGCACTGATATTCTTGGTGCGTTACCGCTGGCCGAGCGCGTCTTCGCCTCGTACCCGAACGAGAAAAACGTCCTCATTGTCTTCTCGGATATGTATCACCAGTCGGGCGATTATAATTTCAGGTCCGGCGCATTTGAAGAGGCGGCATTTTCAAATATAATCGAGAGCGTGAAGCAGCGGGATCTCCTGCCTAATCTAAAAGGCGTAAGAGTATATATCGTATGTCCGACAAAGGACAGTTCCAAACAGGTAATGCTCGTTCGCAAATTCTGGCTGCGCTACTTTTCGCGAACTGGCGCTGCAATGGCGCCGCAAAACTACGGGAGCAGCTTGATTAACTTCAGGGAGAGATAGGATATTACATAACGAACAATAATGAGCAACCAAGTATGCGGTTTTACCAGGACCCGTAGACGGCACCGGTAGTTAATACTATTATGTAGTATAATACAGGCTCTTAACCGGATTCTGAAAGTTGCAATCGCAATAGGTTTTCGCTTTGGAGACCGTTAAATCGCACTTGCATCTCTTCCATAGAAGAATAAGTAAAACAAAGATATGGAGGCATGTATGAGTAATCTTATTAATTCAGGTAAAAGAAGGGTAATGCTGATCTTGACTGTCGGGTCGTCGCTGGAGCCGTTAGAGAAAGCGATAAGCCATGAGTATGAACGAAGCGACCTGATATCGGTCGTCGCCTTGTATGGTCGTCCGCTCCCAGGCCAGAACCCAAATCCCCTACAGGTAACGAACCGGTTAGAGCAGATTGCACTTCAATTGGGCAGTGCATTTATGTCTGCGGAAATCAGCGACGCCGAAGACGTCGACGTGTGTCTTCAAGAAATTCGCGAGGAAGTTAATAAGGTATTTGACTCTATCGATTCCAAAGTGCAGGAAGTCGTTGTTAATATCACGGGTGGAAGCAAGCCGATGCCGATAGGCATTTACAATGCGGTGGCGAGGCTTGCTACCGGTATTCCAATACGCTTTTCATATGTTGCGAGTAAGATGCGGGATGCGAGCGGAAAAGGTATTAGCGCTACCATGAACGTCCGTTACTTCCCCGATACGCTGACAAGGGAACGCGAGTATGAGGTTTTGGATAGCCTTAAGCATGGTGAGTTTACGCGTGCCTATATGTTGTCCGAGATGTTCGAGGATTCAGGCAAGGGTCGGCTGGGCTTCCTCAAACATGCGTGCAAATTCTTTTATCTTTGGGACAGCTTTCAATATAAAGAGAGCTACGAGCTGTTGGCAAAGCAACATCTTGTGGTGCAAGGCAAAATATTTGAGGAAGGCTCAGATTACAGAAAAATCGCGAACCTTATCGAGAAGCTCGAACCGCTCTGTGGTGAGTTCAAATTGGTTATTGAGGTGATGGGGAAACTAAAGCCCGGAACCTGGAAAAAAGGGAAAAGAGAAGTAGAACTGGGGAATATAAAAAAGGCGATACATAGGTTTAATAGCGATTTTGAGCTTAAGCGAGGTTATGAAAAGCTGGTAGCAGATTGCATCGAGAATGCAGGCAGACAGGTGCGAATATCGCCTGTGGAAGCGGTTGCCAAAGCACACCGCGCCATCGACCTCGCTGCGAAATACAGGCTGTTACTGAAAAACATTAATCCGGACCATACAGACAACGCTATGTGGAACGAAGTCTTTAACCGAATCGGTAAGCAATATGATGGTCCGATACAGCGACAGCATAGCATTACACTGCAGCCCGCCATTAAGATACTGGGTTTACTAGGGGCGTTGAACCTCCAAAACCATGACAGCAAGTATTACCTGGAGAAAATCAGGGACGTCTATCAAACACGAAATGCAAGCTATTTTGGGCACGGTTTTACTGAAATATCAGAAGCAACGGCGCAACGTATCTTTGGCGCGAGCTGTGAAGTACTTACGACGCTTATAGACGTCGATGAACTGTTGAGGGATAGGGCAGAGGTTGCCCTAGATTTTGATTAACATCAGGCGCCTGCGCGCCAAACTAGGCCGCCATGAACCCCTCATCGAGACGGTTCGCAATGTCGGGTATCGTTTTAAGAAATAAACTATCTAGTAGCTGGTAAAGGATATGAGCCCGCCAGCTTGAACCAGTAGCTAAGAGTGAATGGCAACCTGTAGAATCGAGGTAATGAAAGGAATGGTTGCCAT
>PFFU01000020.1 GCA_002783345.1 Candidatus Aquicultor secundus
TCCGATTTATGGTTGGGGCTTTTCGTTTTAGTTCATACCATTACCGCTTGAGAAACGGGTACCAGACAGACTAATATCTTCAATAGTTGATGTGTTATTATATAAATGTGCCGCTGAAAGTCTTTATTGTGTTTGCGAGGTGAATCTACGTGCAAGAAATTATCTTTCTAGTTGAAGAAGCGTCCGAAGGTGGTTACGAAGCGAAGGCTGTTGGATATTCTATTTATTCCGAGGCCGACACGATGAAAGAGCTGCGCGAAGTTGTAAAAGACGCAGTCAGGACGCACTTCGACGAAAAAGATATGCCCAAGCTAATTCGCCTTCACCTTGTAAAAGATGAGGTTATTGCGGTATGAGCTTCCCAAAGGATATCGGAGGGAAGGAGCTTGCGAAGCTACTGGCACATTATGGTTATGAAACAACAAGGCAGACTGGAAGTCATATTCGTCTAACCACCAATCAAAATGGCGAACACCACATAACCATACCTGCGCACAAACCCTTGCGGGTTGGAACCCTTAACAGCATCCTTAGTGATGTTGCGTCACATCTTGGAAAAGAGAAACGTCTTCTAATTAATGAATTGTTTGATTAGCTCACGAAGGAAACGTTCGTGAGAGCGCCTGCCTTGCACGCAGGAGGTCATCGGTTCGAGCCCGTTATCCTCCACACCGAAAAGAAAGCCTTGATAGAAATGTCGGGGCTTTTTATATTATTGAGTATCGTCCGATGACTTCCCGGAGACCCTCGGCCTTCATGGATACCTTATTTGGCACAATCAACGCATTTTAGAATATTTAAGCATTAACACGAAAAGAGTTAACTTAGAATTAACACAATATCAGCAGGATTATGCAATGTTACGATTAAATAAACACTAAGTAACGTTTAAGTAAACATCAAGTTACGATTATGTAAACATCTATTCACTTACAAAGGGAGCAACTGTATGAAGAAGTTTCGCTTGGTACAAATTATATTTTGGACGTTGGTGATGTTATTTATATCTACGGGAATCGCGTGGAGTGCTGATCTTGATTCTATTGTAGGGGTACAGAAATACGACCGAGCGATCCATATTATGGCAATGCTCTTAGTCGGTTTCGGTTTTTTAATGGTTTTTGTCAGACAGTATGGTCGGTCTGCGGTCACTGCAACATATCTGCTTGTAAGTGTGGCGATCCCTCTATATATTCTAAAAGACAGCCTGGGCATTATGGGTGGTCCAAGCGTTGATATTGATAAGCTCATCTTGGCGGAATTCGCAGCGGCTAGTCTTCTTATATGCGCCGGCGCAGCTCTCGGAAGATTAAAAATGAGTCAGTACATATTGCTCGGTATACTTTTCTTGCCCTGTTATGCATTTAACGAATGGGTACTTCTCAAGAATGGCTTGGGTCTGATTACTTCCGGCAGCTTTGTTGATACGGGAGGATCCATTGTCATTCATGCATTCGGTGCGATTTTCGGACTGGGTGTAATTATGACAATGACAAGTAAAAATGAATTTGATCTGCCTATTGAATCCGACGCAACCAGCGATAGATTTTCATTACTCGGAAGCACGGTCCTCTGGCTCTTCTGGCCAAGCTTCTGCTCGGCACTGGTCGCACCCGAGCTGGTACCTCACACAGCGATTAACGTTATCATGGCCCTTTCTGGTGCCACGATTGCCACATACTTTGCTTCAACGTTGCTGCGCGGCAAGATTTCAGCTGCAGATATCGCCAATGCAGCACTAGCAGGAGGTGTAGCCATCGGTTCCACATGCGATTCTGCTAGCTTCGTTTCAGCATTTATGGTCGGGGTTTTGGCTGGTGCACTATCAACATTCGGCTTTGCCGTTCTACAACCTAAAATTGAGGCCATACTCAAAGGCAGGGATACTTGCGGAGTCATGAACCTGCACGGGATGCCCGGACTTATGGGTGGCATTGCCGCTATCTTTGTTGTCAGTAGAATCAACATAGGCGCACAGCTCATAGGGATAGGCATTACAATCTTAATAGCTGCAATTGCCGGTTTTATTGTAGGAAAAATAGTGTCTGCTCTTGGAAGAATGCCTGTGCCATATGATGATGCCGCAGAGTTTGAACTGCCAATGGTGCCTGCTCTTGGCAGCAGTGCGGTAGCATATGATGGTACCGAACCGGCTAAGCTGTAATCGCTACGAACTTTAGACATCATGACAGGGTGCGAGCGAAAGCTCTATAAAGAGAGGTTATGATGAGTAAATTATGTTGTGGGCGTGTTTCACGAACCACCGCTTAGTCCCTTCGCTTTCAATTGCTGTTTTATTGCTTCTGTTAATTACGGCTTGACTACCAGGCAATCTAATGGTAATATTGTCAGTAAATACTTACCTATTAAGAAAGGACGTGAAAACGAAAAGGTTCCTTGTAGTTCTTTTGTTGCTGGTCTCGTTGTTGGTTTTTGCGGCAGCATCTGCAGCAGTAGCTGCGCCGAGCGCATCTTCAAGCTTGGAAAAGGTGGTGATTCTTCACTACGCTAAAGCAAGTGCACGACCAGCGCCGTTCTCAAATGACTCAATGACTTTTAAGTTGATAGCCAAAGGGGTGAAATGGCCTTCTTCGGTAACGTATTCTATTAATCCCGCCGGCAGCGACCTGTCTACCGATACCGTGCTAAGCACCATGGCAACAAGCGCAAGCACATGGGATAATGCGACAAGCTTTGGCTTGTTTAATCCACCCACCGAGACTACAGTTACCTCTATCGGTATTACGACTGATGGTAACAACAATATCATCTGGAAGGACATAGAGGATACCTATCCCGGCGTTATTGCAGCCACATTTCTTTACTATAACCGCTTCAGCGGTGTGATCTCTGAATTTGATATGGTATTTAATAGCTACTATAAATGGAACACTACAGGCGATTCGAGCGCTATGGATGTGCAAGATATAGCGACTCATGAACTCGGGCATGTCTGCGGGTTAGCCGATATATATGCACCGCCGAATTGGTCTCTAACAATGTATGGCTACAGCGATTTAGGGGAGACATATAAAAGAGATTTGGCTACTGGCGACATATTTGGTGTTCAAAAATTGTACGGGCAATAAACCGCGCCGGCATAAAACTTATTAAAACCAAGCATTTAGAAATCAACGCATCCGCGCGCCGCTGATTTCTAACGTTCGCCGGGCTATTTACACAAAGGTCTTGAAGACTTCTTCTATACGGGAAAGAAGAAAGGCATAAAGCCTGAACACGCTGATCGCCTTGAGAGAATTCTTGATAGGCTGAATGCTGCAAATGAAATCTAACTTGCACAAACTGACAGGAGACAAAAAAGACCACTATGCCGTGAAGGTATCTGGAAATTGGAGAGTCTTTTTCGAGTTTATTGACGGCGATGCTTACGTCGTTGCAATAGAACGATACCGGCTTTATCCTTAACGGATCCTCCAAGACCTATCCCGCAGACTCCAGTAAGCCGTACGCGTCGTTTAGAGACGGGACACGCATATCGACTTCTGCGTCTCATGCAACCCGCGAAACCGATACTTTGATCTGCGCTCATGCTGTCGCCCCCTTTTCAGTTTCCTGCTATACGCTTGCACCATTACCTACAGGAAGTATGCATTCTTATTTATCCCATACCCATGCGTCTGTGTATCCTCTTGTGCTCATATAAAGAGATAGGCATCTTAGTTAAAAGAGAAACGACGATATTGTTAAGCCGTCCTCCCTAATTGCTTATGACCTGCTCTGATTCTGAACGACCTCTTGGTCTACGATATGTCCGCAAAATCGTTTTGTCGCTATAAGGTTTATCTGCCAGGGTGTGCGGGAATCTCAAGCGCTGAAAACGAGCGTAGAGAGGGGGTGACACATATGAAAAAACGTTAATTTTTCTACTATCCTTGATGGCGCTCCTTTCGTACACCGGAATTGCTTATGCTCTGGGGGACATCCCTCCCACCACATACGACCTCAACCAGCCCAGAAACGGTTACCCCGCAAAGGACTGGAATTACAAGGAACAAGGTAAAAACGTGGCCTCCGGTAACTACACCGGGTCGATAGGTTTTGGCACGAGCACCCACCCGTACGGTACCTGGAACAGCCCATATACCCTTGGAATCGATGGTTATAACTACAACGATGCTCAGGATTACACCGATGATGGGACTATGACCGGCACCGGCCTCTATACCTCGGGGCCCCACGGCGGTTATTTAACCGCTACACATAAGTGCCGTGAGTGCCATGCAGTCCACCGTGCAGCCGGTAAGTTTAAGTTGTTGCGTTCTGATACCAGGTTTGAGGCATGCGATTGGTGCCACGGAACCGGTGCAGGCTCTGGATAC
>PFFU01000136.1:0-2966 GCA_002783345.1 Candidatus Aquicultor secundus
AAAAGTAATGCCTTTACCGTCAAGGAAAATGAAGTCCTTGCGGTTGAAGTGGCCGATACGCCGGGCAGTCTTGCCCAAGTACTCGAGACGCTCGACAAAAATAGCCTCAACGTGGAATACCTCTATTGCTTCGTCGACAAAAAGCGCAACGCGGCGGTTGATATTATGCGTATCCAGGACATAGGAAAAGCAATGGAAGCGCTTGAGAACGC
Source organism: Candidatus Aquicultor secundus (assembly GCA_002783345.1). GTDB lineage: Bacteria > Actinomycetota > Aquicultoria > Aquicultorales > Aquicultoraceae > Aquicultor_A > Aquicultor_A secundus. Next base: position 213 of record PFFU01000136.1, read on the forward strand.
AGGAATTAAATTGCTTAGCGCAGCCGAGTTACATGAGATTTAGCTGACGAAGAGACGCAATACCCTAAAATATTTCGTTCTAGTAGCTAAAAATATATTGACCGCCTACTAACAAAACATCACACTAATGTAATTAATAGAATGAATGGTATCAAGGTAATTACTATCGACTTTCGGATGATTGGAGGAGCCCCATGGAACACAAAATTGATGACGTCAGGATAATCATCCAGCAAGGGGATATTACCGAGGCGGATATTGAGGCGGTCGTGAACGCCGCAAATAACCGCATGTATATGGGCGCCGGCGTTGCCGGGGCAATCAGGAAAAAAGGCGGCCAACAGATAGAAGACGAAGCCGTCAAGAAAGGCCCGATAGAGATAGGCGGCTCCCTGCTGACCTCCGCGGGTGCCCTTAAGGCAAAGTGGGTCATCCACGCGGCGGTTATGGGTATCGACGGCATCACCGATGCCGAAAAAATCCGAAGCGCCACGCTGTCGGCCCTTAAGGTCGCCGATGAGAACAACATACAAAGTATCGCCTTCCCCGCGCTTGGAACGGGTGTCGGCGGCTTCCCGTTCAGCGAGGCGGCGAGGGTTATGTTCAAGATAGTTAAAGAGTATTTAAACACCAACAAAAGCTCGATAAAGAAAATCGTCTTTGTCTTATTCGGGTACGAAGCGTATAACGAGTTCTTAAACCGTGCCGAGAAGGACTTGGAGAAAGTAGCTTTTCCAAAGCATATATAGTCGAATTGAACAGGGGCTATAATCCGATGAAACAACCGGTACCGGTAAGCTTTGCGAGACAGATGTCTATAAGAGAAACCCTAATAGCGGTAGTTCTAGTAATCGCGATTCTGGCAAGCGCATATATCCCGACTCCACCTGTCGCATACGCAGAAGGTCTCGAACCGAAGATCGAAGCGCCATCCGCTATTGTTATCGATGCGAAAACAGGTGACATTCTGTGGGAAAAAAACGCGGACGAAAAACATCCGATTGCAAGTACCACCAAGATAATGACCGCCATTATCGCTATCGAGAATAAAAGCCTCGGCGAGACCGTAACCGCGGGCAGTGATGTGCTTGGTACCGATGGGTACGGATTCGAGATACCCGTCGGCGAGAAGATGAGGCTCGAGGATTTTCTTTACGCGCTCCTCCTGTATTCGGCGAACGATGCCGCAGTCGCTGTTGCCGATTATGTCGGGGGATCGATCGATGTCTTTGCCCGAATGATGAATATCCAGGCAAAGGATATCGGCGCAAACAACACGAATTACGTTAACCCGCACGGCCTCCCTGTAAAGGGACATCCCTCCAACTACTCGACCGCACGCGACCTTGCGAAGATCGCCCGCTACGCGATGAAAAACAAAACATTCCAGAACATCGTCGCAACAAGAAAGAGAAACCTGAGCCGTTTCGGAACGGGAAAGCGCACTATCGTCGAGAACCGTAACCGCCTGCTCTGGAGCTATCCTGCAGCGGACGGCGTGAAGACAGGCTATACAAAAGAAGCCGGCCACTGTCTTGTGTCCTCGGCAAGGCGCGGCGACGTGCAGGTAATCTCGGTAGTGCTCGGCGCGGCTACATCCGAAGCCCTATTCATAGAATCGGCATCCTTGCTCGAATACGGATTCGGTTGCTTTGAGAAGAAACGGCTGCTCTCCAAGGGCAAGGTCTACCAGACGGTCCGAGTCGGCTACGGCCAGACCATCGATCTCACCGCAGCCTCAGACATCGATGGCTATATCAGGCGCTCCCGCGATATAGAAATAAAAACCACGACCCAAAGCGATATTAAACTGCCGGTTAAAAAAGGAGCGACCCTCGGTATGATCACCGTCTTCCAATCCGGAAAACCGGTTGCAACCGTAGACCTTGTCGTCAAGCAAACCCTCAAAAAACCAACCTTCTTCCAAGCCATCGATTACTACATCAAAGCCGCATGGAACGCTATCTTTTAGTGCTAGTATAAAATGCAAGATGGGGCGGGGCACAAAGAAGGTGCTTTTACGATTCATCCGCCATCGCCGCGTTTTAACATCCCCCAAAACGGGAAATGCTTAATATATCAAACAAGCCATAAAAAGGGAACAAGAGATGCTAAAGAGGACGCTGCTCTACACCGAAGAATACCAGCTAGGGGCACGCTTCACCGAGTTCGCAGGTTGGGAACTCGCGCTTTACTATACCAGCATCATCCAAGAAAGCATGGCCGTGCGCATGGCAGCCGGCCTTTTTGACATATCGCACCTCGGAAAGATAGAAATAAGGGGAAGCGGTGTAACGCAGTTCCTGCAATATGTCGCAACAGCCGATATCGCAAAACTGCCCATCGGCAAAGGCGCCTACACCCTTTTCTGCAACGAAGAGGGCGGTATCTTAGATGACGAGATTATCTATCGCTTTGCGGAAAACGATTACTATACGGTCCCAAACGCTGCCAGAACAAACACCATCCTGAACTGGTTCAAACAGTACAGTTCCCCAAGAGTCGAACTACATGATCGCACCGACGAGCTATGCCTCCTTGCGCTTCAGGGACCGAACTCACCCGAGGTATTACGGGATGTCTTTAAAGAAGACCCCGGCGCATATAAGCGCTATTCAGCCAAGACAACCGAGGTAGATGGCCACACCTTTACCATTATGAGGTCGGGCTATACCGGCGAAGACGGTTTTGAGATCATGTGCGACCCGCCGGCGGCAAAACATGCATGGACGATAATGATAGCGGCGGGCGCCA
>PFFU01000136.1:2974-22914 GCA_002783345.1 Candidatus Aquicultor secundus
GCGACACACTACGCCTTGAAATGGGTTTTCCCCTTTACGGTAATGACATAACAGAAGGCACAACACCGCTGGAAGCCGGTCTGCAGCGGTTCGTCTCGTTCGATAAAGGTGATTTTGTAGGCCGCGATGCGTTAGAAAAGCAACTTCACACGGGAATACAAAAGAAATTGACCGGCTTCATCGTCAACCACGGGATCGCCAGAAAAGGGGATACGATGCTCGATAACATCGGCAACGATATAGGGACCGTAACCAGCGGCGGGTACTCGCCTATACTCAAACAGGGAATCGGCCTCGCCTATGTCAAAGAGCCCGCCTCCGAGCCCGGCACACCGGTGAGAATCAAATCAAGGGATAAGTTGCTTAAGGCATATCTCGCAGAACGCCCGTTTATAAAGATAACGCGCCAAGGAGGTCCATACTCGAAAGTATCTTAACTATTCGAGCACGAAGCCAGAATTAAGATAACCATAAACAGGAGGATGCCACATGACCCCGGAAGACCTTTTATACTACAAAGAGCACGAATGGGCGAAGACGGATGACAATACGGCCGTTATCGGGATTTCCGATTACGCCCAGGATGCGCTTGGGGATATAGTCTACGTCGATCTGCCATCGGTCGGCGACAAGCTTTCCGCGGGAGCCGTCGTCGGTGAAGTCGAATCGGTAAAATCGACGTCAGAGCTTCATACACCGCTAAGCGGTACCGTAACCGAAATCAACCAAAAAGTAAGCGATACGCCTGAGATCATAAACAACGATCCGTATGGCGAAGGATGGCTGTTTAAGATAGAAATGGACAACAGAGACGAACTTAACGACCTCATGAACGCCAAACAATACGAGGACTACATAAAGGAGCTATAGCCTTGGATTTTATCCCGATAACGGATAACGACAAAGCGGCCATGCTTGACTCACTCGGCTTAAAAAGCATCGGTGAGTTATTCGACCTCTCGATCCCGGATGAAGTCAGACTAAAACGCCCCCTCGACTTGCCGCAAGGTGTCAGCGAGTACGAGCTTATAAAAGAGCTTCAGGGGATAGCGGCCGATAATTATTCTCTCGACAGCTATATCTCGTTCTTAGGCGGTGGTGCCTACGACCATTTTGTGCCCCAGATAGTGGATGCGATCATCTCATTACCTGAATTCTACACTCCTTACACGCCATACCAGCCTGAGGTCAGCCAGGGCATACTTCAAGCCCTATTCGAGTATCAAACCATGATAAGCGAGCTTACCGGCTTTGAGATCGCCAATGACTCGCTTTACGACGGTTCGACGACGGTCGCCGAAGCCGCGCTTCTCGCTCATGACGTAACGAAGAAGACGGAAGTTATTATAAGCGAGGCTGTCCATCCCGAATACAGAGATGTCCTTAAGAATTACACAAGGGGCATCGGCATTACCATTAAAACGGTTCCAATGAAAAACGGTAGTACCGATATAGCCGCTCTTGAGGATATGATAAGTGATGAGACCGCCTGCGTAATCATGCAGCAGCCTAATTTCTTCGGCTGCCTTGAGGATATGCCGAGGGTCGGTGATATCACCGACCGCTATCCCGTGCTTTTTATAGCATCGGTCGATCCCATCTCGCTCGGGATACTGCAACCCCCGGCCGAATACGGCGCAGATGTCGCCATTGGAGAAGGCCAACCCCTCGGCAACAAACTTAATTTTGGCGGCCCTTACCTCGGCATCTTCGCCTGCCGCAAGGAATACCTGCGAAGGGTGCCGGGCCATTTAACCAGCGCAACCATAGACACCGAGGGCAGAACCGGCTACGTGTTCACCCTGCAAACGCGCGAACAGCACATCAAGCGGGAGCGGGCAACATCAAACATCTGCACCAGCGAGATACTCAATGCCATCGCCGCGGCCGTTTATTTAAGTTACATCGGACCGGCCGGGCTAAAAGAAGTAGCAACCCAGTGTATCCAGAAAGCCCATTACATGTACGATAGACTACGCTCGATCAGCTACCTGGAGCCGCTTTTCGATGCGCCGTTCTTTAAAGAATTCGCCTTTAAAAGCACCAAACCCGTCGCCGAAATCAACTCACATCTCATAATAGAGGGCATTATCGGCGGTCTCAATATTGGTAGGCTTTATCCAGAATACGAGAATGCAATCCTCTTTTGCGTAACCGAAAAACGAACGAAACAAGAGATCGATATTCTGATCGAGATCCTGGAGAGCATATAATGGAAACGATATTTGACATCAGCAGGCCCGGCAACAAGGCGTATTCTCTGCCACCGCTCGATGTGCCTGAAAAGGATATAACAGAGTTAGTTCCGAAAAATCTCCTGCGCGAGAAACCTCCGCGACTTCCCGAGGTAAGCGAAGGTGAAATAGCCAGGCATTATACCAACCTCTCGAATATGAACTACGCGATCGATACGGTAGTTTATCCGCTTGGCTCCTGTACGATGAAGTATAACCCAAAAATCAATGAGGCCGCGGCCGGGTTAAGCGGGTTCTCAACCATCCACCCCTACCAGGACGAAACGCAGGTGCAGGGCGCCTTAAAGCTTATGTATGAGCTTGGCGCGTGGTTGGCCGAGATAGGTGGGGTAAAAAAGGTAAGCCTTCAGCCCGCCGCCGGAGCGCACGGCGAGCTTACCGGCATGGCCATGATACGTGCCTACCACGAACACCATGGCAACCCGAGAAGCAAGGTCATCATCCCCGATTCGGCGCACGGCACAAACCCGGCGACGGCACACATGCTCGGCTACAAAGTGGTCCAGGTGCCCTCCGACAGCAAGGGCGGCGTCGACATCGATGAATTAGCAGGGCTTCTTGATGAAGAAGTTGCCGCCATATTCCTGACCAATCCAAACACGCTTGGCATTTTCGACAAAAACGTTGTTAAGATAAACGAGATGATCCACGCGGTCGGCGCCCTCAGCTACTGCGACGGCGCGAACCTTAACGCAATCCTTGGCAAATCCCGCCCTGGGGATATGGGCTTTGACGTGGTCCACTACAACCTCCACAAGACGTTTTCAACGCCGCACGGCGGGGGAGGGCCGGGCTCAGGCCCGGTCGGCGTTAACGAGACGCTGGAACCGTTTCTGCCCGCACCGGTCATTACTTATGATATCTCTCTCGGCGCTTACTACTTTGACAACAATCGGCCGCTCTCGATCGGGAGGATTCGCGCCTTTTACGGCAACTTTGCGGTTATGGTGCGGGCGTATTGCTATATCCGCGCGCTTGGAAGCGACGGCTTGAACAAAGTAAGCGACATAGCGGTGTTAAACGCCGCCTATCTCAAGAATAAGCTAAAAGACGCTTACACGCTTCCGTATGACGTGCCCTCGATGCACGAGTTCGTATTATCCGCTGACAAACAAAAGAAACTAGGCGTCAGAGCCCGCCACATCGCCAAACGCCTCCTCGATTTTTATATCCACCCGCCAACGATATATTTCCCGCTAATCGTAGAAGAAGCGCTTATGATCGAGCCGACCGAAACCGAGAGCTTAAAAACCCTGGATATCTTCATCGACGCCATGAAAATAATCGCGACCGAGGCAACCGAAACCCCGGACCTCGTAAAAGGCGCCCCCCACATAACCCCCGTAAGCCGCCTCAACGAAGCCGAAGCCGCCAGGCATCCGATTTTTAGGGTTAATAGGTGAGTAGGTTAATGGGTGAATGGGGTGTGGGTAGAGAGAGTGGGTGAGAGCGAGTAGCGAATGGCGATTACATGTCATTCTGAGGCGATAGCCGAAGAATCTCGGGTGCACCCACGGCGACTGCAACTTACCAGCGTCTAGGCGTAGCTAAACTATTGTAAAAAGAAGGTTTTCCCCAGACACACACTCTCGACCCTCATCCCATTCACCGATTCACCCATCAACCGTTTTTAAATTAATTTAAGAAAACACTGGATTTTTTAAACACTCAAGTCTATCTTTAGATTAGTAAAGAAGTAGCAAGGATTATCGCTGGAGTATCAACAAAAAGCACCGGATTCTACCCGGCCGGCAAGAGTCTGTAGCGGGTATCTAGGAGCAGCCAGGATTGTGTGATAAACTTCGGGTATACCAGTAATGAGGGATGGGATATGGACAAAAATAACGAGTTAGACCTCAATAACGCACTAATAGACATTTCAAGCAAACCGGACGAAGAGCTTCGAGAGATCCTGGATCAACTATGCGAAGAAGAAGAGCGTGTCTCTTATCGCCGCAGGGTGCTTCATGGCAAGATTGATATTCTGAGGGCGGAGCTGGTTGCCCGGCTAAAGAAAAGACGTGAGGGCGGCGGTGATGTTATCTCAGGGGCGGATGTAGACCGTCTGAGTGAAATCCTGGCCCGCGGCTTGACGACTGTTTCAAAAGTTGATGTTTCCGACGAGGACGTGTTTTAGCAGTCGGAGGTTTCGAACGCGAACAAAGGAGGAGAAGAGTTGCCCGAGTCAAGGATTAAAGCAGCGATTAATGAGTTCTTTAAGGAATGTTGCAATAACATCCTAGAGGAAAGGATCACCGACTACATCGTAAAAGAACTACGCACAGGCAGAGAGCTGAGCGAAGTTTTAACCGACCCATATGTTAAGGATAGGATTGGCGAAGGTCATTTAGTGCACGTTCTCGGAAACAAAGAGCTTCTCGAAACATACGAACAAAGAATCAAAAAAAGTATGAAAGCTTCTTAACGCTTCACGGGGGGTGTTAAGAGCAGGGGCCTGTTGTAAAAAGTAACTGGAGCGTAAATATGCAATGCAGTAAATGCGGCACCACTAATGAAAATGGCGCTGAGTTCTGCCAAAAATGCGGAATGGCGTTTGACCGCGCTCTAGAAATTGAGACGACTATTTCACTCTCACCGATAGAAGTCGAAGAGGAGTGCCGCGAAATAGAGATCGCGCCTGCCGAGGGACCGATTTTAGTAGTCACAAAAGGCCCTTTTATAGGTCAGAAATTCAATTTAGCGAAAAACGAAACAACACTGGGCCGCGATCCTAACAGCGATATTTTTCTGGACGACGTCACGGTGTCGCGAAACCACGCGAAGATCACAATGGGCGACGATACGGTCACGGTTATCGATGCAGACAGCTTGAACGGTACCTACGTAAATCAGCAATGTATCGATGGACCGACCGAGCTTGAGTCCGATGACGAGCTACAAATCGGGAAATTTAAGCTGGTATTTTTAGCAAAGAAATAGTTATTGTGCGGCAGGGCACAAAAAGCATTGCCGCAGGGTCGCAACGGTTGAGAGGAGGAACGATATGCCGCCGAAGAGGGACTACCTGACGATCGGGGAAGTTGTAGATCATCTAAAGCCACGCTATCCCGATCTGTCGATAAGCAAAATTCGCTACTATGAAGAAGAGAAGCTAATACGACCGGAGCGCACGCCGGGCGGATATCGTAAGTTCAGGAAAGAGGATGTTCAGAGGCTGGAGCTTGCGTTGCGCTTGCAGAAAGAAAAATACCTCCCGCTCAACGTGATCAGACAGAACCTCGATATGATGGATATGGGCCAGCTCACGCCCGAAGTAAAGCAGCTCGCCAATGCCGACCACGATGCCCTTATAACATCGGATGACGGGCCCGTGCCGACCGAGAAAGCCATCGGCAGCATCGGGATATCCCCGGAAACCGCCAAGATGCTTGAGAACTTCGGAATCATCCAACCAATAAAAACAAGTGGGGGCAAGTGCTACAACTCTATCGATATAAGGCTCATGATCATCGCGCGCGAGATGGCGAGGTACGGCATCGAAGCACGCCATCTTCGCATGTACTCCACACTGGCTGAAAAAGAATCGACCCTTTTTAAGCAGATCCTTTATCCTATAGTGCGCCAAAAAAGCGATGATAAAGGCCAGCGCATACAAGAAGTGCTTGAAATATTAAGCGACCTCTCAAATCAGCTTAAGGCGCTCCTCCTCGAGAAAAAAGTAAAAGAATACTTACAAATTACCTAACAGAGCAGACCACCATGGCCTTAGGACAATCAGGCGAGGAGTTTGCCGCTCGCTATCTTCGCCGAAAAAACTACCGTATCCTGCAGCGAAATTTTCGCACGAAAATCGGCGAGATCGATATCATCGCGAGCACGGGTAAAACACTTATCTTCTGTGAGGTCAAAACCCGGCTGAGCAGGGCATACGGGCATCCGATCGAAGCCGTGACCCCAAACAAGCAGAGAACTATTCGAAAGGTAGCCGAGTTATATCTGGCGATGGCAAAGGATCTTAGCGAATTTGACTCTATCCGCTTTGATGTGATTTCAATACTATCCGAGGGTTCATCTTTTGAAGTTATGCATTGGGAGGAAGCGTTTTAACTATTTTCTTTTCCCGGTTCGCTGACGTGGGTAAAAGAAAATGGGCAGGTGTTTTAAAAGGGGACCCTTAAGGGGCTATCGGGAGCTACAGCCTTAAGGTATAGGAAAGAGCAACACTTGGCCTAAAAGGCTACTGGGGGAATTAAACACCTGCCCATTTATCCAACTATATTCAGTTTTCACTTTCAACAGCGGCCTACGTCTGTACCGGTAATGCAACCGGCTAAACGTGATCTACGCTAGGCCAACCAAATAGAGCTTAGTATGTCGGGGTCGCGCTTGACAGCAAAAAGTGGTGAACGGCACATATGCGGGGTGAGTGGAACAAAAGGGAAGTTGTTTGGAAAAAGTTCACTCTTTGCATAAATCGGGTATTTAATAATAAAAACTACTTATTGAGGTGAAACTATGACCGAATCGGAACTGCGTGAGATTATCGAGTCCCAGGGGCTGGCAGGGTTAACGGCGAGCATTTTTACAAATAATCGCGTCTACATAGGCCGTGTCGCGAGGATAAACGTCGCGACCTTGATGCTCATGGAGCCGACCGCGAAGGCTATCGGCGAGGTTGCGCCTACCGAAGTCATTGGCACTCCTTCGGTGGCGGACACCGCCGATCCGGGTGAGTCCGGCGGAGCGGTGCACAGGTATGTGGCGATTGCCATTGAAAAAATCGAAGCGATTGGATTCTAAAATTTTAAATTTTAAAAGGCCTCATCTTAGATGGAAGCCTTTTAAAAGGGACTGATTTGATTACTTACTATATCGGTAAAATCGCGGTAGCGCTTTAGGGGTTTCTCGACCATAAAAAGACTGAGGGCCACCGAAGTGGCCGCGTAGCTTAGCACTATGTTTTTTCTCAGTCTTCTTAGGGATGCAATACTTATCATATCGGCGCAAGTACCGCTCGGGTTTATATCAGAATGAGAAATATTACCATTAATTTTACCTTCCTCGTTGCCCATACTTCAATCGTTTCTCATGAGCGTTACATATTATCTTCATATAAATAAGCAACCAGCAGACGCTGGCTTATTCATTTGATTGTATTGTATGATTACCGGTATATACATCGTTCCAGTCATCGTTCCGGTAAGCCACCAGACGCCGAACAGGAGAAGCGCATGATTAGCAGATTGTCCCGGTTGAGGATTACCATCCCCTTGTTGATTGCCTTAGTAGTCGCTATTGCGTCGCCTGCTTACGCGGGTACCTCTAAGCCTATGCCCGCTAAGAACAGTGTTACCGCTCCTGTGTTTAAGAGTGTTTCGGTATCAAAAACCACGGTAAATGCGGGAGAGACGGTTACGGTTGATGTATACGCCGACGGTGGTGGCTCTGCATTGAGCAGCGGCTCTATAACCTGGGAAACACCATCGGGGCAGTGGGTAGGTACCGATTTAGAGTATGACCAGGCGACAGGCAAGCTTACAGGCGCTTTTGCCGTAAACAAGTATGCAGAACCGGGTAAGTGGACCTGTGTGATGCTAACGATCTTTAACGAAGACGCCGAGTTTACCGATGTTGACGAAGCAAGTCTTAGCGGCGCGTCGCTAACAGTTATTAACGATAATCCAGATGTTGAAGCGCCATCGGTCGCAAGCGTACTGGTAAGCCCTGCTCGCCTTACAGCCGGCGATGAGGTCAAAGTAACGGTTAAGGCGACCGATGATCTCTCCGGCGTCAAGCGCGGCGCTGTTACGTTTGGCAACGGATCGAAACAGCTTCTCGGACCATCCATAAACGCGTTATTGGAATATAACAGCGCTAAAGGCGTTTTGGAGGGCACCGCTGTTGTCCCCGATGATGCTCCGGCGGGTGAGTGGGTTTTATATACGCTCGAGATTTCGGATAACGCCGGCAATATAGCCTTTCTAACGGATGCCGATCTGAAGGATCAGGGGGTCGATGTATCCAAAGCGACGTTTACGGTAAGTGCCGTAAAGACTGCGGTTAACGATATCGTCCCGCCGGTAATTATGAGCCCCACAAACGGCGATCGATACGCACTTCAACTTGTCGATCAGAATCCAAAAAAACCGGGTTTTCAGGTTACGGTGAGCGGTTGGGCGGTGCCGGGGTATAAGGTTGAGCTGGTGAGCGGAGGCAAAACTATCGCCAAAGCCAATAACCTTTTTTCAGGCACAGGGTGGGCCGCTGAGATAACGATCAGCGGTGAGCTTACCGACATCTATGCCATCGCCATTGCGCCAAACGGCAACAAATCAGACAAAACATGTTCGATCACAAGAGCACAAGCCGCTAAGTTGGTGGTTAAGTCTACCGGTTCGGACCCCGAGACGGCGCATCACGGATATTTTAAGGACGTCCCCGCATCCAACCCTTACGCAAAGTACATCGAGTCGGCTGTTGTGCGTAGTTTCATTGAGACAGATACCAGCGGTTTGTTCAAACCCAACGACCCGATATCCAGGGGCGAGTTTACGCAGTGGGCCTACAATTCCATTATCCAGATAGTCGAGGGCGGGCCGTCAGCCCCTGAAGAAGACACAACGATCGCGATGCCGGCATCCGATGAACCGTATTTTCTAGATGTACCCGAGTCCTCACCATATGCGGAGGCCATCACAGCAATGCATGGTATGGGCGAGATCTCAGGTAACCCGAACGGTACGTTTAAACCGAATAATAGATTATCCGCATGCTTAAAATTAACCGGCTTTGCAAACATGAAGCTTTCGGATGTAAAAAGTACCGACTGGTGCGCCCCCTATATCTTCGACCTGATGCTGGATGGGATCGTCACGGGATACAAAGGCGGGGTTTATATGCCGAGGCAGACCATTACGCGTGCGGAGTTTGCTAAGATGCTCTGCAAGGTTAAAGGCTGGAGTGTAAGCGAGACGGCGGCTGCCGATTGTGTGGATGTACCGCCGTCCCACTGGGCACACTCATACGTGAAGACCCTGCGCCAAAACGGCGTTGTCGACGGATATGCATGCAATAGTTTTAAGGCAGATCAAGCGTTGAGTAGGGCCGAGGCGGTTAAAATGATCGTAAGAACCCAGGGGTACAAACTCGACACTACGAGCGAGACATTCCCCGATATCATCGGGAGCTGGGCGTCTGACTTTATCCTGACCGCCAGAAAATATAACCTTGTCACAGGCTATCCCGATGGCTCGTTTCAGCCGGATGGCACCATAACAAGGGCGGAAGCGGCTAAACTAATCTGGCAGCTTCTCTAAAGTTCCCGGTAAAACCTATTGCTCCGCAAGCAGATAACGGTTAAGATTGCAGATAGTTTGCATAGTAGCGTATAAGCGCAGTTGTGCATATAGGAGGGGAATATGCTCGCAAAGGTGCTATCGGCCGCTGTTATCGGTATGGACGCTTTCCCGGTTGAAGTGGAAGTCGATGTCTTCCTCGGCATCCCAACGGTGAATATAGTCGGCCTTGTGGACACCGCCGTCCAGGAATCTAAAGAGCGCGTGCGAAGCGGCATCTCAAATTCGCAGTTCGAGTTTCCGCTCAAGCGGGTGATCGTCAACCTCGCGCCCGCGGATATCAGAAAAGAAGGCCCCGCCTACGATCTTCCGATTGCACTCGGCATCATGGCGGCGACCGAGCAGCTTCCCCAGGACAAACTCGATGACTACCTCATTGCCGGTGAGCTTTCCCTGACCGGAGAGATCCGAAGAATCACGGGTGCCTTGCTAATCGCGATCTGCGCTAAAACACTCGGTAAAAAAGGAATCATCATCCCGATGGATAACGCCCCCGAGGCATCGGTAGTCGACGGTGTAGATGTGCTGCCTGTCGGCAATCTCAACCAGGTGGTGGATTTTCTCACAGGCAAGGCACCCATTCAGGCGCACAACAAAAACCGTGGCGACTCCGAACAGGATCACCGGGGTTTGAATTTCTCTGATGTGAAGGGGCAGGGCCACGTTAAAAGGGCGCTGGAGGTGGCGGCCGCCGGGGGACATAATATTCTCTTAATCGGCCCGCCCGGCGCAGGTAAAACAATGCTGGCCTCGAGGCTGCCGTCAATATTACCGAAGCTGACGCTGTCAGAATCTATCGAGGTTACGAAGGTATATTCGGTTGCGGGGTTGCTGCGGTCCGGTGAGTCTCTTCTCACCACCCGTCCGTTCAGAGAGCCGCACCACACCATCAGCAACGCCGGCCTTATTGGCGGGGGAAGCCACCCTCGCCCGGGGGAAGTGTCGCTTGCGCATAACGGTGTCCTCTTCCTGGACGAGTTCCCAGAATTCTCCAAAGGCGTCCTGCAAGTTCTGCGCCAACCCCTAGAGGAAGGCAGGGTAACTATTTCACGTGCCGCAGGCGCTTTCACCTACCCGGCCAGTTTCACGTTGGTCGCATCAATGAACCCCTGCCCGTGCGGGCATCTTGGGGACAGGGCCAAGCAATGCATCTGCAACCCACATGCCATTCAGCGTTATCGCGGTCGCATATCGGGGCCGCTTCTCGATCGCATCGATATACATGTAGATGTTCCGCGTCTGGGCAAGGAGGATCTCTTGCATTCAAAAGAGGGCGAGAAATCCGAGGCCATTAAACGGAGGATCGAAGCGGCGCGGGCGTTACAAATCAAGAGATTTGCGGAGCAAAATAAAGGAAACGGGCGTGATATCCTAACGAACTCACGAATGAAGGCGGGCGAGGTTAAGAAGTTTTGCCGTTTGCACCCTACGGCATCCTCTTTTCTAGAGGTCTCGATCGATAAGTTGGGCTTAAGCGCCCGGGCGTACGAGCGCGTCCTGAAAGTAGCCCGCACGATCGCCGATCTCGCGGAACAAGAGACCATCGATATCGAGCACGTGGCAGAAGCCGTGCAGTACAGGGCTTTGGATCGACAATTCTTCTAGGAGCCAAATCCAGTGGACAGAGAAATCGTTACCAACAACAAGAAATACTGGCTCGGCGTCAAGATGATTCCTGGGTTGCGCAATAGGATTTACGTTCTGGCAGATAGAGCCGGTGGGCCGCAGCATTTATGGGAAGCCGGTAAAGACGACCTGATCGATCTTGGGCTGGATAAGCAGACGGCAGGTGAGGTCATTGCGGAGAGGAAAATGCTCGATTTAGATCGGCGCTACGCAGATCTAACGAGCAACGGCATCGATATAATAACCACTGAGGATAACGAGTATCCTCGATTACTTAAAGAAGCGCCATATCACCCGAAAGCACTGTTTGTTAAGGGTCGGCTTGCGGATATACGGACCGCGGTCGCCATTGTCGGGGCGCGCCGGGCGACGGCACGAGGAAAGGCTATGGCTGAGGAGCTTGCTTCAGAGATTGCCGCCGGCGGTGTTGCAATCGTCTCCGGGGCGGCTAGGGGAATCGATACCTCGGGTCATCGCGGGGCGCTTGATGCGGGCGGCACGACATATGCTGTTTTAGGATGCGGGTTGGACATGGTCTATCCGCCCGAAAACAAGAATCTATTTAAAAAGATTATTGAGAACGGTGCTTTGATCTCAGAATATCCTCCCGGCACGCCACCCCTGTCGCACCACTTTCCCGTACGCAATCGGATCGTTGCCGGTATGTGCCAGGCGGTTGTCGTAGTCGAGGCGGGCTTAAAAAGCGGGGCGCTTATCACCGCCGACTTTGCGCTGGACTACGGGCGCGACGTCTTAGCCGTCCCGGGCTTTAGTAAAAGCGACGTAAGCCGGGGCGCGAACAGGCTCATAAAACAAGGCGCTTACCTGGTGGAATCGGCAGAGGATGTTCTCTCGCTGCTGGGAGTAGAGCACGTCTTACGCCCGCAAACCGACGCGCTTAATCAAATCGAAAAGGATTTTTTGGAGATCATGGGATGGGAGGCGCAGCGGCTTGATGATTTAACTGCCGCGACCGGCGCATCTATCGCATCGGTGTCGGCGCTCCTGCTTACGCTTGAAATATCCGGCTTTATTAAACGGGATATTTCGGGCAGCTACATTAGGCTAAAATAAGACCGTCCGAGGTAATCTACCCCTCAAACGCTTGTATGGCAATAGTTTGCAAACATAAAAAAATAGAATTCACTGACATTGGCCGCGTTAAATAGTATAATGACCAATGTAGCTATCAGAACGTTATTGGCTCATTTTTTTAGGAATTGGAGGGAACTTCTTACTAGCAGCAAGAAGATAACAATATGCCGGTGACATTAGAGGAAATAAAAGAAGATCCCTATGTAAAAGCGTACATAGCGCAAGCTGATAAACATATGGAGGCAATCGGATTTACGGAACACGGGTTCCGCCATGCCGACCTCGTATCCCATATCGCGATGAATGTGCTGAAACGATTGAGTTTTCCCGAGCGTGAGGCCGAGCTGGCCGGCATCGCAGGTTATCTGCACGACATAGGAAACTCGGTCGGTCGGAGCTTCCACGCGGTGTCGGCGGCCATGATGGCCCAATCCATCTTCTTCCGCCTGGATATGGCGCCCGAGGAAATGATCTTGGTTATGAATGCCATGGGCAACCACGAAGAAGAGTACGGTATGGCGACAAGCCCCATAGGGGCGGCGATTATCCTCGCAGACAAAACCGATGTTCACAGAAGCCGCGTGCGAACCCCGGACCCGCTCACCGCAGATATCCACGACAGGGTCAATTTGGCTGCGCAAAGGTCGTTTTTGCGGGTAGATAACGAACGTAAATTGATAGAACTCGAAATTGATATCGACACCAACATAAGTCAGGTTATGGAATATTTTGAAATATTCCTGTCTCGTATGGTAATATGCCGTAGAGCGGCCGAATTTCTCGGCTGCAAATTCGGCTTGGTTATTAATGGCGTAAAGCTTTTGTAGGAGGGAAGGAATTGACTGATAAGACAAAACATTTATTAACACTGGGCATCGTATTTGTTCTTGTTGTAGCCTCTGTCTTTATGATTTATCCAGTAAATAAATCTACAAAGCTCGGGCTCGACCTAAAGGGCGGCCTAAGCATCATCTATACGGCCGAGGACTCGCCCGGCGCAAAAGTCACTGATGAGAAAGTGAAGCAGGCTGAGTATGTATTGCGCGAGCGTGTCGATGCACTTGGTGTTGCCGAGCCCGATATTCAAAGAGAGGGCGCTCGCAATATCATGGTCCAGCTGCCGGGAATCAAAGATCCCGAAAAGGCTCAGGAGATCCTGGGAAAACCTGCGGTTCTCCAATTCGCAATCGTGAAGGATGAGTATGCCAATTACCAGGATAGCCAGCTCAATACGTTTCAGAAGCAAGGCAAGCATGTTCTGGGGCCTGTTCTTCTTACCGGTGACAAAATAACGAGCGCGAAGGCCACATATGGAGGCACGCTCGGACAAACGCCGGAGGTTAGCCTCACATTTAACAGGGAAGGCGCAAATAGGTTCGCCCAGATTACCGCGCAGAACGTGAACAAACACTTAGCGATCGTACTTGACAATAACATTGTAACGGCGCCGAATATTGAGGAGGCAATCCCTGACGGCAAGGCGGTCATTAACAACATCAAGTCGATCGATGAGGCTAAGGAGATCGCGCTTGTTTTAAACACAGGCTCAATTCCCGTAACCCTTAAAATATCGCAGGCGGATAGAATAGGCCCGAAACTCGGCGCCGATGCGCTGCAGGCGGGTGTTATAGCGGGACTTATCGGTTTCACTTTCGTAGCCCTCTATATGCTCGTGTATTACCAGGGCCTTGGTTTGGTTACCTGGGTCGGTTTAAGCGTGTATGCGACGCTCGTATGGGGTGTCGTGGCAACAATAGGCCGCGCTTACGGTTGGACGCTTACATTGCCGGGTATCGCCGGTTTGATTATCAGTATCGGTATAGCGGCCGACTCGAAGATTATTATTTTTGAACGTCTTAAAGAAGAAATGCGCAATAAGAAGACATTCAGAACAGCGGTTGATAGTGGTTTCTGGCACGGTTTTAGAACCAGCCTTGATGCCGACCTTGTAACGTTGTTTGCGGCCATAGTGTTGTTTTTAGTAGGAATCGGAGAGGTCCGCGGATTTGCTCTAACGCTTATCATCGGCCTTTCGCTGGATATTTTTACAATGCTGTTCTTTACACGCCCGGTCCTGGGTTTGCTGGCACAGGTGTGGCCGGTAAAGAGTCCGGCTTTGCTGGTTAGAACGGGGGGAGTGACTAAGAGTGCGTAATTTCGATTTCATAGGCAAAAAAACCTGGTGGTTTGCTCTTTCGGGGTTTTTCATCGTTCTGAGTTTAGTGGGAATATTGGTCCGGGGCTTTAACTACAGCATTGATTTTAAAGGCGGTAGTGCGTCGGATGTTAAATTCACAAAAACTGTTTCGGTCGAGCAGGTCCGGTCGGTTGTTTCATCGGTGGGCCATGCTGACAGCGTTATACAGCCGATTGAGCGCAGAACCATTGGCGAGTTAGGGTCCGAGGCGGCGCAAAGCAAAGGTAGCGAGATGCTCATCCGCACAAGAGAACTCGACCCTAAGCAGGAAGCAGCGTTATTCGACGCCCTCGACAAAAAGCTAGGCGTTTTAGACCGTCAGACGAAGACAGTCGATGCAAGCTGGGGTTCGCATATAACGGAGCGCGCCATCTATGCGGCTGTTGCCGCGATGGTCATCTTGTTGATCTATATCACGGTTCGCTATGAGTTTAAGATGTCGGTTGCGGCTATCGTCGCCCTTGTCCACGACCTGCTGATCACAGCGGGCGTTTATGCGCTGGTCGGGCGCGAGGTAAACCCGAATATGATTGCCGCGATGTTGACTATTCTCGGGTATTCGCTCTATGACACGATTGTCGTCTTCCATAGGATCAAGGAGAACTCGACGAATGTCGTTCGTACCACTTACTCAGCAATGGCAAACAGGTCGATCAACCAAGTGTTGATGCGTTCCATCAACACATCGCTGGTGACGCTGCTGCCGATCATTTCGATCCTCCTGTTCGGCGGTGAGACGCTAAAAGACTTCGCGTTCGCCATGATGGTCGGAACGATCTCGGGTGCGTATTCATCGATCTTCTTCGCATCACCTATCTTTGTGATGTGGAAAGAGGCCGAACCATATTACAAGAACCTCAAGAAGAAATACGGCAAAGAGGTCGTCGCCCAAGCTACGGCTTAGCAACTATATACAACAGGGGACGTTGTTTCCTGTGAGTCCTTATTGCTGAACAATATAAATTAGGACCCACAGGAAACAACGTCCCCTTTGTTCTGCCCTCCTGGCTCCTGCTCGTAAAGCAAAGCTAAAACGGTGCGATACGATGTATAACGTGGTAAAATCTTTATACCGGAGGGCGCTAGGGAGCGATATGGCACGTATTCGAAGTCTTATTACAAAAATTAAAAGATATAACCCCGATGTGGACGTCGAGGCGATCCGCAAGGCGTATTCGCTTGCTCAAAAATTCCACAGCGATCAGTATCGCATGTCGGGTGAGGATTTCATATCCCATCCGCTTGAAGTCGCCGACATCCTAGCCGACCTCGGTATGGATACGACGACTATCATCGCGGCGCTGCTTCATGACGTGGTTGAAGACACCGATGTGTCTCTTGAAGACCTGACAAAAGAGGTTGGCTCTGACGTAACGGCCCTCATCGACGGCGTTACCAAGCTCGGTCAGATCGAGTTTAAAAGCCGTGAGGAAGAGCAGGCCGAGAACCTGCGTAAGATGTTCATTGCGATGGCCCGCGACATCAGGGTCATCATCATCAAACTTGCCGACCGGTTGCATAACATGCGAACCATCAGACATATGGACCACGCCAAGCAGGTTAAGAAGGCAAGAGAAACGCTGGAGATCTATGCGCCCCTTGCGCACCGCCTTGGGATGATGTCCCTAAAGTCGGAGCTTGAAGACCTCTCCTTTCAGGTGCTTGAGCCGAAAAAATACGAGCAGATACAAAAGATGGTGGCAGAGCGGCGCATAGAGCGTGAAGAGTTTTTAAAAGGCGCGATCGGCTCGCTGAAAAAAGAACTGAAAAACCTCGGCATCAACACCGAAATAAGCGGTCGCCCAAAGCACTTCTACAGCATTTACGAGAAAATGGTTAAGAAGGGACGCGAGTTTAGCGAGATTTACGACCTTCTGGCGATCAGGGTAACCGTTGATACGATTAAAGACTGCTACGGCGCTCTCGGCGCGATTCACGCGATGTGGACGCCGATTCCGGGCAGGTTTAAAGATTATATAGCAATGCCGAAGTTCAACATGTACCAGTCGCTTCACACGACGGTCATAGGGCCGCTGGGCAAGCCTCTTGAGATACAGATCAGGACGAAGCAGATGCACAGGACGGCCGAGTACGGCATCGCCGCCCACTGGCGCTACAAAGAGGGCGCAAAAGAAAGTAAGCTCGATGAGCGCCTGAGCTGGTTACGTCAGATGCTCGAATGGCAGGGCGAGCTTAAAGACCCCCGCGAATTCATGGAATCGCTTAAGATCGACCTCTTCGAGGACGAGGTCTATGTCTTCACGCCAAAGGGTGATGTCGTCAACCTGCCGGCGGGCGCAACGCCGCTTGACTTCGCGTACACGATTCACACCGACGTCGGTCACAGGTGCGTCGGCGCAAAAGTAAACAACCAGATCGTCCCGCTTGAGTACAAGCTTCGAACGGGCGATTTTGTCGAGGTTCTGACATCGAAGGCCACCGGAGGCCCCAGCAAGGATTGGCTAAAAATAGTCAAGACATCGAGAGCGAAGAATAAAATCAGGCAGTGGTTCAGCAAGGAGAACAGGGAAGACAGTGAAGCCGCGGGTCGTGAAATGCTCCAGAAGGAGCTTCGCAAGTGCGACCTTGGGCTTAAATCCAATATAACTGCGACCGTCCTTGAAGCGATAGCAAAAGAGCTTAACTTTAAGGGCGTCGATGATGTGTTTGCGAGCATCGGAGCCGGCAAGACATCTGTCAAGCAATGTGCGGAGCGAATCGCCAAGGCAAACGCCAAAGAAAAAGAAGGGGACAAAGAAGAGCAGGAATACGGGGTCGAAGAGCTTAAGCTTGAATTCCCGCAGAAACGTCGCCGTACATCGAGCAAGACCGGGGTTGTTGTCAAGGGAATCGACGACATGCTTGTCAGAATCGCCCATTGCTGCAACCCGGTCCCCTATGATAATATAATTGGCTTTGTGACCAGGGGACGGGGCGTTTCGGTACACAGAACCGATTGCCTAAACGCAAGGCAGTTGGTAACATTATTCCCCGACAGGATCATTGAAACCGCGTGGGATGCAAAACAGCCGGTGGCCTTCCAAGTAGAAATCGAAGTCGAGGCGCTGGATAGGACAAAGCTCTTACGAGACGTGAGCACGGTCCTTGGCGATGCTGGCGTAAATATTCTCTCCGCTGCGGTCAAGACATCCAGGGACTACGTAGCAGTGCTTAATTTCGTTTTCGAGATCGGTAATCTAAGCCACCTGCATACGATCATCGGCAACGTAAAGAAAGTTCCCGCGGTCTTCGATGTCTATCGCGTCGAACCCAGCAAGCATAAGCGAGAAAAAGTAGTCCCGAAATGGCAAACGGAACAAACAAAACAATAGGAGAGCAGGATGTTTTTGGAGAGACTTGTAGTCGGCGACTTAGATTCAAATTGCTATTTAGTCGCCTCTGAACCTACAAAAGAGGCGATCGTTATAGATCCCGGCGGCAGCGCCGGCGTTATTATGGACACTATCGCAGCCCAGGAGTTGGACGTAAAGTATATCATCCTTACCCACGGACACTACGACCATTTCGAGGCGGCGCTCGATATAGCCAGGAAAACCGGCGCCAAGATCGGCATCCATAAGTTAGACGAGGCCGCGCTTAGCCAGCCTAGTATCAGTCTTGCTACCTGGCTTGGCGAAAACCCTGAGACATTTACCCCCGATTTTGAGTTGACGGATGGGCAGATTATAAAGTTCGGCGATCTTGAGGCAAAAATCCTTGCCACGCCGGGTCACTCACCGGGCAGCATAACGGTAAACATCGGGAACACCCTGTTTACCGGCGATCTGCTTTTTAATCGATCGATCGGTAGAACGGATTTAGCTGGTGGCTCATACGAAACCCTGTTAAAATCTGTTAGGGAGCGGATATTAAAATACCCCGACCAGGTGAAAGTCTACCCGGGCCACGGTCCTTCAACAACAGTCGGCGATGAGCGAAGACATAACCCGTATTTAACGGACTAACGAATAATTTCGCACTTGACAAGGAGGAAACGCACGTGCGGTTTTACGCACCAAAAGGAACAACCGATATTTTGCCCGATATGGCCAAGAAGTGGCGGTATCTCGAGCGCAAAGCGTCGGATTTATTTGAAAAATACGAATACGAGCCCATCGTCACCCCGATTTTCGAGCACACGGATGTGTTTCAGCGGGCCATTGGTACATCGACCGATATCGTTCAAAAAGAGATGTACACCTTCGAGGATAAAGGCGGCAGAAGTCTTACCCTGAGACCGGAGGGAACAGCGCCGGTCATACGGGCCTATGTTGATAATAATATGAACCAGATGCCGCAACCGGTAAAGCTTTACTATACGGGCCCCATGTTCAGATACGAGCGGCCGCAGGCCGGTAGATACCGCCAGTTTTTCCAACTAGGCGTCGAGGCGATAGGCTCGGATGATCCGGCCATCGATGCCGAGTCTATCCTCTTGATGATCGATTACTTTAGGTCCGTTGGGCTTAAGGAACTGACGCTCTACATAAACAGCATGGGCTGTGAAAACGACCGCCCGAAGTATGTCGAGCTTTTAAAACAATATGCCATAGCCCACGAGCAAGAGCTTTGCAAAGATTGCCGCAAGCGCGTTGAGCTGAATCCGCTGCGCCTGTTTGATTGCAAAGAAGAAAGTTGCCGGCGCGTAATGGAGCACGCGCCTAAAATAACCGACTACCTGGATGAAGATTGCAAGAATCATTTTAACGCCGTTCGCCGGTACCTCGACATGCAGGGTGTGCAATATATTATTAAGCCCGAGCTTGTACGGGGTCTTGATTATTACACAAAGACCACGTTTGAAGTTGTAAGCCCGCTTCTCGGCGCGCAAAACGCCATCGGCGGCGGCGGCCGGTATAACAAGTTAGTCGAAGAGTTCGGCGGCCCCCCGACGCCGGGGATCGGGTTCGCAATCGGCCTGGAGCGCCTCACGATAGCGGTTGAAAAAGAAGGCGCCTTCGTCGCGATGGAAGAAAAAACGGACGCATTTATCGCCGTAGCCGACAAAGCCGTAAAAGAGCCGGCTGTAAACCTGCTCTACGCCTTGAGGGGCGCCGGAATTGCGACCGATATCGACTATACCGGCAGAAGCCTCAAAGGCCAGCTCAAATATGCAAACAAAAAGGGCTTTCGCTATACTATCTTCCTGGGGCCCCAAGAGCTTGAAACCGGTATTGTCCAGGTAAAAGATATGAAAACCTCCGAACAATACGCTATAAAGCTCAACGAGCTGGTCGACTGGCTATCTAATATAGTAAAAAGCCAGACGATGGGGTCTGGAGTTACTAAGCAGTCATAAAGTTTTGTCATTCTGAGCGGAGCGTAAGCGGAGTCGAAGAATCTAGAGCGCAGTGCCTCTCTTTGATGGCAGGAGGGTTTAAGCTTAGATAGAGTTAGAGTGAAGACTTCTTAGTTAAGTAGATTAAAGCTTAGACATACTCAGTGGCAGCA
>PFFU01000136.1:22938-25169 GCA_002783345.1 Candidatus Aquicultor secundus
GTGAGTGGTCTTTAGATTCTTCACAACGCTTCGGAATGACATCTGGAGCATATATTATATAATACTGGAGCGATTTGAATGGACGAATTGGCACGGTTCGCTATGCGGACCAACGCATGCGGAACAGTAACAAAAAATAACCTTGGCGATGAGGTCATCCTTACCGGATGGGTGCACACACGACGTGACCACGGCGGCCTTGTGTTCCTTGATTTGAGAGACAGGAGCGGTATCGTTCAGGTTGTCGTCGACCCTACGCAACACGCGGCGTTTGAGACCGCTCATACGATACGTAGCGAATATGTCTTGTATATAACGGGCCGCGTTAAAGAACGTCCGGCGGGAACGATAAACCCCAACCTCCCAACCGGCGAGGTAGAAGTAGAGGCTTACAATATCAAGATCCTCAATAAGTCTAAGACGCCGCCGTTCGAGATCGATGGCACATCGGTCGATGAGGTCTTGAGGCTTAAATATCGCTACTTAGACCTTCGCCGTGCTGATATGCAGCACAACCTTATGACAAGGCACAAGGTTGTAACGCGTGTCCGCGATTACTTAAACAATAACGGTTTTATCGAAATCGAAACGCCCATGCTCACCAAGAGCACGCCGGAAGGGGCAAGGGACTTTCTCGTCCCCAGCAGGTTGCAGCCGCATCATTTCTATGCGCTGCCGCAATCGCCTCAGCTCTTCAAACAGGTCTTGATGGTGGCAGGTTTCGAGCGATACTACCAGCTTGCCCGCGCCTTCAGAGACGAGGACTTACGGGCCGACAGGCAGCTCGAACACACGCAGATCGACATGGAGATGTCCTTCATGACCGAAGAAGGCATACTGGAGCTTGTCGAGGGCATGGTTCGCGACGTCTTTGAGATCGCAGATGTAAAAATCCCAACGCCGATACAGCGCATGACATACGACGAGGCCATTCACAGATACGGCTGCGACAAACCCGACTTGCGGTACGGTATGGAAATCGAAGATATCAGCGATATCGTTGAGAAGGCCGATTTTAAGGTCTTTGCGAATACCGTTAAGAACGGCGGGGCGGTCCGCGGCATAGCGGCCCCCGGATGCGGCACGTTTTCCAGAAGCCGGATCGATGAGCTGACCGAGTTCGCGGCGTCCAACGGCGCAAAAGGTCTTGCCTGGATCGCGCTGGAACCCGAGGGCAACGTGCGCTCGCCCATTGCCAAATTCTTTAGAGAAGACCAGATCGAGGCAATCATCAAGCGTTTAAAGGCAAATCCGGGGGATTTACTGCTGTTTGTTGCGGATAAACCGGTTAAGGCCTCTTCGATACTCGGCTCGCTCAGGATTAAACTCGCCGATCAGATCGGCCTTATCCAGCCGGATGTCTTTAATTTTCTCTGGCTTGTCGATTTTCCACTGTTCGGATGGGACGAAGACGAAAACAGGCTGGATCCAAACCATCATCCGTTTACCATGCCGAGGGTTGAAGATATCCCATTGCTCGATACGGAGCCGCTTAAAGTCAGGTCGTATGCATACGACCTGATTATCAACGGTACGGAGGTCGGCGGCGGCAGCCTCAGGATTTACGATCAGGGGTTGCAGGAGAAGATATTCGAGCTGATTGGATTAAACGTCGAGGAGGCCCGCGAAAAGTTTGGCTTCTTGCTGGAGGCGTTTGAATACGGCGCACCGCCGCATGGCGGCCTTGCTTTCGGGCTGGATAGGCTGGTAGCGATTCTACTGCAGAAGAAAACGATCCGCGAAGTCATCGCGTTTCCAAAAACCCAGACCGGATCGTGCCTGATGTCGGGCGCCCCGGATACGGTAACTGAGCAGCAATTGCGTGAGCTTCATATTAAATTAAGTTAGCCCAAGTTTCTTGTTGACACATCTACGAATCCGTGGGTAGAATTGAGTCAGAAGGTTAGATATTAGGCTCTGCCTTGTTAGTGGAACGTAGTGTATATTTGAGCCAACACTATTACATAGGGTGATCTACTCTAGCCGGTGGCACAAAAGCCCTCTGGATTAGGGACTTGTAAAACCGGTAGGCGAACACCCAACCTGCGGAGAGCGGGCTGCAATATGTATTTCGTGAAACGGCAAGGCGGGGCTTCTTCGATTTTTAATATAGTTAAAAATAGCCGGATAGTGTCCGGCTATTTTTGCGTGTGCGCCCGGCATGGGCGATAGCTTGGCGGTGAAAGTCCGCTATGGGCTTGGCAGTGGGAACCATTAGCCAAGGGCAAGGG
>PFFU01000029.1 GCA_002783345.1 Candidatus Aquicultor secundus
CAAGCTTTACCATAATACTCCGGAAGCTCCCTACAGGCCTTAATTTTAGCCTGTCTGCTTCCTTCTCTCCTTTGCTCGTTTAATAGTAACCCTAACAAAGTGCTTTTAAAACACTTTAGCTATTGGTCTAAAATCCTTTAATCGCTTAGCGATAAATAACGCCTATTTTAAGAAATCAATTAGCGATTTTTGCATCGCCGTACTACCGGCCATCAGGGCCGCCTGGTATACGTTCTCATCCATCTTGAGCCTTGTGATGACTTCTGCCAAATCGGCATCTTCTACACCGCTAAGGGCTTTTGTCAGGCCGAGTTTATCATCCTCCAACCTGCTTTGGGTCATCTCGAGCCGGTTTAGTTTTGCCCCGACCACCATTTGCGCATCGGTGATCATACCGAGCGCATCGTCAACAGCACTCGTATCGGCCGATACCGCAGCATAATTGCCTGCAAGCAGATCATCGCGCAGGGTAATTAAGGTTTGGAATACATCGGTTGAGCCCTTAAACACACTATCTCCAGGCAGGTTAACTGAAATGTTAACCCCTTTCTCAGTTTCATAGTTTATTGCGCTTGAATCGCCATTATAGTTGATTGCTGTTGGCGGCGGGCCGCCTGCTTCACTAAATGGGGCGATCGTTGTTTGGTTGCCGCCAAAGATGTACCTACCAGCAATGTTTGTGTTACCAACATTAACCATCTCTGATAAAAGCTGATCGACCTCTGCGGCCATCGCGTTAAGATCGCTCTGGGTATTCGTCCCGTTGGCCCCCGCCACCGCAAGCTCTTTTGCCCGCTGCAACAGATCGGTAGAATTCTTAAGCGCCGTATCGGCGGTGTTGAGCCATGTCAAGCCATCACTGATATTGCTTAAGTACTGGTCGGTCTCCTTCAAAGAAACCCTTATGCCAAGCGCTTGATTAATAGCGACAGGGTTATCCGATGGCTGCCTGTAAAGCTTACCGGATGATAACTGGTCCTCACTTCGCTCGATTCGAGCGTAAGCAGCCG
>PFFU01000198.1:0-965 GCA_002783345.1 Candidatus Aquicultor secundus
CTCAGAATGACACAATAATTATGGTGTTCCGGTACTAGTACCCACTTCCTAGATCTTCGCTAATTCGTAATTCGAAATTCGCCATTCGTAATTCTTCTATTGTGTCGTGTTTATTCGTTTATGGCAACAGGGTTGGGCATGAAAGGGTGTGGATGCAGGTGGTTATGGTAAAATTGTGGGGCATTTGGTGGGGCATTTGGTGGGGCATTATGATATCAGGGGCTTCCTGAAGGCAATAGCCGTCGCCTGGGCCCTATCTTTTGCTTTTAGTTTTTTAAGAATCTGCTTTACGTGCGTATTTACGGTTTCAATACTTAAGGAGAGCGAAAAGGCTATCTCTTTATTGGTGTAGCCGGCCGCTATCAGCTCGATGGTCTGCTGCTGTCTCGGTGTAAGCAAAAACTCTCCGTCTGCCGACATCTTCCTATTCCCAAAGAGCAACGACGCAAGCTTGGGCTGAACGTAGATCTCATTGGTAAGCGCTGCGCTTATGGCGGCAAACAACTCGTCTTTGGTCGCACTGATAAATAATACTCCAGAGGCTCCGGCCTCCACCGCCTGCTCGAACACTTTTATCTGCGACATATACGACATCAACAAAAACTTCATAGAGGGGTGCTCGGCTTTGCAGGCCTTAATCACATCAAGGCCGTAGCCGTCTTTAATCTGCTGGGTGAGGATAACTACATCTGGAGCAACCTTCTTTATCTCTTCGATCGTTTCTTGATATGATTCTGCAGATAACACAGTTCCTACATCCCTGTTGTTTTCCAGTACCGTCTTTATACCTTCTACGATCAATGGGTACGAGCTAGCAATGAGTACCGTTGTCAGCATGGGGCTCCTCCGAACTTTCATTCCCCCGGACTGTCAGGAATCGGGGGCTTGGGCGGTAAATGGTAATTATTACCACAATAGAACGGATAGTAGCAATTTTCAAGAAAACTAACCATAATTGAGGAGGG
>PFFU01000198.1:982-4357 GCA_002783345.1 Candidatus Aquicultor secundus
ATAATTGAGGAGGGAGGGCGGCGATTTGTAGCATTTTATGCGCATATTCGGTTGATCCGAGGCCCAACTAAATGGACCGCAGATAAAGCATTCATACAGGACCTAAAAGAAAACCTGCTGCGGGCACTTAAGTGGATCGATACATACGGGGGCAAGGATCATGATGGCTATGTTGAGTACAAAGGGATGAATAAGCACGGCCTTGAAAACCAGGACTAGAAGGACCCCTGGGACTCGGTACGCTTTGCCGATGGAAAGTTTGTCGAAGGCCCTATCGCTCTTTGTGAGGCCCAGGGCTATGTGCATATGACCAAGCTGGAGGCCGCAGACCTTCTTGCGTTGCTCGGCGACGCTACCAGGGCCGAAAGCCTACGCAAGGATGCGGTCGATCTAAAGAAGAACTTTAACCGGGGTTTTTGAATGGACGGTGCGGGGTTTTTCGCCGAGGCGCTTGATAAAAACAAGAATCAGGTGGATTCGGCTTGGTAAACTCTAACCGCGACCACTTCCAACACGCAATCGAGCATATGACCGAGATACATCGCAAATGGCCGGGAATCTTCGATGAGATGGTAACCAGACGCATACCGATTAACGAATTCAAAGCGGCCCTCAACAACCCCCCCCCGTTACCTTCCATTCAAAGGTTTCCCTAAGGGGGGGTCTTACGGTTCTTAAAAGCATTGGTAGCTAAGCTGTTAGCTGCCGTAGAAGTTAGTTGTAGTATTAGAATTGATTGCAATTCCATTCGAAGGAGGCGTTATAGTTGAGACTTAAGATTTCAGTTGCATTGCTTATACTTGCGTTATTAGTGGGATATCCATCTGCTGCCATGGCGATGGATACAAGCATTCTGGGTTACGACGCATCAAGTCCTCAAACGTGGACTGGTATATATGCTGACAACTACGTTGATGGCACAATCACGTTCGGTCAGTATTATGATACTGTAGTGAATTCAGCCTATGTCATATATGATGACATAAATGGAGTAGAGGTAGGCTGGACCAAGGATCATTATACCGGTGGCTCTACCAAGGGGCCATACATGTTCTCGGCCAAAATGTACTACGGAATATATACCATACAAGAACACGGAAATTGCTCTAACAATACATGGTATAGATGGAAGACTCAAAGTACAGGGCAACTCAGCAATGATTGGGATATCTATTTTAATACAACATGGAAATGGCGCTGGACCGATCTAGCATTTTATTACGGTTATCCCCAAACTGGCGTGGAAAGATTTTCGGATGCGGCCAGGGTTGACACACACTTCAAGAACGTAACAAAACGTGGCACTAATTTATCGTGGTATTTGTGGGGCGTAATTACTATAGAAGATAATGACCCCATATATAGAGCGGTACTTAATGGAAGAACCGAATGGTGGACGGTATTACAGTAACAGTAATTGGAGGTGGTAGAGATGAAAAAGAGCACTAAGCTATTAAGCGCTATATCTGTTTTTAGCATAGGGATATTGGCTGCAACTAGTATTGCTATAGGGCTTGGTAATCATAGCAATGAAGGAAGCGCGAAGCCCGGGATAATAAGTAAAGCTAATGTATCAAGACAAGTTATAAATAGCAAAGATACAGCAAAATATAAGCAACCCTCTGTCGATGCATTATATGCAGAGGTTCGCTCTATTGACGATGCAAAGAAAGAAATAAGTTTCACTCCAAGAATACCTAAACCGCCAGCTGGTATTCCACTTCTGAAAGTACAGGTACACAAGTTCCCAAAAGAACAAAGGGGACTAAGGCTGGATTATGGTAATATAATTGTGCTTGAGAACCCAAGCCCAAATGCAGATGATTACGATGCTAATGCTAAAGAGTATCCAGACATCATCAAGAAGGTTCAGGTAAATGGGTTTCCAGGCATAGAGATTGAACAAGGATATCAGGACCTACCAAATGGTTCGAAACATCACTATCCTACCGTAGTATCCTGGTTTGAGAATGGGGCAAGATATACTGTATATAGTCAATCTGCAAATCTAAATGAAATAAGAGCGTTTGCAAAGACGATGTTTGAATAGTCGTATGCAGCCATAGAGAACGTTGAAAACGGGGGCGTTAACACACGCACCCCGTTTTCAACTCTGATTTATTTCTTCATAGTGCTTTAAATAATCCTTTACCCTTATACTATTTACTTGACCATAATTTCCCGTGGGCTTGTCTTTATGGTTGGTGGATTAAAAGATACACCATCAACTAAACCATATTTATTAAGTTTACCAATTTTGCCAGAATTGTATTTCAGCTGGCACAGTATTGTGTATTTACCGGGCAAGCCAATCGTGAATGGGCGCTGTGCTGAATAAGTACCCCTACTTTCTATAATATTGGGAACCGGTTTTCCCCACCCGTTATGCTCTGGCCAGATTCTATAGCCTGCACTATCCATAACTTGCAGCTCAAAAAGTTTATCGGCAATCAGCTCAATATCGTTAGAGGTTAGATTTTTAAGTAATACTTTAGCCCAATATTGTACCCCAACAGAATAAGGATGCTTAGGAAGTTCGATTGCTAACTCAAGATCATTACACGAACCAATAGCTTTAATGCTTTCTATTGAGCTACTCTTTGTATTTTCTGCTCTTATAAACAGTTCTAAGTTCTTACCGACATTAAAATATCTTCCCTTTGCCCATAAATAGAATGGCGGGGTACCAGTATTATCAGGGTTTGTAAAAACCTCTCTATTATCGTAAGTTCCTACATATTTAAAGTTACTGCTAAATTTGCCTACACTATTGCCAGGTCGATATACGTAGCCTTTATATGCCATGAAGGGCATAACCGTTCTTGGATTATAGCGACTATCTTCAACCCATGCGGTTTTGATCTCGGATCTATCGTTTCTAATCTTCTTATGATCAGATTGACGCTGCCCAGTGCTTAACGGTGCACTAGTATAACCACAGCCAGGTATTAACACTAATGCTATAATAATAATTAATAGGTAAGAGTACTTCATGCTGTTCTCCATTTAAACGGCTCAATCCTACCGCTTGGTGTGAGCCGATTAGGCTTTGCCATTCGTTTAGTTTTGTAGCTCTGCGATAAAGCCTTTCTCGGTCTTGTCTTTAAATTTATCTTGCGTAATCTCACTTGAAGAATCAACTTAAACTATACCATCCGATATCTTGAACTTATACGGCTCGCCGCCAAACTTATTTGAGAGGTTATAGGTCTGCAGTTTTTTGGGTTGTTCCGATGATGATGCAATTACGTGTATGGAACCTTAAACAAAACGCCCTATTTAAGTGGCTCCTTCGGAAGCCGCTCCAGCACTTTGAGCGCAAGTCCTTTTTCAGCGTTAAGCTCCACAGTGTCGCTGGTGACGTCGGTGCCGAGG
>PFFU01000198.1:4381-8689 GCA_002783345.1 Candidatus Aquicultor secundus
TTACGAATGCATGCGCGGCATCCCGGCCTTTATCGCGCTCTTCCTTGGCGATATCCGCGGTTCGGATGAGCGAAAATGTCACGGTCTTAAACGACGTCTCAGAATCCGCACCATATATTACAATCTGTTGCCCGAGGGACTCATCCCCGTTACTCCCCTTCGGCTCCTTTATGCGCTCGCCAAAGAGAGCCTCGGCATCCGCTTTAGTAATGAGGATTAACGGGTCGATGCTCGATGCGGCGGATTTGCTATCAGCCGCGCTTTTTTGTTCGGTTTCAACAGTCGTTTCACTTTTTGAATCCAGGCTCGATTGTTTGTTGGAGCCCGAGCACGCTGTCAGGAAAACGGCGCTTAATAGGAGCGCGCCAACGATACCGAGGGCGCCCGCCCTAGTATGTATATTCATACACTATCTCCTCCTACTATCCATACAACTGTTGGGGACACTTTTAGTAGCTTGTAGTATTATAGGCAGTTCACTGGGAAAAAGGAAACTTCTTGATTTTTCTCAAGTCGTAAAGAACGAGGGCCACGGCAACAGGGGCGGCGGTCTCTACCCGCAGGATAGACTCGCCAAGTGTGACTACCTTGGCGCCAAGGCCTTTAAGGTCTAAGACCTCTTTATCGGACAGACCACCCTCCGGACCTATGACAACAGCGATGTTTTTTGCCGCTGGGTCGAGAACTTCATATGGGAGCGTACCGCGCTCTTCTTCCCAGAAGACGATAATCTCATCGAATTCCCTAAGCTTCTCCAAAGCACCCATCCAGGTAAGGACGCTGTTTACGGAGGGGATTAAGGTGCGGTGCGACTGCTTTGCGGCTTCGGCGGCTATTTTTTGCCAGCGCTCGACCTTCTTGGGCGCTTTCTCTGATTCAAGCTTGACGACTACGCGCTCGGTCATGACCGGGAATATTCCGGTAACGCCGATCTCCGTAGATTGGCGCACGATATCGTCCATCTTGCTTGCCTTTGGGAGGGCTTGAAATAGAAACACCTCGGGGAGTTCTTCGCGGGCGCGGTAGCTCGCGATGACCCTACCCGAAACTTTATCGGGCAGTAGGCTGGTAATCTCAACGTCAGAGATAGTGCCCTCGGGATCGACCGCTTCAATGATGTCGCCTACCCCTATCCTCAGAACGTCTTTTATGTGCCTCGCATCGGGCCCCGTAATATCGACCGCGAATTTGACCGGCCTGTCGACAAAAAACCGTGGCTTAGACAAGCTTGCTCACCAGGGAGACCCACTCGCCTTTTGTGAGGATTTCTTCAACGGTAAAGCCGGCTTTCCCGAGCGCCCTAATAACGCCGGCCCTTTGTTCAACCATTATCCCGGAAGCGATCAAGATTTTAAGCCCCTGTACCTTGCCGGGGATATCTTCCAGGAAATCGATAATAAGCGGAGCGGTGAGATTGGCTACCATGAGATCCGCACCGATGGTTGAGATGGCGGCGAAGTCGGCGACCGAAAATTCGATTTTATCGGCTACCCCGTTTTTCTCGGCATTTTCCCTCGCAACGGTAATGGCCTGCGGGTCGTTATCGATTGCGATTACCCGCCGCGCGCCAAGCTTTGCAGCGGCGATCGATAATATCCCGGAGCCCGTGCCAAGGTCAAAAACCGTCTCGCCCCCGGTCATGAACTCCTGCAGGAATATGAGGCACCCCTCAGTAGTGGGATGCGAACCCGTGCCAAAGGCAAGGCCGGGGTCAAGCCGGATCACAAGGTCGCCGGGCGAAGTCTCGACGGCCTCCCAGGAGGGTTTTATCAGAAACCTGCCGATACGAATCGGCTTGAAGTGCTTTTTGTAATTCTCGACCCAGTCCTCATCGGTAATCGAGGTTACGGTAATAAGACCCGGGCCGGTTTGCAGCCCCTGGGAAGCCGCCGTAAGCAGGGTATCCTGAACGGTTAACCTGGCATCATCGATAAACGAAGAGTCCGGGATATAGGCGGTGATGAGCATGTTGCGTCCCTGCTCGTCGACCTGGATACCGGAGGGGCTTAAGTCGAGCATCGCCGCAGACAGCACCTCGGCGGCCTCCGGATGTACGAGAACTTCTACTTTAAGCCAATTCAACGTTTATAGCCTCCGTCTATACCAGTAAGTCGCCCTAGGCGACTTACTCTTCAACTTATATGTTATTTGCGCAGTATTTTACGCATTTTACGAACGCCCCCTGCGCTGGGCCTATTTCGTACCGAATGCATCCTTTACGCGCTCAAAAAAGCTGTGGCGATTGGGCGTTGACATATCGTCCCCGGATTCACGCGCAAACTCAAGCAAGAGTTCTTTCTGCTTCTCGGTGAGCTTGTGCGGCGTCTCGATAACCGCCTGGAATATTATATCGCCCCGGTTATGCTTATTGTGAAGCGCCGGAACGCCCTTGCCCCGTATCTTAAATATGGTACCGCTCTGAGTGCCGACCGGCACCTTTATCGTCTCAAATCCCTCAAGGGTTGGCACTTGCAACTCAACACCGAGGGCCGCCTGTGGGAACGTTATCGGGAACTGGCAGAACAAATCCCTTCCCCGGCGTTCGAATATTTTGTGTGGTGTAACGTGAAGCGTTATGTAGAGGTCTCCCGCCATTCCGCCTCGCAGACCAGCCTCGCCCTTTCCGCCAAGTTTAAGGATTGCGCCGTTGTCCACCCCGGCCGGAATATCAGCCTTTATATTCTCATGAACCGGCTTTCTTCCCTGCCCGTTGCAGTCCTCACAGGGGGTGGTAATAACCTTACCTTCACCGCGGCACTTCGGACAGGCGGCCGTTCTTATAAAGGTACCGAAGACGGTACGCTGCTCGCTTCTGATCTCGCCCGCACCCTTACATTCGGGACAGGTCTCTGCGCTCGTCCCCGGCTTTAACCCCGAGCCATGGCAGGTCTCGCAGCTTACAAGGCGTGCGATTTCGATTTCCTTTTCAGCGCCGAAAACGGCTTCCTCAAATTCGATCGTAAGCTCGAGGCTCAAATCAGAGCCGCGCTTGGCGGCGTTTCTCGCCCTGCCGCCGCCCTGTTGCTGCTGCCAGCCGCCAAAGAACATATCAAAGATATCGCCAAACGGCGAGTCGACATTGCCAAACCCCGAGAAGTCCTGATAACCGCCACCGCCAAAAGCCGGGCCTTTCGCAGAGCCGAACGTATCGTAGTTGCGCCGCTTATCGGGATCGCTCAAGACCTCGTACGCCTCGTTAACCTCTTTAAACTTGGACTCGGCATCCGGGTCTTCCCGGTTTACGTCCGGGTGATACTTCCTGGCCAGGCGCCGGTATGCTTTTTTGATCTCGTCCTGCGATGCGCTCTTAGAAACGCCAAAAATCTCGTAATAATCCGCCATCTTTTACCTCAAATTAGATTTACTAATGTCTCTCTTTCTACTCTTAATATCTTTTAGATTCAATATCCAACTTATCCAGAACGTAGTTCCGTTAACGCCCTCGTGAGATTATCGGCAATAATCGTAACAGATGAGATGGCTCTCGCATAATCCATCCTGGTGGGGCCGATAATACCCAGGGTTCCGAGCGTCTCGCCATCGATATGGTAGCTGCTCGCGATCACGGTGCAGTCCTTAATCTGTTGATCGGTATTTTCAGACCCGATTTTCACGAGAACCTTTTCCGTACGCAACGAGTCTTCAAGCCACTGCAATAGACGATACCCGTGTTCGAGCGAGTTCAGAAGCGCTTCGATTTTATTAAGGTCTTCGAACTCTCGCTGGCGCAATATGCTTGAGGTCCCGCCTAAAAACACACGCTCTTTATCTTCGCTTGCCATGATATCCGCTATCTCACCGATCAAGTGCCGTATCAGCCTCGCGGTATCGCGGTCGGCGAGATCGACACCCTCTTTAAGCGCTGAAATCTGTGCCGGCCCCATGCCTTGCAACCTCTCGTTTAAGAAGTGCTCGATGCCGCTAAGCCCTTTATCCGCCAGCTCGATAGTTATGATACGCTTTAGAACCTGTCCTTTGTTGGTGATTAAAACCGCCAGAACGTGCCTCGACGAAATCGAGACAAGGTCGACGTGCTTAAGCGTGCTTTTCTTGAAAGACGGCGCAAGCACAACCGCCACGTAGTTTGTGAGGTGCGATAAAATCTGCGTCGTCTCATGCAACATCGCACCCATCTCGCGGTTGACGGCCGAGAACAGCTCCGTTACGGCTTCCTCTTCCTGCACGGTCAAACCCGGCTTATCCAGGGTGTTGTCGACATAGAAACGATACCCGATATCGGTGGGGATACGTCCCGCAGAGGTGTGCGGCTGCCTAAGATACCCCAGATCCTCAAGCAAGGCAAGCTCA
>PFFU01000198.1:8721-8901 GCA_002783345.1 Candidatus Aquicultor secundus
GTACGGCTACGAAAAGAATTGCCTTTTTTCTTGCGTCAAGCATAACTTACCTACCTAGCACTCTACCCCGTAGAGTGCTAAACAAAACGTACCACCTGATAAAGCAGAATGTCAATAACCAGTACCATAACCAGGCAGGGTGAAAAAGTTTAGAGAGTAGCAAATATATAGGCAAGCATC
>PFFU01000037.1:0-4424 GCA_002783345.1 Candidatus Aquicultor secundus
TGTAGATTAGCAGTAAAAATATCGCCGTTGAAATTACTCCTAGAACAGGTATCTCTATTTTACTCCCGTTAAGGAAGTAGGAAATCCATACCATCGCGATAACAAGAAACGTTATGAGTGGAATAAAAAGCGTATGCCATGGATTCTGTGTTAGAGCTTGAGCATCGGAAATGTCACTGACTTTCGTACGCTGTCTGTTTCTAATGCCCATGAAGGCCCCTGTAACTTCATCAATAGCCGCTAAAGCTATAGATGCAGCCGTAACGATCAATGCTAGGTTTGTGTAATAATTCTTCTGATTACCGGATAGATAAAAAGCGATATCTGCAAAAATCGTAAAAATAAATGCGGTAGCTAAAAGAAGCAGCCAACCCTCGATTTTATTCCCCTTTAGCCTGTACGAGGCAAATAACAACGATACCAAAATAATCCAATCAAGCACAGGGTATGCTATGGTGAAAATCCTCTGCACGGAAGCCATCTCTGGATAGGAGTACCATGTTGGCATGAGCATAAACTTATAGCACAGAAGAAACACGGCTAGCGATGCCATTGAGACGTTGGTCAAAAACTGCTTTTTCTCACTATCGAAAGGTGGCCGTATCTTTGCAAGGCTGAATAATATACCAAGCATAACCGGCACGTAAGCTATTAAGAACACATCTGCAAGGGATGGGGATGGTACGTTATATGTGCCTAAGACTTGCACGTACCCGAGGTATGTGACCTCACCTGAGAACCACAGGAACATACCAATTGTCATCAGTTGCCATAATCGTTTATACGAGATCGTTTTCCTAGAGGCCCATAATGACGCAGCAAAAGCACCGCCGATAGGTAAGATGTAAAGACCTCTTATAACGAGACTTGTCAATCGTATGCTTGGCTTTAGCTCGGTTAACGCCATGCTGACAAGCGCAAATGTCAGCACGTAACAGAGGATGAAAGCGATGGTTGTTTTCTTTATTCCGTTCATTTTGGCTTTAACTGTTATCATAAGTATAAATTCCACTTGGTAACACTGAGATACAACGGTATATCGACATTTTGAGCAGGAACTTTAAAGAAATAGGTGGCAAGAAAGGCAAGCTATTTGATTTTCGACACCTTGTCGCTATGGTCAGATTTTTATACCGGAGCTTTTGGAGTACAATCTTGTCTGGCTTGTTGATGGCAGCGGTGAATCAAGGCCTTAAAAGCAATTTGTATAATGCGGGATTATGCGTTTTAAAATAGGTGCGCGCTTCTTCAAGGGATACAACATAGGGTGCGGTCACGTCACCGAAACAATGTCTTGGTTCCCCTATCTGCCTAAAAAGAAACCCATATTGTGAATATGCGTTGTGTAGATGTTTATCTAAAATTGCATACCAATCTGTAATGCCTTCCTTGCGACTGTAGTTATACATTGCGACATAAAGGCCTCCCGTTACTTGGAAGCTCATGCCTCTGAACGTAGGGTGCACGATGAGCCGAGAGAATTCGGCAAATATCTTTGAGGAATCGCTTGGTATCTCTATATCAAAATACTTTTCGATCGGGAGCTTAATTATGTCATTAGGGATTAGCCGCGCTGTTGCGATTATGCCCATCTCGCCCGATGCAATGAAATGCGTGGAGTGCTCATCCCACTCGTCGTATTCCATTTCTTCGGGATAATCATTGGCGTCTAAGAATTGCTTTTCGAGACAAAATACATCGTAGCGGAGCTTATGCATTGCGATTCTATCTTCTTCGGTCTGGACTCTCTCGAACTTGATCATAACTCTCTTTCATATAAAATTACTGATCAGTTTTACGCAATTGCTATCATATTATACCATAGTTTTTCTTGTGACCGGTAGTTTAAAAGAACAATCCATGGCATAGGTTTCAAACATTCAATTTATATGTTAAGGCATAGGTGATAGCTCAAAAGGGCTATTTGTACAATTAATGACTTATGGTATAATGGTAAATTATTCCAGCTAACATTTGGTTAGTTAACGCTCGCTTAGCACGTATTAAACAAGCTTATAAAAACAGCGCTTATACCCTAAGGAAGATTTTGTATGATGAGTATACCGGAGATCGATCAAGCAATGAATACGTTAATAGCACCAGGTATTTCAACCGGGGCTACGGTTCCAGCTAAATTCCTAGAGATTTGCAAAAGGTACCCCGAAAAACCGGCTCTCTTATACAAAAAAGACCATACGTTTGGATATATCCAATATAAGCGCTTACTCAACCTCGTCGAGAATTTCACGCTATCTCTGGAACTATTAGGAATTAAGAAAAACGATCGGGTTGTTGTGATATCGGAGAATAGACCTGAATGGGTAGTAGCTGATCTCTCCGTTAAAAGTCTAGGTGCGATATTGGTGCCAATTCACAAAACATCCACTGTTGCACAAGTCAAGTCAATTGTTTATGAGGTTGAGCCGACTCTATTTGTGGTATCAGACGCTATCTCCTTTAACAAAGCTAGAGCCGTTAATAAGACTTTAAAAACCCAAGTGCCGGTTATTTCACTTGATTTGCAATCAAGAAGCGGCAATGAGTTTTCTTGCAGTGATTTTGATTTTATCTCGGCTTTAAAGCTGCTACCGCATGAGGACTATGCTAAGTCCTATGAAAACAAGCTTACTAGCATAAGCCCTGCTGATGTTGCCTCGATACTTTTTACACCTAATGCTAATGGGCGGTATCTGGGAGTACAGATTACCCACGGTAACATAATCTCTAATGTTGGAGGGACACTCCAAGCAGTCAACATATGGGAAAGCGATAGGTTTCTTTCAGTTCTACCTTTATCGCATGCGTTCGAAGAGACGGCAGGGTATTACGTTCCCCTGTTTTCCGGGGCAACAATAAGCTATTTGACTGATTTATCGGGGTTCACCAAGACAGCCCGCGAATATAGGCCGACTGTTCTTATAGGAGTTCCTAGGTTATATGAAAAGATGTATCAGCGCATAGTTGATGGGATGAATAAGGGGAAGCTTAACAGATTTATTTTTGATTTAGCGTTTCAAGACGAACAGCAACGGTCTTACCTTGTGGATCATATTTTAGAAAAGCTAGTATACAAAAACATCCGGGATAATTTGGGCGGAGATCTTCGTTTATTGATATCAGGCGGGGCGAGTCTAAGACCAGAGCTTGGCAGGTTCTTTGAAGCGATAGGGATTCCAATGTTGGAGGGATATGGCTTAACAGAAGCTTCTCCCATTGTTTCAGTAAATAGGTTGGAGAATTACCGTTTTGGCACAGTCGGCCATCCCATCCCTGGTGTTAACATCAGACTTGCGGACGATGGCGAAATATTGATAAAAGGATCAAGTATTTCACCAGGTTACTTTAGAAATGATGAACAGAATAAGCTGTCTTTTATTGATGGTTGGTTCAAGACCGGTGACCTGGGAAGTTTTGATGAGGATGGATTTCTTAGCATAACCGGCAAGAAGAAGGAATTGATCATCCTCTCAACAGGGAAGAATGTTTCACCGAGCAGTATTGAATCGCAACTACTTGAAAGTGACCTTATCGAGCAAGTAGCTGTGGTAGGAGATGGTCAGAAAAGTATCGCAGCGCTAATCGTCCCCGATGCTATTAAGCTAACCACTTTGTTTCCACAGCGCGATAAGAAAGAATTACTAAACGATAAGAAAGTTAGAGCGTTTATTCAAAAAGAAATAGATAGGCTCCTTGCAAACTTTGCTCGTTATGAGCAAATAAGGAACTTTGTTTTAATCGGGCAATCTTTTGCTAAAAAAGATGGGACAATGACTGATGAAGGGTTTCCTATACGCCAGGAAATTATGAATAAATATAGGAAAGAGATTGCTGGTTTATATAGCGGAAATAGTAATAAATCTCTGAGGGTGAGAAAATATGAAGATTAAGTTGATAGCTCCAGCTCGAAAGCAAGAATGGGGCGAGAGTTTTTGGGATCTTGAACCTTTCGTAAAGCTGACCGGGCGTAAGACCATGGGAACTTGGTTAGCACTTCCCACTTTAGCAGCATTAACTCCGGCGGATGATGAGGTCGTAATAACAGATGAAAATATCGAGCCCATAAACTTTGACGAAAAGGTGGATTTAATAGGCATCACAGCTTTGACATCTCTTGCGCCCAGGGCATATGAAATTGCAGATGTCTTCCGCAGTAAGGGCGTACCGGTTGTTATGGGCGGTATTCATGCATCAATGTGCCCGGAAGAGGCTATAGAGCACGTTGATTCTGTAGTGATCGGCGAGGCAGATGAGATCTGGCCTAAGCTTATTAGTGATTTTAAGGCAGGCGCCCTGCAGAGATTCTATAAAGCAGAGCATAACCCGAGCCTTGAGAATGCTCCAATCCCGAGATGGGATTTGTTAAAAACAGACGCCTATTGCCACTTCACTGTGCAGACCGCCAGGGGCTGCCCGTTTGAATGTGA
>PFFU01000037.1:4453-8458 GCA_002783345.1 Candidatus Aquicultor secundus
GCCATAAAAAGATCGAGAATATCGTTAAGGAAATCGAGTTGTTGAAAAGCCTGGACCCAAAGAAACTGATATTCATGGCCGATGATAATTTGTTGTCCAAGCCAAGCTATGCTAGAGAACTCCTTAAAGCGATAGAGCCGCTAAATATCAGGTTCTGGATTCAAGCATCTATTAATAGGCTAGACGATGATGAAATCTTAGATATGTTATATATGGCAGGCTGCCGTGTGGTTTTAATAGGGCTTGAATCGGTATCACAAAAAAGCCTTGATGCAATCAATAAGAGCAAAGTCAATAATGTCGAACGATATAAAAAAGTAATAAAAAAGATCCAGTCGGCGGGTATCGGTGTGTTCGGCTCATTTATCGTAGGCATGGATACGGATGATGCTCAAATATTTGAAGATACAGCCAAGTTTGTTAAGGACAGTAATGTTGCGTTTGCCCTGCTTAACATTCTTACCCCGTTCCCCGGAACTAAGCTATACGATCGCCTGATGGAGGAAAAAAGAATCGTAAACGGTAATTGGCAATATTATGACGTTGACCATCTTTGCATCGAGCCCAAGATGATGTCTGGCGAAGAATTACTCAGGTATCGTAGGCAGTTTCTACAAGAGATTAACGATTATCCTGCTTTATATAGCAGGTTGAAGAATGCATGGGATGAAGGCGCTTTTATAAGGGACAAGGGGAATAAGGTGGCTCTTGCCACCAAAGGTCGCATTTTATTTACCATAAAGAGCCTGATGAGCACTGACTTAAAGAAAACGCGGTTTATCTTGAAGAGCTTGTGGAATCCAAAGGTTACCTCAGCTACTTTTATTGCGCTTGCCTTAGGTGTGCACGATTATGCTTACCGTTTGTCTAAAAAGAACAGCAGTAATTAAGACGTTAATCTCTTAATCCCAACCCACGCTCCGCTGTAGATGGTCACCCAGGTTAATGAGAACAGTAAGCTACTCGCGGTAGCTAATAGATGGTTGTATGGCCTGCGATATCCCAAGGTATGGATTAGCAAAGCAGTCGGAAATGCGCCAATTACCATCGAAGAGACCAGAATCCCCAATAGTTTGCTGACCTTGATGGCCTTCAGTGTAAGAGGACTTAGATTATTTTGGCTTTTCTCTAGTCGTAATTTAAGCGTCTGGATAAATCCAAAGGGGTTGCTAAGGCTTAGCAGAATCAGTATCGCATTAGCTATTATTGCGATAACTACGCTGAGGGCGACAACTGACCAGACAGGGCCCAAGATAACCACTGCGGCAATGATCCATGCGTCGCCATGTATGAAACCTACTATACCTAATCCGATAGCGCCAAGACTGGTAGCAAACCTTAGCTTGCTAGGTTTGTCTTGGATATCTACATTATCATCCATATTCTTAACATATTTAATGCTTTGGGCTCCAATAAGTAAAACTATTAAACAACTTTCTTAATGATTTAGATTACCATAGGGTTTCAAGTAACGCATATGGTTATCATATATTTTAGACCTTGCTTTTACCATCAGGCTTGCGGCAATTATCAATACGTATCAAATCCTATTCCAAAAAACGAAAGAGACTTTGCCTATTTACCTGGTAGCTGGTTGTGCTAACTATGCCAACGTCAACTTAACTAATCGGTAAAAGCTACTGCTCTACTCCGACACCCAGTTTTTGCTTATGTGCTTATATTTGAATTACCGGACGGTAAACGAGATAACAGACGGTTAGCAATCCGTTTATGGCCGTGTTAAGTTTGAGTTACAATCCTAAAATGCCTGGTAAATCCATATTTTCAGCTTGGTGAAATAGGAGTATATTTATTTAGTTATTATTAAAGGTCTAGCTGCTGTAGACCGATTATTTATATTCAGATATGAGAACAAATCAAGGTCATATATGGTAACGCAAACTTTAAAGAGGGCTTTGCTTGGTCAGCCTATTGAAACCGAGCGTGATAACGAAGAACGCTTGATAAAAACGGTTGCGCTTGCAGTGTTCTCATCGGATGCTATCTCATCGGTTGCCTATGCAACGGAGGAGATTCTGCTTGTTCTGGTCCTGGCCGGGGCCGGGGCGCTCTCGCTTTCGCTTCCGGTCGCCGTGGCGATTGTGGCGCTTCTTACTATCCTTATCGCATCGTATCGGCAAGTCATCACCGCCTATCCTAACGGTGGCGGGGCGTATTTTGTGGCGTCTGAGAACCTCGGGCACAAGGCGGGTCTCGTCACAGGGGCATCGCTTCTCGTCGACTATACACTGACCGTTGCTGTTAGTATCGCATCGGCTGTTGCCAACATCACGTCGGCCGTGCCCATGTTGCATGATTACCGGGTGCCGATTGGTATCGCATTTGTGCTTCTTGTCATGTTTGCGAATTTACGGGGGGTAAAAGAGAGCGGAAAACTCTTCGCTATACCTGCCTACTCGTTTATCTCCGTGTTATTTATAATGCTGGGCTTTGGGTTTGTGCAATACTACGTCGGCCACCCGCAGGTTGATAGCACACGTATCGCAAGTTCGACCTTTGAGCCGATCACGATATTTTTAGTGTTGCGCGCGTTCTCGTCGGGGTGCGCGGCTCTCACCGGTGTTGAGGCGATAAGCGACGGGGTTACCGCTTTTAGACAGCCAGAGGCCAAGAATGCAAGAACTACGCTTCTATGGATGGCGCTTATTCTGGGTTCGATATTTTTGGGGATAACCGAGCTTGCACGCGTGTATCATCTGGTGCCAAGCCATAGTGAGACGGTGCTCTCGCAGCTTGGCAGGACCGTATTTGGAACGGGGCCGATTTATTACTATATCCAGGCGACGACGGCACTCATTCTTGTTGTGGCGGCGAACACGAGCTTTGCGGGATTCCCGAGGGTCTCTTCCTTTATGGCGGCGGATGGGTTTATGCCGCGCCAGCTTATGAACAGAGGCAACAAACTTGCCTTCTCCAACGGGATCTTAACGCTCGCGTTTTTCTCAATTGTGCTTCTCGTACTGTTTGGCGGCGAGACCCATAGGCTGATTCCGCTCTATGCGGTCGGCGTTTTCACGAGCTTTACGCTTTCCCAGATGGGTATGGTGAAGCACTGGTACCGGGAGCGCGGTCCGGGTTGGATCAACAAGGCGATCATCAACGGCCTTGGCACGGTCACAACATTTGTGGTTTTACTGGTTATCGGTTCGACCAAGTTTTTGCATGGCGCCTGGATCGTCGTCCTCATCGTGCCGATTCTTATCTTCATCTTTATGGCGATAAAAAGGCACTACAACAGCATTGCCGAGCAGCTTTCTCTTTGTAACTTGCGCGCGCCAAAGCCCATAAGAAACTGGGTTATTATGTGCATCGGCGGTGTGCATTGCGGCACCCTTCAGGCTTTGCGCTATGCCAAGATGATCTCGGGCGACAATGACGTAAGTGTGATATATGTCAATATCAGTTCCGATCCGCCGACCGATCTTTTGAATAAGTGGGAGAAGTACGGCTTTAGCACTCCCATTGAGGTTGTCAAATCTCCGTACCGGGATGTTATAGGGCCGATTATTGAGCGGATCAGGCAGATCCACGAGGAAAATCCGGACGACTTTATCACTATCGTTGTGCCCGAGTTTATCTGCAAGAAGTGGTGGCAGCGCCTGCTTCACAACCAGACCGGCTTTATTCTAAAAACTCGTTTGATGTTCTGGCCGAACGTCATCATCACGAGCGTGCCATATCAGTTGACATAAGACCGGTGTTTCGGTTCGAAGGCCCCCCTGCAGACGCATACCAGCGTTAAGAGAATCGCGGTTCCAAGAAGATAGCCGCCCACCACGTCCGTTACCCAGTGAGCGCCCGCATAAACTCGTCCCAACCCTACAATAAGCGGCATTAGAAAAGACACGGCTGAGAGCACATATCTGCTTGTTCGACCCTCGGCGCTCAAAAGGGCGAGAAATCCAAGGAACCCGAAGAGAAGCGTGTATTCAAGCGTGTGGCCCGATACATAGCTGAAGCCGGTACTGTGATCGTAGAGGGTAA
>PFFU01000037.1:8553-8815 GCA_002783345.1 Candidatus Aquicultor secundus
GGACGATGTATATCAGTCTAAAAGCGGATGCTTTAAATATCGCATTGGTTGTGACAAAAAAACTTGCCCATTTCTGGTTTTGGAAGAACTTTGCCGCGTTAAGGTCAAAAGCGTTTGCCGGGTGATTATAGACGT
The DNA here is from genome assembly GCA_002783345.1 of Candidatus Aquicultor secundus. Lineage (GTDB taxonomy): Bacteria > Actinomycetota > Aquicultoria > Aquicultorales > Aquicultoraceae > Aquicultor_A > Aquicultor_A secundus. The sequence continues at coordinate 8,689 of PFFU01000037.1, forward strand.
AGATAGTGAGTATAGTAAATAGCGCAAGCAGGATAAATATAAGGCCAAACACAAATGTTCTTAACGAGGATTTCATTGGTGCCCTTATCTGCTTATATGGTGTCAAGTTACGTATTTATCCTACTGT
>PFFU01000037.1:8847-8989 GCA_002783345.1 Candidatus Aquicultor secundus
TAATTCTGGCTGTCTCAATGGCAAGAGTAGTGTCTTCTGAGGCAGCAGTAACCTCTTTATACTTTATCGAAGAAGGGTAGGATCAACAACCTCAATCTTCGCTCCTTCGACAAGGTCTTTTTTGAAGCTTTCAAACCTTTGG
>PFFU01000001.1 GCA_002783345.1 Candidatus Aquicultor secundus
CCTCCGAGGCCGCTGTGCAAGATTGCGACATTTTCGCCAAACCTCGCCTTGAACCTGGCGACCACCTGTGCGGTAAGCGCGATCTCCGGAACCAAAACGATAGCCCCTTTACCCTGTTCGAGCACGCGCTGAATCGCACGCAGATAGACCTCCGTCTTACCGCTTCCGGTAACACCCTGAAGCAGAAATACATCGCTCGATCCTTTATCGATGGCGGGCAGAATCGCGGAAAGCGCGCCCTCCTGCTCGTCGGTAAGCTCGAAGGTCGTATCCTTATGGAAGAAGTATTGCTCGGGCTCCCTGTTAACCACACGTTCTTCAATCCGCACCAGGCCGCGCTCGACCAGCGCCTGCAGCGACGAATGCGGGGCCTGTGAATCCGCCAGCAGCTTTGCCACCTGCCGCGAACCGCACATGACAAGTGCCTCATATATCTGCCGCTGCTTCGGCGCACGCTTGAATTCGGCCGTTGCAGATTCGGCCCGATCATTGCTCTGCGCAACAAGAACCGCATAGCGTGCCGTATATTCCTTAACCTTTGGTTGCTCGATCTCGTAAATGCGCTCAACAAGGCCCAGCGCTTGCAGTTTGCTTACAACCGACGAGATATCCTTACCGCCGGTCGCTGACTTTAAAGCTTCGATCGGGGCCTCCCCGCCCAGGTCCTTTAATGCGTCGATGATTTCGGATTGTCGCGGAGTCACATTCACCGGCGCGGCGCCCGCAATTCTGATCAATTGGATAATCTTGCTTCCGCGACCGGGTGGGATGGCAAGCTTTAACGCCTCGCCCAACGTCGAAAGATAATGTTTGGCGATCCAGCGGCACACATCGACCATGCGCTCATCAAAAACCGGGCGCTCGTTAAGAACCGCCTCAATCGAAACGAGCTTTTTTGCCTCCGAGGTGTCGGTAAAACCGACCACGTAGCCGATCTGTCTCGTTCTTCCAAAGGGGATTAACACCACCGAGCCAACGCTAATTTTCGAGGCAAGCACTGGCGGAACAAGGTAATCAAAGATACGATCGACTTCTCTTACCGGAAGGTCAACGATGACTTCAGTAATAACAGACATACCTATCCCAGGGTTGTAAGTTCCTCATCCAAATCCTTCAAGCCCGCTTCTTCTCTAAGAATAGCGGCTTTATCGGTTTTCTCCCAGGTAAAGTCCGCATCCTCGCGGCCGAAGTGACCGTAAGCCGCCGTCTTCCTGTAAATCGGGCGCCTGAGATCGAGGTCGCGGATGATTGCCGCAGGCCTTAGGTCGAAGTGCTTGCCTATGAGCGCTTCTATCTCTTCGGTCGGGAGTTTCTCGGTACCAAAAGTCTCGACCATGATGGAGACCGGGCGAGAAACACCGATCGCGTAGGCGATTTGCACCTCGCAACGCTCCGCGAGGCCCGCAGCTACGACGTTCTTTGCAACGTACCTTGCGGCATATGCCGCCGAGCGGTCAACTTTTGTCGGGTCTTTTCCGGAGAACGCGCCGCCGCCGTGGCGACCAAGACCTCCATAGGTATCTACGATGATCTTGCGACCGGTAAGCCCCGTATCGCCCTGCGGACCGCCTATCTCAAATTTTCCGGTTGGGTTAACCAGGATTTTAACCGTGTCGTAGTTGATCAACTCAGCCGGCACGGTCGGCTTTATGACTTTCTCGATGAGTGCGGGCCTGAGTTCTCCGTCTATGTCGATATTCGGGGCATGCTGTGTCGAGATAATGATAGTATCTACCCCAACCGGCCTACCGTCTTCATATGCTATCGTCACCTGGGTTTTACCATCCGGGCGCAGGTACGGCAGCTGGCCGGATTTCCTGACCTCCGACAACTTATATGCAAGCTTATGCGCAAGCAGAATCGGCATCGGCATTAGCTCGGGTGTCTCGTTGCAGGCATATCCAAACATCATGCCCTGATCGCCGGCGCCCTGTTTATCCAAATCCTCATCGGCACCAACAACACGGTTCTCATAGGCATTGTCGACGCCCTGGGCGATATCGGGTGATTGCGGGTCGATGCTCGTCATAATACCGCAGGTGTCACAATCAAAGCCAAACTTCGCCCTGGTGTAGCCCACATCGCGGATGATCGACCTGACCACGCTCGGGATATCCACATATGTGCTTGTCGTGACCTCGCCGGCCACAACAACCAACCCCGTCGTTACCAGCGTCTCAACGGCAACTCGCGCCATCGGATCATCCTTGTAGATGGCATCAAGGATACCGTCGGATATCTGATCCGCGATTTTATCCGGATGTCCCTCCGTCACCGATTCCGATGTTACCAAATACCTCTTACTAGACAACTTACTACCCCCTTTTTTCTAATAAAAAAACCCTCGGCCTGAAAGAGCACGAGGGTTTACATTCTTAACTTTATAAACCTTCTCTCATCTTTCAGAAACCTTTTGCGGAAAGGCGATGCCTTCCCAGTCTGCAGGAGTTAGCACCTTAAAAACGGATTACGCTTACGAACCCGTTTCCAGGTTGCCGAGGCTTCACAGGGCCAGTCCCTCCACCTCTCTGGATAAGAGCCGATATGTATGCCGCCTGCCGGCGGTTGTCAATGTGCTTGGCTTAATGCGTTTCTACTAGCAGATTAGCAGATAAAACCACCTGAAGTCAAGCAACAGCCAGGGCTTCTGAACAACTAAAGTTATCCCCGAATACTGTCGATATCAAACCCTGTCAGGTGGTTAATTTTATGATTATTGTCTTAATACTATGAAAATCATTATTATTGGCGGAGGTAGAAACGAGACTTCTACGCTGCAGACGCTGGCGGAAACGACATCAATCGAAATACTCGGCATTGTAATCGAACCCTACGACGAAGAATCAATCGAACTTGCAGAAGCATTTAACATCCCCATCGTTCACGATTGCGGCGACCTCTCAGAAAAAACCGATATTGACTTGATCGTCGACCTGTCCGAACCGGACGGTGTCGGCAAGAAAAACTGCGATCGCAAACCCGTCGGCGTCGATGTTATCGACCGCTCGACCGCGAAGCTGCTCTGCCGTCTTCTTCAATCTGAAAGCAGGAGCACTTACGACCTTATTGATAAGCTAACTCGAGAGCACTGGTCTCTTTACGAGATCGGTATCAGCCTCTCTTCCGCTAAAGACCTCGCCGAAGTCTCGCAAAAGATTGTCGAGCAGGCAACGGTACTCACCAATGCACCGGCCAGCAGTCTTGCGATTTACGACGAGGAGCCGGACGAAATGTATTTTTCGGCCTCAACCGGCTTTAGAAGCGGCATTGCAATCCAGAAAAGCTGGAAGCCGAGAGAAAACGGCCTCACTAACTATATCCTGAACCACAAGGGCCCGGTGACTATATCCAATATGGATAACCACCCGGAGTTCCATAACCCAGAGTTGGTGAGCGAGGGGGTAAAGTCGCTTATCGCCTGTGCGCTGACGCTGGATGAAAAGGTAGTCGGAATCATCTATGTCGACGACTTCAACCCAAGGGACTTTACCGAGCACGATATCTCTATCATCTCGCTGTTGTCGACATATGCGGCCATGGCAATCGAGAAAGCGAAGCTTCTTGAGGAAACAAGACTGCTCTCGATCACCGACGACCTCACGCAGCTCTACAACCACAGGTACCTCGTGCAACAGCTTTTAACCGAGCTTAGCAGGGCAAAGCGTTATCAGGAGCCCCTCTCTTTTATAATCATGGATATCGATAATTTTAAGCAGTACAACGACACGCACGGGCATGTAAAAGGCAACGAGGTTTTAAAACAGCTTGCCGCTCTGTTAAAGAAGGTAAGCAGGACATACGATATCGTTTCCAGGTATGGTGGCGAAGAGTTCACGATTGTCTGCCCCAAGACAAACAAGCAAAACGCGTTTGATTTTGCCGAACGCATCAGGCGCATGATAGAAAACACCGAGTTCCCCGATGCGCACACGCAACCGCTCGGCCGCATTACCGTAAGTATTGGAATCGCCGGCTTCCCGGACGACACACGCGACCCGCTTGGGCTCATCGATAAAGCGGATATAGCACTTTATCTGGCAAAAGGTTCGGGTAGAAATTGTGTCTGCGCTTACGACGAAATTGAGGATACGGCAATGTGAGCGGCAACCCAATCAAGGATTTTCTCAGCCAGTTCGGTTTTTTTATAGGTTATAAGGTCCCCTACCGGGCCTTTTTTGTTTATGAGGACTGCGAGGTTAAGGTCACTGCCGAACCCAACACCGGGGCTCGCTATGTCGTTAGCGACGATGAGGTCGATATCTTTTTTCTTAATCTTTTTAGTTGCGTTCTCGATGATGTTCTCCGACTCGGCGGCAAAGCCGACTACCAGCTTGTTCCCCTTTTTCTTGGAGACCGCCTGCAGGATATCCGGGTTAAGCTCAAGCTCGATGCTCTTTGGCATTCGCTCTTTTTTTATCTTCTCGATGCCTGAGGACGACGGTCTGAAGTCGGCGACCGCAG
>PFFU01000072.1:0-1637 GCA_002783345.1 Candidatus Aquicultor secundus
TTCCGCTGAAAATGTGGCTGTGTTAGGCGTTGTAGGCACAACGGTATCGGGGCTTATATTAAACTGGATATCCCCAACACTGTTGGTTTCCTTATATATCTTAACCTGCAGCACGTTGACCGTAGCGTTGCCGGTGCCGTATTCGTTGATCTTAAGCGATGTCCAGATTGCGTTGCCGGTGCCGGTTTTCAGGGTGAGCCGCTGCATGACGATGTTATCCTCCCCACTCGTAACGCTGCCCCGCGCCTCCGGCTCGGAACTTACCATCACCGTATCGGCCCAAGCGATACCCGCGAAGATGATCATGAAGCATATCGCTAAGGGGACTATTATCAAGAGGCGGGCCGGTAATCTACCGGCATGTATGCTGATCGAGTTTCGAGCTGCCACTACTACACTAGCTCCTTTAAAGCGAGCCCTGATGGGCCTTTTACAAACTACATCAAAAATCTATAATAGCCTGCAACAGTTTTTAACGAACCTTTTTAGACTGTTATTAGACTACTATTGGATTGTTATTAGATGACAAATCTCCAATACTAATATATCAATAATCGGCTGTTTGCTCAACCAAAAATATCCGATAGTGCCTGCTGCGCGGGTTACTTCCAGGCTGCAATGCGGTTGTTGAGCTTATCCGCTATGAATATCTCATTATTCCGGGTGTCGATGGCGATACCGTTCGGATAGGCAAGGCCTTTTCCCGTAGTTCCAAACCCGCCGTAGGTGCTGATGAAGCGCCCGTCTTTTGTAAAGACGAAGACCTTGTGCTTCAGCATATCGACAACATGCAGGCGTCCACCTCTATCGAGCGCAATACCGCGCGGTAGGGCCATCGCCTCCTTTTCCGACCCGGTAACGACGTTGAGAAACTCGCCCCGGCCGCTAAAGACCTGGACGCGTGCGTTGTTCGAGTCGCTAACGTAAATGGTGCCCTGTCTATCTGCAGTAATTCCATTGGGGTATAAAAACTGGCCCTTGTCGCTCCCCGGTCGGCCGAACCTGGTGATGAGCCTGCCCTTAAGGTCGTAGACTTTTACATCCTGGTCGAGAACATCTGTTACGTAGAGCTTCTCATTGGCCGCGCACAGGGCTATCGGTCGCCCTGGGAGCACGGAGACCGACCCCTCGTCTGAGGCGCCTTCCGGGAACCGGTAGAGGAACTTCCCATCGCTGCCGTATACGAAGATCGCACCCTCAGCCCCGAGCGTGCTTACGTAGATGCGCATATCCCGGTCCACAGCCACACCTACCGGGCGGGCGCCCCCGGCTTGGGCGGAAACATCGATTACTTTCTTAAAGGTGCCCGTCGGCGAGATGATAACCAGATGGCCGCTGCCCGAATCCGCGACGTAGAGCGCATCGTTGCCTAGAGCTATCCCCATCGGCCCCTTCAGGCGCTGATTACCGCCCCCGGCAAGAGCGGATATAAACTTTGGCCGGTAGGAGGGAGCTTTTTGATTGTTGCCTGAATCATCGGCAGCGTAGTTTGAGAGCGAGTAGTAAAGGATGCCGGATGTTCCTACAAGCACGATTGCAACGAATATGAGCAAGAATAACCGTTTACTGATTGCTGTTTCACTCCTTATGACCAATCTCCCGCTAGTGCCAGAACACCATAATTATTGTGTCATTCT
>PFFU01000072.1:1652-6054 GCA_002783345.1 Candidatus Aquicultor secundus
TCCTGCATATGCAGAAGGTTTCTGCACCCAAGATTCTTCAGTCGCATTCGCTCCTTCAGAATGACATGCACAGAAAGTAGGATGTCGCGGTACTAGGCTTAATCATAGCATCAAAGCATGCAGTGCGTGTCCGGGTATGCTATAATTTATTGTGCTAAAGGCCGCTGGTTTTTCAAAGGACACCATCACTCGTATGTACCGGAACCCCTTACTTTGCTGCACGTAAAGAGGGGCAAGCAGCAGGCAATCTATGAATATTGGTGGTAGTTTAACAGGTGGTATTGCCTAAAAGTTTATCGGCATTGCTGGGAATGGTTAGCGATACATATATAGTTATCGCGGCCTCTTCTTTTTCCATTATACTCTTAATAGCCCTTCTCTTTGTTGTCCGAGGCATATTCGCCAAATTCGGCAAAAACAAGATCCTCGGCCTTCCAATCTCCGTTTTTTCCGTCGCAACTATTGTTGTTATGGTTGTACTCTCAACAGTGAGTTCTCACCAGCTGGTATGTCAATCGTGCCATCCTATGAGGGCGCCCGCAGTTGAGTTGCGCACATCAAGCCATAAAGGCATCGGGTGTCTTGCCTGCCATAAAAAATCCAACATGATGGCTTTGCCTATTCAAAAATTAGAGCAATTAAGGATGACTTTCAACTACTTTTCCGGGAGTTACAAATATCCCGTCAGATCTGAGGTTGGCAACGACGTCTGTTTGGAGTGCCACGGGGATGTGCGGCGGGGCTTAAAGGTTAAGTTTAAAGTGATGATGAGCCACGCCGAGGTGGTCGACGCCGGCATAAACTGTACTGAATGCCATCCACAGATTGCGCATAAGGGTGCGGCGGCGAAAAGCGGCGTCTCGATGATGGAGAAATGCAGCTCCTGTCATAACGACGAAGAGGCGTCATCGCGGTGCGAGACCTGTCACCAGGGCGATGTATGGCTTGGAATGAAGCCTTCTACGGATTGGGGCATCTCGCACGACAAAAATTGGGCGAAGACGCACGGCGCACGAAGCCTCTATATTTGCAAGGCATGCCACTATGAAAAAGATTGTAACCGGTGTCACTCAACGGTCCCGCACCAGGAAGGCTGGCCGTACATACACGGGCAGCAGGCCGAGAGCAACCCCGATGATTGCAATATCTGTCATAAAGAAGAAAGTTTTTGTAGAGGCTGCCATAAAATAACGATGCCGCACCCGCCGAGCTGGTTGCCCCTTCATAAATGGGAAGTGGATATTGCCGGCCGGGGAACATGCCTTTCGTGTCACATTAAGAAAGATTGCGACCGGTGCCATGACAAGCATAGCATCGACGTGGAAATAATGGGGAAGAAGAAACAGTGAAACAACTCGACTTTAACGAGTTAATCAAACACATAACAGCGGTTATTAAGCAGCCCGAGCTGCACATGAGGGAGATACCGATACTCATCGGTCTTGGCATTCTCGCGGTCTTTATTTTCCTGATTCTCATCGCGATCATCTTTGTGCGACCATCGAAGAACAAGCTCAAACCCCTTGAAGCAAAGGAGCTTCGCCGTCGTGTTCGCAAGAGCTATATTGTAGGGCTGGTGCTCGGTGTTGTTGCCATAGGTTCGCTGGGGGTTGTTATGGAGTTCGCATCACGGCCTGAGTTCTGTGCGGGTTGCCATGAGATGAAACAGGCGTATAAGGCGTCTCACGCCTCAATGCACAAGAACGCCGATTGCCTCGCATGCCATCAGGAACTGGGTATAAGCGGTGTGTTTATCGAGAAGTTTCAGCTAATCGAGATGGTATTTGCCAAGTCTAAGGTGGTCGGTGATGTTACCTCGGCGCAGGTTACGAACGAGGCGTGTTTGCGGTGCCATAAACGTATTCTGGGCTCTGTTGAGCAGGTAAGCACTATCAGAATCAAGCATAAGGAGCCTCTTGAGGCGGGCTATAGCTGTACCGATTGCCATTTTGCAAAGCGGATGTTTCACATTGATAAGAGAAAACTCGATAAGCTCGGGATGAGCCGCTGCGTTGATTGTCATAACCAGAAGAAGGCGTCGGCGGAGTGTCCGGTGTGTCACACGCAAGGAAGCGGGATTACACCTAGCATAGCCAGGTCGCATTACCCGCCGGTACATATCCCGGATTCGATCAATTGCAAGGTATGTCACACAGCGAGTACGTGTACTGCTTGTCATGCTATTCGAGTTCCTCATCCAGCGGACTGGGCGAATGGAGGGCATGGGTTGCAGGCGTTTGTCGGCAAGAAGCTGTGCTGGGAATGCCACGACCAAAAAAGCTGCAAGAAATGCCACCCCAGCGTCTTCCCGCACGGCGAGGATTGGGTGAAGGAGCACGGTCCTGCGCTTAAGGCCCGGGCAGAGCCTTGCGCTGATTGCCATAAGGTCGAGTTTTGTATGATGTGCCATACCGACATGCTCAACTTCAAGGTAAAAGCTATTACGGGTACATAGTTGGTTTGCACCGATCTTAGAAAGGGTTCGGGACGCACGCAAGGCTTTAAGGAAGTGCTTAAGGCACTGATGCGGTATTGTGGCAGCCGGTGCAGACGTTATCGATACCCGTTGCCGTAGTGCCTGCTTTTAGCATGGCGGGGGGTAAACCCGAGGAGTGCGGGAATTCACTCGTGCCGCTTCCTCCAGCCGCCGTGTGGCATTGCTGGCAGGTCGGCCCGGTTCCATCGTACTTCACATCGGCAAAGCCGTCCGACGTCGTAGTTGATCCTTGGGCCGATGAGCTGTGCCCCGCAACTTTACCGGTTATCGCCCCCATCGCTACGGTTTTTAACTCAGCGCTTGACCCGAAGTTGGCGTTATGGCAGGTAGAGCACCACTGACTCACGGTTTGTGTGGACTCTCCGACTACCGGTGTGTAATGAAGATAGTTCTGGTTTTTAGCCGGGTTTGGATCGGATTTTAGCAACCTACCGTAAGAGAGATCCGATAGTTTAATCGTCTGGTTATCGTGCACCGAGTGACACTCAAGGCATCCCCAGAGTTTGGCGTTTTTAGTATACGGTGGATCGGTATCGTCGGGGGCGGTCACTATCCCTTCCGCCTGATCGGTGCTGATGCCGTGGCCGTGCTCGTCCAGCACGATATGCTTGATCGATGCGCCGCCGTCCCCGTGGCAGAAATCACAGGTCTCGCTGCGCACATTGGCTCGTGTGAGCCGGTATGTTCCGGTCGCTATGTGAACCGCATGGCACTCCCGGCACTTGTTGGTTGTATCGGTGTAGCCTCCGTGCGGGCCGGGTGTTGTGACATATTGCAGGGGATCATTGTATCCACCGAAAGCGGCTGCGCCGACGCCATAGCCGGAAAAATGAGTTATATTTGTATATCCGATAGTGTACGGATCGTTATCATCATAGACGTATTGCCCGCCGGTTACCACCTCCCATTTGTTATCGCTGTCGTTGTAATGGTAGATGACATCGGAGCGTTCGATAATCCTATTGCACCTGAAAATCAGAGTTAGCGGCCGGGCGAATGGCGCAGCTACATTCGTCTGAAATTCGAAATAGTACTTGCTGATAAGCTGAATGCCCGGGGCCGGGGGATTTGCGGCGCTTATTATCGTGAAGGTCTCATCGGTATATGTTGCATCAGGCGGTATGATCAGCTTAACGGCCGCATCCGCGCTCTCGATGGTTACCGTGGTAATCGAACTCGCTTTATCATCCGCAATAATGCTTGCCGCGATCTCCGTTGAGCCTTGTAGGCTCTCAGCGGTATCGTTAACGCCGGAAACCCTATACCAGTAATTACCGGGTGATGGGACGGTATCCACATAGGCACTTCCACTTCCGCCGGTTGATCCTGCCAGGTTAAAAGGCCCGTTGGCCGAGTCTGACCTGTATATATCGTAGTGCGTTATGTATTCGTTGGCGGGATTGTCGTTCCAATTAAGGTTGAACTTGCTGTTGCTATTGGCGGCAACCTGCAGGCCGGTCGGTATGGTCGGCGGTATGGGGGTAATCGTATGAAGGATACTTGAGAGAGGTGTCACTGAAAGCGATACCTTATCGGGCGAACCCACAACAGCGCTTGAAGTATTCTCAATTGAAGCGCCGATAGTTCGCCCGACCCCCACATCGCTTGGTAGCGAGTACGTTACCAGCAGCTTTTTGGATGCAGATGGGCTAATTGCGGCGAGGTCTATACCATCAAATGTGACTGCCCCTGCCGAGAACGTCTTTGAAGTAGAGAGCTGCTGGTCGCCAGGGTTGAGCGAGTTGCTGTTGTCAGCATCAAACCATAGCTTAATTCCGTTTTGGGCGGTGTCACTGTCGGTCGCTGTTCCGGTGCGGTTGATGGTAAGCGTTGTCAGACCCACGGTATCTTCAACTGTAGAGAGGTCGATTACCTGCACGACGTGGTCGCTTGTTCCGGCGGTGA
>PFFU01000162.1:0-605 GCA_002783345.1 Candidatus Aquicultor secundus
CTTAAAGAGATGGTCGACTACTGCGAGGGGAGTACCTGTCGGCGCAAGGTGCTTCTAGCGTACTTCGGCGAGCAATTCGATGAGCCGAGCTGCGGCGCCTGCGATATCTGCCTGGACGAGCGCATGGTTTTCGATACTGCGGCCGATGCGGGTGAGCACTTCGCGAGTGAACACCGTAGTAAACGCGATACAAGGGCTGGCCATGGCGCCGTTACCGATCAGGATGTCGATAGCGACTTGTTTGAGATCCTGCGCAGCGTTAGAAAGACTCTGGCCGATATCGCGGAGCTGCCGCCTTACGCGATTTTTCACGACACTACGCTCAAAGACATGGCGAAATATTTCCCGTGCGACTTGGACTCACTGGCCAACATCACCGGTGTGGGTGAGGTAAAGCTTGAGAAGTACGGCGACGCGTTTACGCAAAGTATTACCGAGTATTGCGCTTCGCGTGGGATCGACCCAAAACCGATCAAGCCCAAACGCCCGGCACGGGTGGTTAAAGAGAAGCGGCCCTCCGAGGCCAAAACCTCAACCATCCAGGAGACCCTCATGCTCTATAGGAGGGGCCTAAGCCTGAGCGATATGGCGCAAGAGCGTGCTCT
>PFFU01000162.1:635-19844 GCA_002783345.1 Candidatus Aquicultor secundus
TCCCGGCAGAGCGGCAGGCGAGGATTATTGAAGCCATCCAAGAGGTAGGCCCAGAGGTTCTGCGCCCCATAAAAGAAAAACTAGGCCACGGCGTCTCATACGAAGAAATACGCCTGGTCAGGGCACAGTATGTATACAACCGGAAACGGTGCCTGTCTTGAGTATTTGAGTAATCGAACTGTTGCCAAACAGCCACGAATTTTTGAGCTTCTAATAAAAAGAGACGGCAAAAGAAGTTTAACCGGCCAGATTTTTCTTCTTTTTAAAGCAGCCTTAGCTCTTTGTGTTTGAAGGTGTTCGCTAGTCCATTCAAAGATGGGTTCGTCTTTGCCTCTAGCTACCGTCCTGGTTTTGTCTTTGCCTTGGATACATTTTTCTTTAATGGGACAATTCTTACAGTTTTTCTTTTTATCCCACAACCAAGTAGAAGGTAAGCCACCAATCGGTTAGAATTAGTTATATGTAGCAAGAAACAAACCAAAAATTCAGGCATAATAAAAACTATTTCTATTAAGGGGGACGAATGATCGTAACAAAAAGACTACCTGCGCTAAAATTATCCGCACTTCTGCTGGCACTTCTACTAACTCTCGGCGCTCTTGCCGTGACCGGATGTAATGAGAACGACAATGGTGGCAACCAGGCAAAGGCGCCAACAACGACCGAGAAATCAAAAGAGGTCAATGCCAACTGGACTATCAAAGTAAACGATAAGCACACCGTCGATTCACAGGGCCTACCGATCGATTACACGCTGCAGTTTACGGCCACAAAGGCTGGCGGTACCGACCCGACGGGTTCCTACAAGGGAACAGCGCACCTCACTGTAAAATCCGATTTGAGCAAGTTCAAAGGACTGCCGCAGTCGGTTATTAAAGTGATGGGGAGCATAGACGGGCAAGGGGACGACAAGAACCTTACGTTCAAGGTTATAACCTTCGCCGATGCGCGGAAGGGCGCGGCGAGCCACGGTTCTGTCGATAGCGACTTTACACCGGCAACGCTGGTGCCCCCGACGAAAACTAAGACAACCGCAACATTAGCTTAATATCGAGGCTAAGGCCATCGGTGGCGAGCATGCCAAGTATTCGGATCAAAGGTCCGCAAGCGATAAAGTATCTTTCAGCATGAACATAGTCGGCGCGACCGTCTATATCGATATTCTTCCAAACGCCGGCAGATTTAAGGGCACTGTAACGGGCGATCCGATTAAATAGCAAGGTTTTATGTCATAGCCAGGAACGCCAGCCGAAACGGTGCCTGTCTTGGAAACAGTCCGAATACTCAAGGCAGGCACCATGCACAACCTAGTTTGCCATGCATAAATAATAGCAGAGGATGAACACTACTAGCTTTACTCCGGCAACAACGCCGCATCCTCAAAACCATCCAACTTCTTCAGATACATAAACCTCTCCAGGGGCCTGATGTATTGGCTCCACTCGGCGTCCTCGTCGGCGTTTTCGTCCGCCTGCAGGAACATATTGATTTTTGCGTCGGCGTCGTCGCAGAAGTGTAGTAGCAGGGCTTCGAGTGTTTTGGGCCTGCGGGGTGATTGTAGCTCGTATGAGCCGTGGTGGCTTAGGATGAGGTGGCTGAGCTGAAGCGTGACCTCGTCAGGTATGTCGGCAAGCTCGCTTGCTGCTTGCCGCAACATCTCATACCCAATAACGTGATGCCCGATCAGGCGGCCTTCAGTAGAGTAGCCGATAGACTTGAGGTATGAGAATTCTTTTATTTTGCCGATGTCATGCAGCAGGGCACCTGCGACTACAAGGTCGCGATTTACATCGCCGGGGTAGTTATTGGCGACAGAGTCACTTAGCTTTGCCACGCTGACCGTATGTTCAAGCAGGCCGCCGAGATATGCGTGGTGGAAAGCCTTAGCGGCCGGTGCTTTTAGGAAGCTTTCAAAGATGAGTTGGCTATCGAAGATATGGCTGATCAATTGCTTGATAGAAACGTTTTGGAGTGAGTCGATTAATGTCAGAAGCTCTGCTTGCAGCTCGCCGATATCTTTGCTGGTTACCGGAAGGAACTCACCAAAGTCGACCTGGCTTTCATCGACAGGATTAATGGTATTTATTTTTATTTGCGGTCGGCCTGCAAATGAACCGGTGATTCCCGATACCTCAACAACCGATTCAACACCAAAGAGATTGTAGGCAGCATCATCTAAATCCCATAGTTTTGCCTGTATGGAACCGGTTTTGTTACCGAGTATGAGGTCGCCGAAAGGCTTACCGTTTTTATCCAGCCTTTTTTCTTTTTTAAAAACCATGAGACGGCAGTTTACCCGGTCGCCGTCTTTGAGCTTATTTAGGTCGATAGCCATAATTCATCCTTAGTCGTAGTTGTTTTTTAGAATTATTTCTTAGAGTTGTTTTTTTAGATTTACTTCTTAGGCTGATTATAAAGCTAATAGGCGTAAGTTTACTAGCCTGGCGATGTGCATAGGTGGAACACTTATATAAGCATATCTTATATAATCACATCAATGGGTTGCGCAAAAGAAACGAGTGCCGATTTAGTTGGAGACCAACCTGCGCCTGCAGAACCTCACAACCCCGCAGAACTTGCACTTGCCCTCATCGCAGGTAAAAGGCCAGCTCTGGTCGGTGAGATTTATATCATCCACCATCGCCAGCAGCCCACCCTCGCACGTTGCGATTTCTTGCCGGTCGTAGACCCGGCTGATAGCTTGGGAACCATTCTCGAGCCCGATTACGGCCACCTCGACCTTCTCGGCGCCGCTTTTTAGAAGGGCAAGGCCGTAAATATCCATCTGCAGGCTATATTTTTCTTGAAGCACTTCTAAATCAACATCCCTGTTACCGGTCTTGTAATCGACGACTAGTATGCGGTCATCCTCTGCGGCCAGGGCATCGATTCGGCCCGAGAGGGTTACATCGCCGAGCAAGAAGGAGAAGGGGACCTCTTTTTGAATGTTCGCGGCCTGCCCGAGCCTTGCGGCAAGCGGCGATGCGCCGAATTCTTGAATGATGCCGAGAGCGCGTTGTTTGTCGCCTTCGTCGAGTTCGGGATAAGAGGCAATGACAGCCTCAACATCCTCGCTGACGGCCGGCAAGCCGCCTTCAGCCAGCGAGGGCATATCTATGCGCTCGAATAGCTCGTGCACAACGGTCCCGAACCAGGCGGGGAGGGAGACCTCTTTATCTTTGCCTCCAACGGGTACTTCAAAACCATCCGCACCCGCACCAGCACCAGCACTAATACTAGTGTTAGCATTAGCACCAACAATCCTCTTCAAATAAAACCCTTGCGGGCACGCTTGATATTCCTCGATCGAGGAATAGGTAAGTTCGCGGACGTGTAGACGGCTTACCAAATTAACCGGTGTGAGGTCGATTACCGGCAACGTCGCCTCATCATTCGTCTCATCCGCTTTATCCGCTTCGCCATTTTCTTCATCCTCTCCACCTCTTTCAGCAAGCCCCGAACCTATGCCAAGCAGGGGAGAAGGTGCCTCATCGATATCCGCGACCGTCCCGGGGCATACCACCCGGCAGTCAATACCACTCTCATGCCAGGCATACGAACCGGCATCTCTGGCATCTCGAATTCCATGGTGCTCGAGTCCAAGGGCGGCCATTAGCCACTCGATGTAGGTGTTGTTCTCGCTCTTGGCCGGATCTTTCTTATCGATATTGCAGATGCCCGTTATGACCAGGCGTTCTTCGGCCCTTGTTATGGCGACGTGCAAGAGGCGCTTATCCTCGCTGTCGGTATCTGCTTTTAGTTCATCCTTCAACTCGGGGTAGCCGGGCGCCTCGAAGGGTTTATCGATGCCCGCAACCTTGAACGCTATCGCGGGTTTTACGGCGCTTGCATCACCGGCCGCCTTGCCCGTCGAATCGCCCTTTGCGATGCGCAAAAGAACCATCTCGCCGCTACCGGGTGAGCCATACATCGGCTTACTTTGCGAGAGGGCCAAAAACACTACAGGAAACTGTAGGCCTTTGGCCGCATGAACCGTCATTATGCGTACCGCTCCGAGGTTCTCGTCGGCGAGAACGGCGTCGCCCTCTTGGCTGGAAAGGTCTTTCTGCAGGGCGAGGTACTCCACGAAGCCTGCCAAATCGCGACCGTGCACGTTTTCGTAGGCGTCGGCAAGGCGCATGAGCTTTCGGATGTTCGCATAACGCAGGGCGCCGTTGTGATCGCGCATGAGCGAGCAGAGGTCGTAGCCCGTTTCGGAAACGGCTCTCTCTATAACCGACGAGAGCCCGGAGTAGGCGGCGAATCGTCTGAGGTCGTTGAATATCGCGATAAAGCGATCGAGTTTCTCTGTATCCGCCGCCTCAAGCGGCAGGTTCTTGCCCACATCTGCGTCGATTACGGCGTGCCATAGCGGCGCGTCGGCCCCGCCGATCTTTCCGGCTGCTCGTCGCATCAGGTAGAGGGCGTCGTCACTTAGGCGAACGCACGGCCCGCGCAGAACGCCGATGAGCGAGATATCATCGTATGGATTTACCAGCGTCGCGAGGAGATCCCGTATCTCGGCAACTTCGTCGGCGGCATAATAGCCGGTGCCGCCGACTGTGTAATAGGGGATGCCGCGAAGTTTCAGGGCGTCTTCGATCTCTTTTAGTTTCGTTCTTCTGGGGATGAGGATGGCGATATCGTTTGGCTCATACACGCCCCGGCCGGTAATCGTCTTGTCGGTGATTTCTTTGATTCGATTGGCTATAAAAGCTGCTTCTGCTTGGGCCGCATCAACCTCTTCCCAGGTGGTATCGAATATCGCAAGCTCGATTGCCGTGCCTTCGGGCTGCTTAAAGTCACCGGGGTTTCTGCCCGGTTCGAGACGCAGGTGATCGTTGCCGAAGAACTTTGCGCTTGTGCCGATGCGATTCACAAAGGCGAGCACTTCTTCGCGACTGCGGAAGTTTTTCGGGAACGTCACCAGCTTGCCCGCACTCGTTTGCGTGCGCTCGCGAAGGCCTCTGAAAAGGGAAACATCCGCGTGGCGGAATTTATAGATCGATTGAAACTCATCGCCAACGGTGAACAGGTTATCGTTGGCGATAAGATTTATAAGGTCGCATTGCAGCCCGTTTGTATCCTGAAACTCATCGACCATTATCATCCTAAATCGTTTCCCGTAGCTCTCTCGAATCTCGGGATGGCCCTCGAACAGGTCCTTGGTCAAAAGCTGAAGGTCTTCAAAATCAACCCCCGAGATATCCGCTTTTCTCTGCCGGTATATCGCCGAAAATAGGCGCAGAAGCTCGGCGTAAAAACCGCGGTATCGATGCGCCAGGTCTTCGGCGAGCATGCGATCGATGGTATCGAGAAGGTCTTTGGTGCGTCCAAAAACCTTCTTGGAGGGGCCCGCCGACATATTCAGCTTAAATCTACTATCTTTGCCTCCTAAACCGGGCAGCAGGTCGTATTCCTGGATATCAAGGTAGGCGAGTAGGTTCCCGGCGACGCCGAAATTGGCGGTGTAGGTTTTCGGGCCGGCGTTTCGGTCGGCCGTATTCAGTATCCCTGCGATTTCGCCTTTAAGCTCATCAACGAGGGTGTTAACTGCCGAACGGTCTTGGGGCCGTACATCGGATTGAGGTAGCCCATCCGCTGGTTCGCTAAAACCGGCGCTTCTCAACGCACCGTACAGCGATAGAACCACATCCGATAGCTTGTCTTTGCCGATTTGGTAGATGAACTCCACGTGCTCCTGACCGACATGCGAGAACTCGTCTAAGGCCTGCTCTATTGCCTCATTGACCAGCGATATCATAGCCACGTCCTCGACTACGGTAAAGTTGGGGTCGATGCCCGCCGCAAAAGGATAGGCTTTGAGGATGCGCGAGCAAAAGCTGTGGATGGTGCTGATGTAGGCGTCGGGCAGCTTTCTGCCCGCCTCGACAAGGCCCGCCTCGGCGAGGCGGGCCTTGATCTTATCCTGAAGCTGGGCTGCGGCCTCGTTGGTAAAGGTAATGGTAAGGATGCGGTCGACAGGGATTCTGTCTTCAATGACGGCTGTAGCAAAGCGCTCGGTCATAGCTTTGGTCTTGCCGCTGCCCGCGGCGGCGCTGACGAAGACGTTGCCTTTGCGCATGTTTATCGCTTCTTCTTGTTGGGGATTGGGCTTAAATTCAGCCATCTTAGACACTTAGGCACGCCCCTTCCGGCAGATGTGGGTGAGACCGCAGAATGTGCAATCCGCGTTATTGGCAGGGGAGAAGGAGCCCTCTCTGATGCGCCCCGCTATCTCACCGACCTTTTCAAGGGCATTGGATATTATCGTCTCGAACTCCTCGTCGCTTTTTGCCGCCTTCGACGGCAGAGCCGATTTGTCGATAGCATCGCTGTTATATATGCCCTCAGCCGTGGTTTTTGCTATTGAAAGATAGCCGCCGGCGATCGGGTGCAGGCCCCAAAGCCGCTTGACGGCCTCGATATAGAGCGGCACCTGCAATTTCTTGGCCGATTCTATATCCTTCACACTCGGGATGCCCCTGCTTTTATAGTCGATAACCATTGCCCGGTTATTGTCGTCGATATCGATGCGGTCGATTTTGCCCCGGATTTTGGTGCCGCCGTCAAGCACCAGGCACTCTTCTTTGTGCTCGTCATCATACGTGTCGGCGGGTAGGCCAAACGACGCTTCGAAAAGGCTGGGCTTAAAATCGGTCGGTCTGCCCGCCTCAGCCCTGATAAAGCGCTTGAGGTTTTCAGCCATCTCATGCCGGCTGAATTTTGCATCAACACTCTCCGTATCCGCCGCCTCACGCCTGAATTCTTCTTCAAATATCCCTACGATGAGTTCTTCCAGCTCATCGAGCTTATCCTTAACCGGCTGATGCACGCCAAAGCGCTCGGGAAGAACCCTGTAGAACTTCTCGAGCGTTGAGTGCAGGATCGACCCTTTATTCCGGGCATCGAACTCAACGTCAATCATCTGCGGCTTGAGCATTCTCTCTACATACCAGTTGAAGGGGCAGTTCGCAAACGACTCAAGTTCGGTGATGCTAAAGGTGTCACGGCGCGCGATTAGTTTTTTCACCTCTCCGGAGGTAAAGCGGGCCGTCGGGGAGGGCGCCCTTGCCGTTGCGCTCTCCAGCTGATGCGAGCCGCCGGTGCTATCAGCGATGGTTTTTGCAAGGGCCGGTTGTTTGCGGTGACATTGTGCGGCAAAGCGAATAGCCTCTTTGGCGTTGGGAATGGACACGAGATTGCCGTCGAACACCACATCGGACAGGTAGCGTTTTGTTGTCAGCTTTTTTATCTCGTCCTCGTCCATCGACTCCTGGAGGTCGCTCAGGAAAGAGGATTTTAACAGCGATCTGCCATTGCTGTTAACGCTTTGACAACTTAAGAACAACCTCTCAGTTGCCGTGGTTGTAGCGATGTAAAAGAGGTAGCGCTCCTCGGCTATATCGCCGCCCCTGGTATCTATCTCAAGATTATAGGATGCGAGCTGCTTGCGCTCGTCCAGGTTAAAGAAAGGGTCTTCGCTCGTTGATTGGGGAAAGCAGCCCTCGTTTAAACCAAGCACAAAGACGGCCCTGTAGGTGCGACCGCGTGCACGGTGGACCCTTAGAATATGTACTTTTTCAGCTTCCGCCTCACGGCTGACGCGCATCTCGGCGGTAGAGAGGATTTTATAAACATCAACCGGGCTTGGGGTAAGCCTTGAGTCAATGGCTACCAGCTCATTGAGGCTGGCCAACGTATCTTCAATAACCGTTAACGACCCCAGGCCGGCCTTCTCGTCGTAGGTGAGAAGAGGTGCGCTGCGGCCATCCGCCCCGTTGCTTAGACTCAAATTACTTACCAGGATGCCGGTAAGGAGTTCGGAGCCGATCGCGTACACGCGTGATGCGACCTCTGAAAAACTATCAAGCGTTAAAAGACTGCTGATCTCTGCCGTGCCCGTACCGGATACCCGGGCCCATTGAGCGAGCATTTCGTGCGCTCCGGTGGTTCTATTGAGCCTTGCTTCACGCTCAAACCGGTCGATTTCACCTTGTTTATCTATATAGCGAATACGCAGGTAGGTGATGAGGTCGGCGATATTTCTCGATGCGTAGCAGAAGTTCAAAAGCGACAGCACCGCACGTCCCAGCGAACTGTGGCCAAACGGCACCAGCTCGCTCAATGAATAGGGGATGGCGAAGTCTTCAAACACCTGGATGAGGGTACGGGCATACCTATCCGGATCTCGTATAATAACCGCTATCTCCTCGGCCCGAAAGCCTTCTTTTCTGATTAGCTCTAAGATTCTGGCGCCGACAAGCTCGATCTCGCCCTGCTCGCCGGCCGCTACCAGAAAGTTGCGCTGCAGTATCGGTTTGGGGGTGTTCTGCGACGTGCCTTCGTTCGTCCAGGTCACGCTATCTGCGGTATCCGTAAGTGCCTCGACCGCCTCTTTGCGGCCGCTAAAGGCATCCGTATCTTTGAAGGTGAGCGCAAACGTGATATCCGCGTTGAGGCTTAAAAGCTCTATGATCCGCCGCTGGCTGGTTGTGAAATCATCAAACCCGTAGAGAAAAATCGGGCGAGTTTGAACAAGCTCGCCGTTCTCAAGCGCCTCAACCAGTTCCCAGCGGAGAAGCTGTTCATCAAGCAGGTTGAGGTTTTGAAGCGACTCCAGATAGCCTCGGTAAAGCTTGAAGATGTCATTAAGATAGTTGGCGGTTCTATAGCTGTCACCAGCCCACCGCGTAAAGGCATTCGCAAGTTTTTCAGGGGTGTTCATGCCCTGTTTTAAGTCGTTAAACAGGTAAATCAGAGCCTTACTAAAACCCGGATACTGGGCCGACTCGGCAAGCGAAACTAGGGTTGAGCCTTCAATGATTTGCCTTACGATAAACTCCTGCTGGATGGGGTCGATCCGGTGCTGGGTTATTTCTGCCTGCTGTGCCAACTGGCCCAAGAACTTATCGTATGTTGTGATGTTTATCCCCACAGCCGCAGCAACAATCTGGAGTAGTTCCCTTCGAATAGAAACAGCTTCTGTTCCGCTGGGCACGAGAAGAAGGGGATTATCGTCCAGCCGCCCGACGAAACGCTTAAAAAGCTCTCTTTTCTTTCCGCTTTGAGCCGGACCGACGATAACGTTAAGAGGCATACATATCTCCTGGTAGATGTGGGCATTGCTTGGGAATGCTCGTCTTACTAGTTGTAACTTATTTTACCAGAAGCTTGTGGTGGGGTCACTTAGCCAGAAACACCAGTGTCTCGATGTGGTAGGTCTGGGGGAAGAGGTCGACCAGGCGGATCGACTCGATCTCGTAGTTAGGCGCAAGCCGCTTTAAATCCCTTGCCAGAGTAGACGGATTGCATGAAATGTACACGATGGTGGCAGGATGCGCCTGCAGCAGGTTCTCGACGATTTTTGGCGAGAGACCGGCTCTTGGAGGATCGACGATGACGATATCAAACGGGCTGTACCTGCTTATATCGTAAGCCTCCGCCGCAGCCCTGTAGAAACACATGTTTTGTATGCGGTTTAGCCGCAGGTTCCTTTTACCGTCTTCCACTGCAAAAGGGTTCTCTTCAACAGCGATGACCTCATCCGCATCCTGGGCCAGCGGAAGGGAAAAGTTTCCCGCACCTGAGAACAGGTCGAGCACCCGTTTTCCGCTAAGGGGCTGAAGCCTATCCTTAATGAAATCGACCATGACCCGGTTGAGCTTCCAGTTGCTTTGGAAAAAACTCATCGGAGAGGCCGTATACGAGATTCCATCCAGGGAAAGGGCGAGGTACTGCCGGCCGTATTTGAGCGTTTCAAGTTGGGTTTTTATAAATACCCCCTCGAAACAACATTCGAGCAGCAGATCCGCAAGGCTGTCCCAAAAAAGCCGGTCGTGTTTGGCGCGTGGATTTGCTTTTATAGAGGCGTAAGTACCGTCACCACAGGATATCTGAATCTCATTGATGTCCCTGAAAAGCTCGGGCTGAGCGGACATGGCGCTTCGAACGCTCTTCAAGGCCTCGTTTATGGGGTCGATCATCAACGGGGAATAGTCGGTATCGACGATCTCGTTGCTCTTCTCCTTGTAGAAGCCGATCAAACCGTTCTCGACCTTAAATTGCCCCCTGAAGCGATACTTCCAGATAGCGTCTTCGTTGATGATGGGTGTATCCGGGGCAACGATGATGTTACCGATTCGCCGCAGGGAGTCGGTGAGAACCTGTTGCTTTATCACAACCTGTTCGCCGTAGGAGATATATTGAAACTGGCAGCCGCCGCATGCCTCAAACGAGGCGCATTTTGGCTGTATCCTGTATTCCGAAGGCTCGATTACGTTTTCCACCGATGCGATGTAGTAGTCCTTTTTCTCCTCGTTAACGGAGACCTCGACCATTTCGCCCGGTATCGCACCCCGTATAAGGATGATCTTAGGGACGGCCGCGGTGCGCCCGAGCGTGTACCCTCCGTAGACCGGGGCCCCGGCCCGCAATATGATGTTTTTATGCGGTACAGTTTGTGCCATTGCCACCTCGCTTCGCACCATATTCTTACCTAAAAGAGTCTTATACAAAACAGCATATGTAGTAAATAGGTCGCAGGGCAAGGGGTAAAATCCATTTAGAGGGAGACTAAGCTATTTTGTCTTTCCAAGTTGCTCTCTGGCGTGGTAGGAGCTTCTGACCAGGGGTCCGGATTCTATGTGCGAGAAGCCCATCCCTTTCCCGATCGCTTCAAGCTCTTCGAACTCTGCCGGCTCGTAGTATCGCGCGATGGGAAAGTGGGATGTGGAAGGGGCCAGATACTGTCCGATGGTTACGATATCGCACCCATGGTGACGTAAATCCGCCAGGGCCTCGATCAGCTCGTCTTTCTCCTCGCCCAGCCCGACCATAATGCCGGACTTGGTATGCCCTTTAAAACCCCGTTCCTTGGCGACTTTAAGCAGGCTTAAAGAGCGTTCGTAGCGTGCGGCCGCCCTTACGGCGGGGTAGAGCCGGGGGACGGTCTCGATGTTGTGATTGAGGATATCCGGCCCGGCATCGACTACCGCTTGCAGTGCTTGCCAATTGCCGCCAAAATCGGGGATCAACACCTCTATACCGCAGTCGGCATTAAGGTTTCTCGTTTCTCTAATTACTTCGGCAAAGATTGCGGCCCCGCCATCCGGCAGGTCGTCTCTTGTTACCGAGGTGATGACTGCGTAGTTAAGCCCCAGCGTTGCAATGGCTTTGGCAACGTTTAACGGCTCATCCGGGTCTGGAGGGAGGGGTTTGCCGCCGCCCACTAAACAAAACCGGCAATTGCGCGTGCAGATATCGCCAAGTATCAAGAAGGTCGCCGTTTTGGCTTCAAAGCACTCGTAGATATTGGGGCAGCCGGCTTCCTCACAGACCGTATTGAGTTTGAGCCCCCGCAAGATATGTTTTACCGCCCGGTAGTTCGGACCCTGCGAAACTCTAATCCTTAAGTGGAGGGGTTTTCGCTCATAACGCTGTGAGCGGCTATTACTGTCGCTATTAAGCTCAAGTATAGGTTTGTAGCTATCCGGCATAATATTCCTTATTGATTGGTATCTCGCCGAGGCCGACTTTAAGGATTTCTTCGCCCGGGATGGGGACCATATCCACATGGAAAACACGCCCGAAGTTTTCGATGACACGACTGCGAACCGGCTCGAGCGGAACTTCCAAACCGAGCAGTTTCGATAGAGAAGTGACGCCCTTGTCGCGGAGACCGCAGGGGATAATCCCATCGAAATAGCACAGATCGGTTGCAACGTTAAGGGCAAAGCCGTGCTTAGTCACGCCGCGGCTTACGCGAAGGCCGATCGCACCGAGTTTTTCCAGCCCAAACCAGACGCCGGGATAGCCGGGTAGCCTGTCGGCGTCGATACCGAAATCGCGGACGGTTCGCAGCAGCACCTCTTCGAGATTTCTCAGGTAATACTTGATCATCGAGATACCGCCGATCTCTATAATAGGGTACCCCACCAGTTGTCCCGGGCCATGGTAGGTTATCTCACCGCCGCGGTCCGAATGAAAGAGCTTTACGCCCTTCATTTCCATCTCCTCATCTGTGAGGACCAGGTGCGAGGAGTCGAACCGCCTGCCGACCGTGTAGACATGCGGGTGCTCTAAAAGAAGCAGCATGTCCGGCAGCTTCGATTCAGCGCGCATCGTCACCAGGTTCATCTGTAAATCGAGCGCGCTCTGGTAATCAATTATCCCAAGCTCTGCGACTAAACATTTCATTTTAGACATCCCAACTACAGCACGCTTGCGAGATCGGGGGAGAAGTCCCAGGTCTCAAGGTCTTCTTTTATACGGTTCAGGAACTGGGTCGCCATCGCGCCGTCAATCAGCCTGTGATCATAGCTAAGCGGCATGTAGACCATGCTGCGGATTGCGATGGCCTCGTCGATGACGATCGGGCGTTTCTGAATGCCCTCTAGGCTTAAAATCGCCACATTCGGCTGGTTTATAATCGGTGTCTGGATGAGCGATCCAAACGAGCCGGGGTTTGTAATAGTAAACGTCGAGCCGGTTACCTCATCCAGCGTGAGCTTGCCTGCGCGGGTTTTTTCCGCCAGCTCGTGGATGTGATGGGCGAGACCGAGAAGGTTCATCTCCTCGGCATGCTTTATCACCGGCACGATAAGGCCGTTCTCAACGGACACGGCGATCCCGAGGTTGACGTAGTCATGAAGCGCCATGTTGTGCTCGTCGATGATGCGTGCGTTGACCATAGGGAAATGGATAAGCGCGTCCACGGTCGCCTTTGCGACAAAGGGCAAGAAGGTAAGGGAGAAGCCCTCGCGTTTCTTAAAGGCCTCTTTTATCTTGTCACGTTGTTTAACCACATTGGTCATGTCGACCTCGACGATGCCTGTGACGTGCGCGGATGTGTGCCTGCTGCGAACCATGTGCTGGGCGATTTCACGCCGCAGGATATTCATCGGCACGATGCGCTCACCCAATGGCACCTCAGCCGAGGGCATGGGGGCAAGAGAGATCGGCGGGGCCTGGGCCATCGGCGGTTTCGGAGCGCCGGGGGCCGCGGCTTTTTGCATATCGAGATAGCGCTGAACATCTTGCTTGGTAATCCTGCCCCCGGAGCCGGTTCCGGTGACTTGCGACAGGTCGACATTATGCTCGCGGGCGAGCTTTCTTACAATCGGCGAGACAAAACCCACCGCTGGAGCGGGTCCGGTCTCGGTTGTCGTCTCATCGATGAGCGCAAGCTCGGCCCCAACCGGCACGGTCTCGTCTTCGGGCGCAACTATTTTCGCGACCCTTCCGCTGACGGGGGATGGTATCTCGGTTTCGACTTTCGCGGTCGATATCTCCACGATATTTTCATCCTTATCCACAAAATCGCCCTCGTTCTTGAGCCACTTCAGAATCGTCCCTTCCGTGACCGTCTCTCCAAGCCGGGGCATCGTTAATGCAACCGTCATATGCTAATTCACCCTCTTCTTTATCTGCTCCTGCGAATACCTAACCCATCAATTTCTCCTTATAAGAACCTAAAGGATATTTAAATATGCCTTAGCCCGCTCTCTAGACCCACACCCCGGCCCACTAATACGCCGATAACTTATCAATTGCGGCCATTACATCGTCCACCTGGGGGAGGAAGTAGTCCTCGAGGGGTGGGCTATAGGGAATCGGGGCGTCCGGGGAGGAGACCCGTAAGATAGGGCCGTCCAGGTATTCGAACCCCTCCTCCGCGATGATCGCAGAGACCTCCGCACCGATGCCGAGCGTCCGCGTGTCTTCGTAGAGCATGATGGCTTTGCCTGTTTTGGCGATCGACTGCAATATTTGGATTTTATCCAGGGGATAGATGGTTCTCAAATCCAGAACCTCGACCGAGATGCCTTTTTCCTGGGCTTTATCCGCCGCCGCCAGGGCGGTCTGCAGCATCGCACCAT
Organism: Candidatus Aquicultor secundus; assembly: GCA_002783345.1. Lineage (GTDB taxonomy): Bacteria > Actinomycetota > Aquicultoria > Aquicultorales > Aquicultoraceae > Aquicultor_A > Aquicultor_A secundus. Next base: position 14,516 of record PFFU01000162.1, read on the forward strand.
AGGTGACGATGGTGACGTCGGTGCCCTGGCGCTGTACTTTGGCGGCCCCGATGTGGCAGGCGTAATCGTCCACCGGAACCGGTCCTTTGAGACGCCGGTATAGGTACTTGTGCTCGAAAAACACGACCGGGTTGTTATCCCGTATCGCGGCTTTTAAGAGCCCTTTTGCATCCCAGGGGGTGCCGGGGACGATGACTTTAAGCCCCGGGACATGGGCGAACCATCCTTCGGGGCTCTGGCTGTGAAACGGCCCGGCCCGCAAGCCCGCGCCGGACGGGGCCCGCATGACCATGGGTACCGCGTCCCGGGTGCGATAGTGTATTCTGGCCGCGACGTTTACGATCTGGTCCCAGGCGCAGTGGATAAAGTCGGCGTACTGGTACTCGACGATCGGGCGCATCCCCATCAGGGCGGCCCCGACCGCCATCCCGGTAAAGGCCTCCTCGGCGACCGGCATGTCGATGATACGCTCCGGGCCGAATTGCTCCAATAATCCTTTAGTGACTTTAAACGCCCCGCCGTAGGTGCCGATATCCTCGCCGACCATGAAGACGTTCGGATCGCGCTGCATTTCTTCCCTGAGGGCCTCGGTTATCGCGTCGATAAAGAGGGTTTCTTTTGTTTCTCTGCGGCCGCCGCCGTTTACGTTGCCGGATGCCGGCATCCGGTTACTCGGCGTAGACATCTTCGATGGCCTCCTTTGGTTCCGGATAGGGGCTTGCTTCGGCGAAGGTTACGGCATCTTCAACCATGGCGTTTATCCGGTCGATGACCTCTTTCTTGGAGTCCTCGTTGAGAAACCCTTTCTCGTTGAGGTACGCCTCAAAGCGCACGATGGGGTCGCGCTTGGTCCAGAGATCGATGATATCTTTGGCCACATAGGTGGCGGAGTCGTGCCCGGCGTGGCCGCGCATTCGCATGGTTTTGGCTTCGATGAGCGTCGGGCCGCCGCCATCCCGGGCCCTTTCAACAGCTTTCTTGGCTTCCCGGTAACACTCGACGACGTCGTTGCCGTCAACGATTACCCCGGGCATGGCGTAGGCTACCGCGCGGTCGGCGACGTTTGCAACCTTCATTTCCTTATAGACCGGGGTGGAGTAGGCGTACCCGTTATTGATGACGACGAAGACGACCGGCAGGTTGTGCACCGAGGCGACGTTGAGCGCCTCGTGCCAGTCGCCGACGCTTGTCGCGCCCTCGCCGCAGTAGGCCATCGCGACCCTCGGCTCTTTGCGCAGCTTAAAGGCAAGCGCCGCGCCTGCCGCAACCGGGTAAAAATTGGGGAGCATGCTGACCGTGGCAAAGGTACCGCGACGTAAATCCCCCTGGTAGTTATCCTCGCCCTTGCCGTGGGTGAGGCTATTTGCACGTGCGTAGTGCTGCAAGAACACTTCCCGGGGGGTTATCCCTCTCGGGAGCTGGGACATCATATCACGGTGGGTGGGCGCAAGCACATCACCCTCCTCAAGGGCGTAAGAGGCGCCGATTTCGATGGCTTCCTGCCCGGTACCTAGATAAATGGCGCCCGGCAGTTTGCCGCCTTTGTAGAGAAGGTTGAGTCTATCCTCGATCGCCCGCCCGAGCCGCATCAAGTAATAGATATCCATCAACTCTTTTGTTCCAAGTTCCAACGGTTTTACCTGCATATTGTTACCTCCACGAGCAACCTATCATTCCTATGAAGAACCCTATAAAGAGTGCAACGGTTTTCCGGCCAGCTTCAGCGCGGCTTCTCCAATCGCCTCGGTAAACGCCGGGTGAGGGTGGAGGAACTGGGCCACGTCGGCGGCGGTGGCTTCCCAGTTGGTAATAAGCATCGCCTCCGAGATGAGATCGACTACATCCGGGCCTATCAGGTGGACGCCGATTATCGGGCCGCCTTTTACGGAAACCATCTTTGCAAAGCCGATTTCCTCTTTATTTATTGCCGAGCGCGGTATCACCTGGAAGGGAAGACCCACCGTTTCGATATCGTAGCCGGCCTTTACCGCCTCCTCTTCCGAATATCCCACTTTGGCGAGTTGGGGATATCCGAACGTATAGATAGGGATTTGCCGCAGGTTAAGCGGTGGCGGATTTATACCGGCGATTATTTCCACGGCATGGATCCCTTCAGAGAAGGCGAAGTTGGCGTATTGCGGGTTATAGGTGACATCGCCGACCGCGTAAATTGCATCGACATTCGTCTTCATGTCGGGATCGGTTATAATAAAGCCGTCTTTGGTGTCGATGCCGAGGGAGTCGACATCGATATTGTCCAAATTGGCGATTCTGCCTGCGGTGACAAGTAACTTGTCTGAGGCAATCGTTTGGCCCTCATCGTTCTTGGAGAGTTCGACCTCTATCTTGTTGTCGACCAGGACAGCCGCCTCGACTTTCGATGCGGTATGGATGTTAATGCCCCGCTTTTTAAAGATTCGCTCCAGGCGTTTTGAGATATCTTCGTCGTCGCGCGGCACGAGGCGCGGGGAGTGTTCGATAAGATGAACTTCCGCACCGAGCGAGCGAAACAGCGAGGCGAACTCGACACCATACGCACCGCCGCCCACTATGGCTATGGATTTCGGGACCTCATTTATCTCAAGCGCCTGTGTTGTATTCATGGCGATATCGCCGACGCTTCGAAGCGCCGGTATACTCTGGGGTTGTGAACCGGTTGCGATAATGATGTTGGGGGCGGTCACTACGGCGGTTTCTGATCCGGTTTCGACCTGCACCCGTCCGGGTTCGCTAAAAGTTGCCGTTCCGTTTATAATCTCGACTTTGCGCTGTTTAAGCAGTGTCTCTAAGCCCATAAACAGGCGATTTACAGCAGTGTTTTTGGCTTTTTGCATGCCCGCCCAATCGTAAGAAACGCCCTCCACGCTAATCCCGAATTTATCCGCTCTTTGGACGGTATCAAGCACATACGCACATTGCAGCAGGCTCGCGGTTGGGATGCATCCACGGTGCACGCACGTCCCGCCGACTTTGTCTTTTTCTATGACCGCCACCTTAAGGTTTAACTCAGCCGCCCGCAGCGCCGCGGCGTACCCTCCGGGGCCTCCGCCGATGATGGCGAGGTCGTAGCGTGCTTCTGCCAACGTAAAATACCTCCAGAGTTAAGTGCTAAATTACCTGTGCCTGGGTTGCTTTGTAAGCAATCCAGTGCCGATTTTAAATATACCCGTTGAGGGTGGCCGCTAATCTTGTCGTCAATCCAAATCTGCGGTAGGTATATACATAGCAATGCCCGCGAACTTGATTAGAGGGGAGAGTGCCGGGTAGTGAGCGGTCGGATAAAGGATGTCGTAGTTGTCGGATGCGGTTTTGCCGGCATGGAGGCGGCAGGTATGGAGGCGGTTGGTGACATATGTAGCTGTATCCTATAGAATGTATCTTAATTCCACAGACTGGTCTAAAAAAGTTTGCATGCGCAAAAAGCTGCCGGTCTGAGGCGCAACGGGATTCTCTTCGACGCGGGAGGGGCATTGACCGAGGGGAACGGACATCTGACCATCAAGCAATTGCCGCCTGAGCTGAGGCCACGGGAACGGCTTATCCAGTTTGGTGCGGGCAGTTTGTCAAATGCTGAATTACTGGCTATAGTGTTGGGTACCGGCACAAAAAATAAGACTACGGTTCAACTTAGCGAGAAGTTGTTATCGCGCTTCCAATCGCTCGGGTCCCTGGGACGGTCGACCATCGAGGAACTCTGCGATATCAATGGAATAGGAAAGGTAAAAGCCACAAAAATCCTGGCGACGCTCGAACTGGGCCGGCGGCTTACAGCGGCGGCACCGGCTGAGCGGTTTACCATCGGTTCCCCCGAGGATGTCGCGCGACTTCTCATGTCCGATATGCGCGACCTGGACCGCGAGTATTTTAAAGCGCTGGTGCTGAATATAAAGCACCAGGTGTTAAAGGTTATCGACGTGTCCATCGGTAGCCTGAGCTCATCGGTCGTGCACCCGAGAGAGCTTTATAAGATGGTAATCAGGCACAACGGCGCGGCGGTTATCGTCGTGCATAACCATCCCAGCGGGGACCCGACGCCGAGCGCCGAGGATATCAGGGTTACCAAGCGCCTTTCTGAGGCGGGTGGTATCCTGGGGATTGATCTGTTGGACCATATTATTCTAGGGGACGGTCGTTTCGTCAGCCTTAAAGAATATAGCTTAATGTAGCCGAAAGGAGCATCAATGTTTGATTTTTTAGCGATGCCGCTAAGTCGAGATATAGCGATTGATTTGGGTACCGCCAATACTCTCGTTCACGTTAAGGGGAGAGGCATCGTTCTAGTTGAGCCTTCGGTTGTTGCTTATGATAAGACATCGGGCAAGATACTGGCTGTTGGGGTAGATGCCAAGAGAATGATCGGCCGCACGCCGGGGAGTATCGTCGCAATCAGGCCGCTTAAAGACGGTGTTATTGCAGATTTCGATGTGACCGAGGCAATGCTGCGGCATTTCATACAAAAAGTACACAATCGCAAGCAGCTCGTAAGGCCGAGGGTTGTAATATGTGTCCCATCCGGGGTAACCGAGGTGGAGCGGCGCGCCGTGTTTGAGGCCACGCTTCATGCGGGCGCACGCGAGGTGTACCTGATAGAAGAGCCCATGGCGGCGGCTATCGGAGCGGGCCTGCCCATTCAGGAGCCCACGGGCAATATGGTCGTCGACATCGGCGGGGGAACCACCGAGGTCGCGGTTATATCGCTGGGCGGCATCGTTACCTGCCAGTCGATCCGAATCGGCGGCGACGAGTTCGACGAGGCGATCATGAATCACGTCAAGAAGGAATACAATATCATGATCGGCGAGCGCACCGCCGAAGAGATAAAAATCGAGATCGGAAGCGCCTATCCAATGGGTGACGAAGAGGATGCCGAGGTCAGGGGGCGCGACCTCTTAACCGGGCTTCCTAAAAACGTCGTTCTCTCATCTGAAGAGATACGGGCGGCGATTGAAGAACCGCTTTCGGCGATAGTTCTTGCGATAAAAGGCACGTTTGAGAATACTCCGCCGGAACTATCAAGTGATATTATGGATAGAGGGATTGTCATGACGGGCGGCGGTTCGCTGCTGAAAGGCCTCGACGAGAGGATACGGCAGGAGACGGGGATGCCGGTTCATGTAACGGACGACCCCTTGAGCTGTGTGGCCATGGGAAGCGGCATAGCCCTCAGCGAGATACAGACGCTAAGGAAGGTATTGATCGGCACTTCATCAAGGTAAAAGTAGGCAGTAGGGAGTATGCAGTAAGCGAGAGGGTGGGCCGCAAGAAGACTATTGCTAGGTGTCATTCTGAGCGATAGCGAAGAATCTAGCAGAGAGAGAGTGGGCCGCAA
>PFFU01000162.1:19890-21533 GCA_002783345.1 Candidatus Aquicultor secundus
TGCAGGCACTGTGATTGTAACTTACTAGCGTCTAGGCGTAGCTTTACCGTTCTTAGGTAGATGGTTTTATTCTGACTACTGACTACTGACTACTGTTTACTGCTTTTATGATAGCTGACGGCTGATAGCTTTTAAAAGCTATCAGCTATTTATAAGGAGTTTTTTATGCCGGAGTTTTTCGGTAGACGCAATTACCTGATTCTCTTCGGGCTTATTTTTATAAGTATGGTTATCCTCACCGTTCACTTTCGTGAAGGTCAGGACGGCCCCATCCACCGGGCACAACGCCTGGTGCTGGCGGCAACAGCCCCGCTGCAAGCGGCCGTAACTACAGCGCTCACTCCTGTAGGGGACGGCTGGGATTATCTTGCGCATTTTGGCGAACTCAAACGCGAAAACAAGGAACTGCAAAAAGAAGTATCGGCGCTTAAAAGCGAGCTGTTCGCGCGCCACGGCCTCGAGGCCGAAAACGACCGCTTACGAAAACTTATCGATTTTAAGCAAAAGCAAAAATACGGTACCATCGCCGCCAATGTTATCGGTATGCCCGAGAACAACTGGTGGTCTTCAATCATCGTCGACCGTGGTCTCTCGGCCGGGGTCAAGCATAATATGCCCGTTATTGCGGGCGGCGGGCTTGTCGGCCAGGTTTCAGATGCCTCGTCGCGCGTCTCAAAGGTCGTCCTCTTAAACGATGCCCAGAGCGGCGTCTCGGTGCAGGTGCAGCGAACGGGCGAGGTGGGTGTTATAAAAGGCCAACTCAAAGACAAGCGGCTGGTTTTGCAGTACATTTCCAGGGATTCGGACATTAAAAACGGCGATATTATCGTCACCTCGGGACTTGGGGGGATTTTCCCCAGGGATCTCTACGTTGGCATGGTCGCCAAAGTGCGCCAGTCGGTCTATAGCCTCTATAAAATCGTTGAAGTCGAGCCGCCTATCGACTTTTCGCATATAGAGGAAGTTCTTATCCTGCAATATGACCCCGGGGTTTCGATCACGGAGGGCAACTGATGTGGCCGATAATCCAATCTTGCCTGGTCGTGCTCGGTGCCTTTATTTTGCAGGCGGTGCTGGTCCCGCATATAGCTCTAGGCGGAACTAAACCGGATGTCATTCTCATTGTGACGGCGCTCTACGGTTTTACCTATGGGCCGCCGGTCGGTGCGATCGCGGGCTTTTTCGGGGGGCTCTTAGGTGATCTTGTCGGCGGCACGCACGTGGGGCTCGGCCTGGTAAGTAAATCAATCGTGGGGTTTTTCGCGGGGCTGGTCCAGAGGACGATCTTCGTCGAAAACATTCTGTTGCCGATGGTAGCGATTTTCATCGCAACGTGGCTCAACGAATTCGTCTACGTGGGGTTTATGTTCCTGCTTGGCGAAATCACGCCCATCAAAGTGCTGATGCTTCAGGTAATTCTTCCGACGGCGATCTACAACGCGCTTCTCACCCCGCTTGTCTACTTGATCGTCCGCCGCTTCCTCGTGTTTAAACAAGAAACGCCCTCGATCAATGTAGCCAGGAAGTATGAATAAGAACAGAAGCCAGGAGCCCAAAGAGCAGAAGTCAGAAGTCAGAAGGTGTGGGTCGAGAGAGCGGGTTTTAGTAGGCAGCAAGGAGTATGCAGAAGGCAGTTAAAAACC
>PFFU01000145.1:0-743 GCA_002783345.1 Candidatus Aquicultor secundus
TGAGCTGCTCGGCGATATCGTCACGCACTTGATGCGTTGCGGTTGCCGTGAGTGCGATAATCGGTGTCGCGGGAAAATTAGTTTTTAGACTTGCGAGCCGGCGATACTCCGGCCTGAAATCGTGCCCCCACTCCGAGATGCAATGCGCCTCGTCGACCGCGAACAGGCTCACGGAAAGCCGCTTTAGAAGATCGAGAAACTGCGGCATCATCAACCGCTCGGGGGCGACATAAAGCAGTTTGACCTCTCCCCGCTCAAGTGCGGCCCGCACCCTGGTCATCGCTGCGGGAGCCAGCGAGCTGTTGATGCAGGCAGCCGGTACGCCGTTTTCAATAAGGCCGTCCACCTGGTCTTTCATAAGAGCGATCAAGGGAGACACCACGACGGTAAGCCCTTCTAATAACAGCCCCGGAAGCTGGTAGCAGAGTGACTTACCCCCTCCTGTCGGCATGAGCACGAGCGCGTCGCTGCCGCCTAGAATATCCTTAACGATGGCCTCCTGCAGAGGCAAAAAGCTGGTGTAGCCAAAATATTTGTTAAGCGTCGAAAGCATGCGCCCTCCAGAATAGCGGTTATTTGCTCATTAATCCAAATACACAAATGCACCTTACAGTATATCCCCCGTCCCTGTCAAGCGCTTACAACACGGCGATAAACTTTAGGGTCTTGTTATGGAACTATGAGCCGGCAACCTTCTCGGGTGCCTCCGGAACGACGATGGCCATTACGATGTAGGCGATAAC
>PFFU01000145.1:818-1141 GCA_002783345.1 Candidatus Aquicultor secundus
CACCGGCCTTCGCCCCGGCTGGAACCTCTTGTGCTTGATCATTCACTTGCGGCTCTTCGCTTGAAGTATCCTGCTACATGCTCTGCTGCTTGTTCTGGCTGTTTTCTTCTTGGCGGTCGAGTCGACCTTGAGATATTCATACTCTGCTTCAAAAGGATGTGTATTGAATGCTTTAGCTCTGCCGTGTATCCTCCAACCCATAGTAGCCCATAGTGACAAAACCAAGCAAGTAGATACCGCGCTACAGCTCTGGCAAACTACGTTAATAAAATCCTTAATAAATATTATTTCGACCCGTAACCAAAACGCCCTCATCAACGTTA
>PFFU01000145.1:1164-20205 GCA_002783345.1 Candidatus Aquicultor secundus
GGAGGAGAACTATGAGAACATACCGCCCAATTCTCGCCGTCGTCATGGCAGTTATTCTGATCCTGACAATCGGCAGTATTGCAATGGCTAAGCCGCAAGGTGATAAGCCTGCAAACAAATGTGAGAACCGGCAGACGCACCAGATAGCCGATCATTGCACATGTAACGCAACACAAACGTGTGATGGCCAGTGCCAGTGCAACAAAGAAGACAAGGATAAAGACAAAGATGATAAGGACAATAAATGTCCGAAACCGGTTAAGCTAGAATCTGGAAGTATCGCCGGTTACGTAGTCGTTGATACGACAACTACTACCACAACTGTTTACCCGACACTCGCCAAGGCCCACCTTCGCCTGCTTACCAACGACTGCAAAAAAGTAGTGCGCGCAGCGCAATCCAACAAGAAAGGGTACTTTAAGTTTAAGAACATTAAACCGGGCACCTACACACTTTGCGCATGGCTGAAGGGCTATAAACTCGTCAGCACCGTAAACGCGACTGTAACAGCAAGCGGCACATGCAACACGATTGTCCATTTTACAAAATGCCCTAAGAAACCAGGCTGCAAATGTACCAAGAAGTAATTTGATAGGTACCGCCAATAGCACCACCACGAGAAAGACCCGGGCTTCTGCGCTCGGGTCTTTCTTCTTTTGGCTATCCCCTACTCTGTGCCGGTTATCTTTAGCGCTTTGTAGATCATCTTGGCGGCCTCCGCTCTCGTGGCGTTGCCGGACGGCCTGAATGTGCCGTCACCGTAGCCGCTGACGACGCCGAGTGTCTTCATCACACCGATGCTCGCAAACGCCCAGTGCTTGGCCGAAACGTCGGAGAACCCCTGGGGCGCGGCATCCGCTGGTAAATTCTTGGCCCTGGAGACCATCGTGGAGGCCTCCGCCCGGGTGATCTTGGCATCCGGCCTGAGCCCGCCGCCCGGATATCCTTTCAAAAGACCGGCCCCAACCGCTTTTGCAATATACTGGGCCGCCCAGTGGTGTTCTGCATCCGTTCCCTTTAGGCTTGCCGCAGCGGTCGATGTGTCATCGAAAATACCCAGGGCCACGACCGCCATCTTTGCGAACTCCGCCCTCGTAACATCCTCAGAGGGCTTAAAGCTGCCATCAGCGTAACCGCCGATTGCCCTAACCCCGGCCAGGCCCTCGACATAATCGAACGACCAGTCCTGAGCCGACATATCGGTCCAGGTGTTCGCTAGTTTCCCATCATCTAAGAAGTGCTGCACGTAGATATCCGATTTAGGCATCTGCCCAGGTTGGACAGGACCGTAGTAGACCTCCTTAACCACCTCGGACGTTGCTGCGGCCGAATCGGATTCAACGGGCTTGGGCTTGCGCCAGGCGGTATAGAAACCTCCCGCTCCGTCCGGAATAAGGTTCCCGCCGAGTATCCCGATTACGCCGGCTACATTAACTCCACCCTCCTGCCAGAGAGCTGTACCGGTGACATCAAACTTTTGCAGCTTCATTTGATACAACCCCTGCTCTGGATACATGGGTATCGGGTTATCGCCAAGGTATTCGGTCATCATAAGAAAGAAATCACCGGTCTTAAGATCAGCGATAATACTAGGGTAACTATTGCCGCCCTGAACCATCTTTTTCCATGTCGTCTTCCCGGTTCCGTCGATATTGACAAACTCCGTAGATATGACGACCGGCATATCTACTTTGACCGTGCGCATCTTGCCGTCCGGGCCGGGTTCCCGGACATCCTGCTTCTTCATCCTGGTCGTCGGCAACGAATAAAGAAGACCTTCTTTTGTCACGTTCGGCGCTCCCTGAAAGTACATCTGCGGGTTGCTCTCGCCGCTCATAGTTATCAAAGGCTTACTTGTATCCCAGGCAAGCTTGCCATCAGGGGTTACCTTCACGGCAAAGAGATTAGCATCCGGATTTGGATATGCGCTGTAGCCATCGCCCTCCATCGTCTTCACGATGTACGGGTCCCCATTAGGCTGCGACCAGGCGATAATCGCCGAGTTGTCACCGGTTACCATCAACTGATTACCCATCATCATATCGGCGGGCACGCCCTTTATGCCCACCGTCACCACCGGCCAGGCTTTCTCGCAATTGCGGTTTACACGCAGTAGAAATGAATGTCCGTCCTGCTTAGCCTGGCTGGGACCCGTCGACATCGGCTCCGTCATATAATTGGGCTTTATATCCGACCAGTTTAGATAGAAACCTCCAAGGCCATCGGACTGGACGTTGATCCAATCCCCCATCATGTCACCGCCATAGTACGGTTGGTTGTCATCGACCTGGATACCGCAAAAATCGTTGAGCGACACACCGTCGGCCTGCCATTGGGGATTGCAGGTACCGTCTACCCTTTGCATATAGAGACCCGGTCGCTCATCGTCACGCCACACAATAATAGCGCCGCCCACATCATCGCTCACCAAAGCCCTGATATCCTGCATGCCCGGACCCACATAGACCGGCTTTCCGGTATCGCCCCAGAGCTTGTTGCCGTTACCGTCTATCTTCTGGGCAAAGACATCGGGTTTTCTCTTGTTGCGGTTGTCCGTCCAGACGGCGATCAAGCCGCCGTCGGATTCCACCGCGGGGGTCATCCCGAACGCGCCGTTCTTTACATCCATCGCTAAAACCGGCTGGCTCCAGAGCAACGTACCGTCACTGCCAAGCTTTTGCACGTAGAGTTTGGTCTGTGTGTTCGTTCGGTCAAACCAGGTTACAAACACGTTGCCCTTTTCGTCAGGGATGATTTGCGTCATCTCCCCTGATTCCGGCACGTTTTGTGCGATCAGTACCCCGTTGTCCCCCCAGTCCGGCACCGGCGCCCCGAACGCTATCCCAGGTAACGACAAAGCAATAATGAGGATACATTCGAGGAGGAAAACTGCAGGTCGCCGGTACTTCGTTTTTACGTCACTGCGCAAAAAGATATTCATATGCCCCTCCTATTTCATTGGTTACCGCCGCCACATGCGTTAGGGGCGCTGCACTTGCAGGCAACAAGCAACCATAAACCGCTCATACGATACTAGTATTTTAGCATTCATGGTTTACGCTTGCATACTAATTTCTACACCTTTTCTACAACAAGAATACGTACGATGCGGTGTTTGCGACGCCTTTAAGCATCGAGGACGTGATCCGTTGTTTCTTTTCTCTGGAATCTTCTTTCCGATCAACGCCCTTCCCTCCTGGGCGCAAAAACTGGCGTTTTTCACACCGCTTTACCACATCGTGGTCGTCTGCAGAAACCTTGTCGTAGGGAGAACAAACTCGGATGTCACGATAAGCGCTACACTGGTTATCATAATATCGCTCGTTTTCTTTCTCATGCCGATCGCGTTGATGAAGCGCAGGTTGATAAAATAAAAAAGAGCTTCTCTCTTGCAGGAATATCTACTGCGATGGATAAATATAGATAACAATGGCAGTAATCAACACGGTCTCGTTAACAAAATATTACGGCAAGACACGCGGCATCGAAGACCTGCATCTTACGGTCGAGCAAGGTGAGGTGTTCGGCTTTCTCGGTCCTAACGGCGCGGGAAAAACTACGACCATCCGCGTGTTGACGGCGCTCCTGCGCCCCACAAAAGGCACCGCCTCCGTCCTCGGCAAAGACGCGTGGCGGCACTCGGCTATCATTAAAGAAGAGCTTGGGAACCTACCTGGCGATATCCGCCTCTACGATAAAATGAGCGGGGCCGAGTTCCTTAACTTTATCGCGCGCTTTCGCCCACGCAAACCACCGGTTCTAAAAGAAGAGCTTATAGAGCGTTTTGACCTTAACCCAAACAAGAGGATAAAAGATTATTCTAAAGGCAATCGCCAAAAACTTGGGATAGTGCAGGCGCTGATGCACGATCCCCAACTGCTGCTGTTGGATGAGCCGACATCGGGCCTCGACCCCCTGATGCAACAGCAATTTTATGCCGTTATGGAAGAGTTTCGGTCACGCGGCAGAACCGTCTTTATCTCGTCGCATATATTGCCCGAAATCGAGCGGGTCTGCGATCGTGTCGGCATCATCAAGGAAGGTCATCTCGTGTCGGTCGAGCGCATCTCCGATCTTGAGGCCAAGCACGTGCGCTACGTCGATGTTTCGTTCGAGGGGTCTGTCAATCAGGAAGACTTTCGCGTACCGGGCGTTACCGCGATCGAAAGAATCAACGATCACCTGCGCATCACGGTTAAGGGAGAGATCGATCCCCTTATCAAGAAGCTCGCGCAGTATAACGTTAAAGACCTCGCATCAAGCCACGCAAGCCTTGAAGAGGTATTTCTGGAGTTTTACGGGAAGGGTGGCACGGTTGAACGTTAATCTGTTTAAAAAATCGCTAAAAGAGATCCGTGTAAGCTGGCCTTCATATATGGTCGGGCTCCTTTTCTACGTCTACCTTCTCATATCCATCTACCCTACCGTGCAACAGCGCTCGGCAGAGATACAGGAACTATTAAAGAGCTACCCCAAAGGTTTTATAGAAATCTTCGGTGGCGGCTCGGCTGTAAGTTTTACAACCGTTGAGGGCTTTTTGTCGCTCGAGTTCTTTAGCCTTATGTGGTTCGTCATCATCGGCGCTTTCGTCATCGGGTACGGAGCCGCCGCTTTGGGCAAAGAGCTAGAGAGCGGCACTATCGAGATACTTCTCAGCCAACCGATAACCAGAACCTCCGCTCTCGTCACAAAAAGTCTTAACCTTTTTATATCCACCATCGGCATGGTGGTGCTGACGGTATTGGCGACCTACGTCTTCGGGCTTGTGGTGGGTTTAAAACCTAAGGTCGACGGGATTGTTGCACTCATCGTGATCGGCACGCTGTTTTTCCTTGCAATCGGCGCAATTTCCCTGTTCTTCTCTGTTCTTTTAGGGGAGCGCGGGCGCGCCGCGCTTACGACATCCGGCTTGTTGGTCAGTATGTATTTTATCACCGTGGTCGCCGGTCTTGCCAACTGGGACTGGATAAAAAAGCTGGAGAGGATATCGCTGTTTCATTATTACGACTCGGCAAAACTGCTTTCCACCGGCAACATCCCTGCAAAAAGCCTGTTGGTTTATGCCGGCACCGCCATTGTCTTTTATCTGGGCTCCATCCTGGTTTTCAGACGTCGTGATATTGCCCCCTAGCCAAGTACTTGATTGCCCAGCAGGTTAGCTTTTACAAAATCCCCGAAAAAGTGTAAAATCATAGTAAGCTAAGACGTGAATTCGCAAAGGAGTGCTCGTTGTTTGGCGGGCTCTTATTTTTTTGTCGGTGTCGCAAACTCTTTGTTAAGTTTCGCATAAGCCTAGCGTCTTCAAGCTTCACTATTAAAAGGCGCTAGGAGGTGGAATATTTGGCAAAAGGTACTGTAAAGTGGTTCGATAATAAAAAAGGCTTTGGGTTTATCAGCCAGGAGGATGGCGGCCCGGATGTCTTTGTACACCACTCGGCAATCCTCGGAGACGGTTTTAAAACCCTTGACGAGGGCACTGCAGTTGAGTTTGACATCGAGATGGAGGCAAAGGGTGCCCGTGCATCCAACGTCACCGTTATTGAATAATTAATCACTCAACAAGCATAAAGCCGCTTTACAAAAAGCGGCTTTTCCCATGCCCGAGTGTTAGGATACGCAGGGCGAAAGGATAATCGTAAAAAGCGCTCTGCGATTGGGTTTACTTGGCCGCGCTACGGTCTGTAAATGTGGCTTTACCGTGCAATCAATGCTATGATTTGGGTGACGTAAAGATGCGTTTTGAAAGGATTGTGATCCGCAGTGTCACCTATTATGGATGGCCTATCAATTCCAGCGTTCATACCTTCCTTAGGATGGCCTGAGCTTGTAATCATCCTGGTTATCGTACTCGTTATTTTTGGGCCAAAGAAGCTTCCCGGCATCGGAAAAGCGATCGGCCAGAGCATACGCGAATTAAAAAAATCATCCAATCCCAAAGAAGACAAAAAGGAAGAAAAATAAGGAAAGGCCCCGATCTGTAAGATACGGGGCTTTACTGTCAGTCAAGCCGTCTGCCACGACCTAGAAGCTCTCGCCAAAGCTTCTAAATAACCCGTCTTGCCTGACAAGTAATATATCGGAAGTAGTGTTGTATGCTTGAGCCCTAAACTATAAATGAGTTATAAAATTAGCTACTACATTAGCGATTACATGTTTTATATTACTACCGCTTTTCTATCCTCCACAATTGTTTTTCCCCAAATCGGGTAAAAAGAAAACGCGTTTTTTAGAAGTTTATAATACCGTTTATAAACGACGACTTCGGCTTCAAATATCCAGCCAAGTGGTCTGCCTCGAAAAATGGCGGTAAACTGGATAGATCTATACGTCTCTATTATTTCTACAGCGATGGTAAATACGATTTCAATTCTTCTATAACTTTTACAAGGGTTGGGTTTTGAAAGGCGTACTCGAGCACTTCGTTCTCGCTGTCTTCCGCATAGACCTCCCGTTTCAGAACAACCGTTGCCTTCTCGGGTGTTATGTCAATGCGCTCGAAATCATACTCGGTGAGAGCCTGTCTTATCATTAGCGCGAAGGATTGTTCCTCGCCCATCGTAACCCCTCCCGGTTTTCGTCTATTATAGCTTAATTATAGACAGAAAAGCGTTCGGGTAAACTCCCAGGACGATAACTGCCGCCATAATTATCATTATCGAAGCAAAGAGCGGTTTTGATACTTGCATCCGCGCAACCGCTTCTCCTTCGGACGGCGAGACAAGGTACATCTGCCGTATGACGGTCACATAATAGCCAAACGATATAACGCTGTTGAGCACACCTACGATTGCAAGCCAGATGAGATCCGACCTGACGGCCTCTCTAAACAGGTACAGCTTACCCATGAATCCTGCAAACGGCGGTACGCCGACTAGCGAGAACATGAATATCGCCATTGCCAAGGCCAGCATCGGTGCGCGTCTGCTGAACCCTGCAAAGTCTTTTAAGTTTTCGCCAAACCCGCGTTCGGCTAACGCAAGCACTACGAGAAACGCCCCGAGTGCGGCCAGCGAGTAGACAAGGAAATAGAATATTAAAGATGCATAGCCCAGCTTAGTGGCTACCGCGAGACCTACTAGCAGGTATCCGGTATGCGCAACGGCCGAATAACCAAGAAGTCTCCTAACATGCGTCTGCGAAAGCGCAACAAGGTTTCCGACTACCATACTCGCTACTGCGAGTATCGCAAATACCCCCGCCCACGCCGGTGCAACAACTCCAAACGCCAGTGGAAACAGGTGGATAATCGCCGCAAAACCGCCCGCCTTTGGTCCGGCGGCCAGGTATGATGCAACCGGTATCGGTGAGCCCTCATATACGTCCGGAGCCCAGAAATGAAACGGTACAGCCGCGATCTTAAAACCAAGACCCACGACTATCATAAGCATCGACGCAACGAGCGCAGGCTGAATCGGGTGTCCGGCCAGCTTGCCGGCTATCGCCGCAAAGTTTGTCTCGCCGGTAAGACCGAACAGCAACGTCATTCCGTAGAGCAAAATTACCGAGGAGATCATTCCAAGCAGGAAGTACTTCAACGCAGCCTCGGTCGACTGCCTGGTCTTTTTGCTCGCGGTAAGGATATAAGATGGTAGCACTGTTAACTCAAGCGCTATGAACAGCATAATGAGATCCGCCGATGACGCCATAAACATCGTTCCGAGCACAGAGAACAGCAGCAGGCTGAAGAACTCGCCTTCTCCCATTAAAACATTGACTTTTAGAACGCCGAGCACCACGAGAGCCGTCGTCACAAGCAGTATCGCTTTAAGTACGTTCGCGGTAAGGTCGACGGAAAACATGCCGTTAAACTCGGTCGCCTGCAGGTTCCAAATATAGCCCAGGCTAACCAGCGACGCGACAAGACCGACGAGTGTCACAGCCCCGAGCATATGCTTTGAGGTCTTCGATAAGAACAATTCGCCCAGCAGGACGATAATCGAAAAACCAAGGATAATCATCTCCGGCGTTAACGCCAACCAATTAACTTGTGACCAATTAATCGTTAAGTTCATTTAGCTACCTCTTATCATCTGTAACACGGTATTTACTGCAGGATCGATATAATGCAAGAACGGCTTCGGGTAAACACCTATTATCGCAATAAGAATTATCAACGGTAAGGCGCTTATAAGCTCCCTGCCGTTTGCATCCTTGTAACCTTCGTGCTCCGTCTTCCCCGCCCCAAATATCGCGTTCTGGTTCGCTCGAATCAGGTAAAACGAGGTGAGTGCAAGCGTGACGATCGCGAGTATCGTATATATCTTATACGGTGCATAAGATCCAAACAATATCAAAATCTCACCAACAAAACCGCTTAAGCCCGGCAATCCAAGGGACGCCAGTGCGGCAAAGACGAACATTCCACCAAGAATCGGTATCTTAACCTGAAGGCCGCCGAGTTTTGAGATGTCTCTTGTGTGCGTTCGTTCGTAGATATAGCCGACTATCAAGAAGAGCAATCCCGTGATGAGCCCGTGGTTGACCATCTGAAGAATCGCTCCGTTAAGCGCGACCGGTGTAAGCGCCACTATACCAAGCATGATATATCCCATGTGGCTTACGCTGGAGTACGCGACCATCTTCTTCAGGTCTTTTTGCGCAAGCGCCGTAAGGGCGCCATATATAATACTTATAATTGCGAGTACTGCAATGAACGGCGCAAACCTCTGGAATTCTCCAGGCAAGATCTGCGCGATTATTCTTATAAAGGCGTAGGTTCCCATCTTCAGTAGGACGCCTGCAAGCAAAACCGAACCCGCTGTTGGCGCTTGAACGTGCGCATCAGGCAACCAGGTGTGGAACGGGAATATCGGAACTTTTACCGCAAATCCCAGAAAGAACATTACAAAGATAAACGTCGCTAGCGCGCCGTGGTATCCAGACTGCATGATCTGCACCATATCGAACGTGCCGAGGCCGGACGTCAAATAGAGAGCGAGAATACCGACCAGCATAAGCACGCTTCCCGCGAATGTATAGATAAAGAACTTTAATGCCGCGTAGTTTCTGTTCTCCCCGCCCCAGACACCGATGATAAAGTACATGGGGATAAGGACGAGTTCCCAGAATATGTAGAAGACGACAAAATCAAGCGCCGCAAACGTCCCGAGCATTCCGACCTCGAGGAGTAATAGCAGGCTGTAGTGCTCTCTCACCCTCTCCTTTATCGACCAGGATGCAAGGATCGCAACGATCGAAAGGAGCAATGTCAGCGCATAGAGCGGCATACTTAGCCCATCAAGACCTACATAATATGATATTCCTGCGGTCTTAATCCAGGCAAATTTTTGGACGAATTGCATTCCCTGCTCTCCGACCTTGAACCCTGTTACAAGCGATATGCCAAGTAATAGATCGAGGATAGTTATCGATAGCGCAGCCCAACGCGCCGCAGTGGCCTTCTCGCGCGGTATCAGCTGCATGAGCACCGCACCGAGCAGCGGTAAGAATATCGTGATTGTTAGTAATGGGTAACTCATCTCTTCACACCCTTAGAACAAGCCTAGAATCTTAATCGACCATATCAGTAAAACCACTAGCCCTATCACCATGTAAAGCGCATAGTTCTGCACATAACCGGTCTGAATATGCCGCAGCCCTTTTCCAAACTGCATCGATACCCAGGCCACACCATTTACAGCGCCGTCAACAACCTTCTGATCAAACGCCAGCGCAGCACGTGCGACCGCATGGGTCGGCACTATCAGCGCGTAGTAGTAGAACTCGTCCATGTAATACTTGTTTACCAGCAACTTATAGAAGAAGTTGTCCTTGCTGATAACATTTGACGGCAGCACGTTCGTCATATATTTCATGTAAGCGAACCCGATACCGATGAGCGCTATAATGCAGGAAGCACCCATAACCATATAGTTCGGCGCTTCGGCCTCGTGCCCGTGGGCGATAAAACCCTGGAATGCATTTTGCGCGAACGGCGAGCCGATAAGACCGGCTGTCAGCGCAAAGAATCCGAGAATAATCAGCGGCATGCTCATTACCGCCGGCGATTCGTGGGCATGGTCGCCATGATGTCCTCGCGGCTTGCCGAAGAAGACGATAAATATCAACCTGAAGGTATAAAATGCCGTCAGCAGCACGGTCAAAAGACCGAAGATAAAGATCGTGATATGACCACTGGCAAATGCCCCGGCTAAAATCTCGTCCTTGCTCCAGAACCCCGCAAACGGCGGAATTCCGGCCAGGGCAAGGCCACCGATTAGGAACGTGATCGACGTTATCTTCATCTTTTTGCCCAGGCCGCCCATATCGAATATCTCCTGACTGTGAACGGCGTGAATTACGCTACCTGCACCAAGAAAGAGAAGAGGTTTAAAGAATGCATGCGTCATAAGGTGGAACACACCTGCCGCATAGGCCCCTACACCGAGGCCCATCATCATATAACCAAGCTGGCTGATGGTCGAATACGCCAGCACTTTCTTTATATCGGTTGCGGTCAATGCGATCGTGGCCGCCATAAACGCCGTTATCGTACCGATAATGGCCACGACTTCCAGCGAAACCGGACCCATCTCAAAGAGCGGGTACGACCTGGCAACCAGGTATACGCCGGCTGCAACCATAGTTGCTGAGTGAATTAATGCACTGACCGGAGTCGGGCCCTCCATGGCGTCAGGCAACCACACGTGCAGCGGGAACTGGGCAGATTTGCCGACCGCTCCGCAGAAGAACAGGATCGCAATCAGCGCTGCGGTCGCCTCCGGCAGGTGCATCGCAAATACTTTATCCATATCGAGCGTGCCCGCTACAATATAGAGAAGCACCAGGCCGACCCCAAATCCCAGGTCGCCGAATCTGGTAACCATAAACGCTTTCTTTGCGGCGTCCGACGCGCTTCTTTTTTCAAACCAAAAACCGATCAACAGGTATGAGAAAACGCCGACGCCTTCCCAGGCCATATATATCTGCACGTAGTTCGGTGAGTACACCAGCAGTAACATCGATGCCGTAAACATCGATAGGCAGGCATAGAACCAGCCGATTCTCTTATCCCCGTGCATATAGCCGAACGAGAAGATCTGCACCAGCAAACTGACGATAGTTACTACCACCAGCATCATTGCCGAGAGCGCATCCAGTAACAGACCGAAGGTTAACTTAAAACTCCCTATAGAGGCCCATGTAAACGTAATTTCGGTATGTCCTCCGCCCATTACGAAAAGGAGCGCATAGATCGACAACGCGAAAGATACGACCATAGCCCCGATCGAGACGTAGGCCGATTTCTCGCCCCACTTCTTGCCGAAGACTACGAGCACCAAAAAGCTTAAGACCGGCAACAACAGAATAATCGAAAGGTAATTCATCATTTTGCTCCCGCTACCACCTAAATATGTTGAAGTCGTCCAGATCCACCGACCGTACATTTCGATAGATCGATAATATGATAGCCAACCCAACAGCCACCTCGGCTGCCGCTACCGCCATCACAAACAGGGCGAACATCTGCCCTGATGCTAGATTCGGCGTTATATACCTTGAAAAGGCCACCAGGTTAAGGTTGGACGCGTTTAACATCAGCTCAACCGAAAGCAATATCATTACTGCGTTTCTTCTCAGCAAAACTCCGATTAAACCGATTCCAAATAAAACCGCGCTTAGTATCAGCCACCATTCGAGGGGTACGTTCATTAGTGCTCCTCCTTACGGGCGACAATTATCGCCCCGACTAACGCCGCCAGCAAGAGAACGGATATAACCTCAAACGGCAGCACGTAGTTCGTCATGAACAACTTCCCTGCCAAGGACACGGTGTCCTTTACGGGCTCAGCGGGTGATGTAATAAACGTTGTTCTTATAAAAATCATTGCAAGTAACCCAATAAGTGCTGCAACCGCGATGTAGGTCCCAAGTTTTTGCTGTAACTTCGCCGCGTTAGTTATGTTGGCTTCATGAGGGGTTAACATGATACCGAACAGCATGACGACTATTACGCCGCCAACATAGACAAACACCTGCATAATTCCGACGAAATCGGCATTCAGCAGGAAATAGAACCCGGCTATAGTCAACAGAAATCCCCCGAGTATCATTACGGCATGGAACAGGTTTCTGCTCAGCACTACCGCAATTGCGCTTATGATGGCTACGGCGGCCAAGGCGAAAAATATAACTTGTTCGATCATGTATCTACTCCTCTGAACCCGGTTCCGCGGCTTTTACCATTACCGGCCTTCTTAGAACGCGCTCCATATCATATATGAGCTTGTCTTTAACATACACCGCATTTTCGAAATCATGGCTCATCTTCAATGCGCCCTGCGGGCATGTCTCTGCGCAGAGACCGCAGATCATACATCTCGTAAGGTCGAGATTCCACACTGCGGCCTTAAGCGGCGCTTCCTTATCCTTGTTTCTCTCAACCGTAATACAGTTCACCGGGCATGCCTTAGCACACAGCCCGCACGCGGTGCAGGCCCCTTCCTTCTCATCGGTCTCACCGGCGATACGAACCAACATCGGTGCACCGCGATAACGCTCCTCCAGCTTCGGCGGCTCATACGGATAGAAAAACGTCGATCGAGGCTCACGTAATTTCTTCGCCGTAACGCTATGACCTATGACGATGCTCTTCCAGGCATCTATGAAATTCGAGATTCTTCCGGCCATGTTATCTACCTTCTTACTAAATGATCATCATTACTAGTCCGGTAATCAGGACATTGATAAGGGCTAAAGGCAAGAGCACCTTCCAGCCCAGGTCCATTACCTGGTCGATACGAAACCGTGGCAGCGTCCATTTTATCCACATAATGACCCATATCATGGCAAATGTCTTGATCGTAAACCAAATCGGCCCCAAGTACTCCGGTCCCGGGCCATGCCAGCCGCCGAGGAACAGTACCGTGGTAAGCGTCGCCGCCGCAAACAATGCTACATACTCGGCGAAGAAGAAAAACATGAAGCGCATACCGCTATACTCGGTATAATAGCCATTGACCAATTCCGATTCAGTTTCAGGAAGGTCGAATGGTGTGCTGTTAATCTCGGCGAGCGTAGAGACCAAGAAGACCACAAACGCTATCGGCTGAAGAATTATATACCAAACGTGCTGCGCACCAACGATCGACGAGAGCTTCGCGGACCCGGCGATCATAACAATTCCGATGATTGACAGCGCTCTTGGCACCTCGTAGCTCACCATCTGCGCCGCTGAGCGAAGGCTGCCTATAATGGCATACTTATTATATGATCCGAACCCAGCCATAATAATGCCTGCTACGCCGATCGCCGGTATTGCCAGTATATAGAGCAGACCTACATTTAAATCCTGTATGACAATGCCGTGGCCTATCGGCAGAACTAAAAACCCAAGATACGCAGGTACAAACGTTACTACAGGCGCCAGGCGAAATATCCAGCGGTCGGCATTCGACGGGAAGATATCTTCCTTAGTTAAAAGCTTGATCGCATCAGCGAACAACTGCAGAGACCCGTGCCACCCAACGTGCATCGGTCCGTAGCGCAACTGGAAATCTGCCGATATTTTACGTAGCAAATAGACGTTAATGATGACGCTTATAGCGCAAATGGCAAAGAGTACCACTGCAAACACAATCGCAATAGCCCCGTCGAGCGCCCACACCGGTATACCGTAATTGCTTGCAAATTCGAGAAGTTTAGTGCTTGATAACATTAACGATCCACCTCTCCAAATACCGGATCGAGGGTTCCGAGGGTAAGGACTACGTCACCTATATAAGTGCCTTCCGACATGGCAGGCAGTGCTTGTAGATTGCCGAAGCTTGGGCCCTGTATCTTCACACGATACGGCTTTGTCGTGCCATCGCTTACGACATAGAAACCGAGGTCGCCTTTGGGAGATTCAACGTGACCGTACCCCTCGCCCGCCGCCGGCTTGAACACCTTTGCAATACCGTCGGCCTTAACCGGCCCCTCCGGGATTTGTTCTATCGCCTGCTCGATAATCCGTATGCTTTGCTTGATCTCATCAGAACGAATACATGCACGGTCGTAGTTATCGCCCTTATATTTGACCACTACGTCAAACTCAAGCCGCGGATATACGGAATAGGGGTCTGATCTTCTTACATCATACGAAACCCCTGTCGACCTCAACGGTGGTCCGGTAAGGCCCCAGTCTAGGGCCTGCTCGGCCGAAAACGGCGCAACGCCGATGAACCTCTTTTTAAAGATATAGTTACCGAGCACCAGCCGGTCGTAATCATACATTCTCTTCTTAAGCCTAGTGACAAACGCAAGCGTATCATCAAGCCATCCCTCGGGGGCATCGGCTCTTACTCCACCAATTCGTATATAGTTGTAGGTCAATCTCGCGCCGCATATCTTCTCGTAAAGGGTTAATATCCCTTCGCGCTCATCAAAGAAATAGACGAACGGCGTGAGCGCACCCGCTTCCGAACCGGCGGTTGAGAGAAATACCAGGTGTGATGCAATACGCTGCAGCTCACCCACTATAACCCTTATATGCTCTGCCCTCTCCGGAACCTCTATGCCGGCGAGCTTCTCAACCGCCATACAGTAAGCCCAGTTGTTTGTCATCGACGCTACATAATCCATGCGATCGGTATACGGTATAAACTGCGTATAGGTTCTATTTTCGGCTATCTTCTCAAAGCACCTGTGCAGATAGCCGATATCGGGCTCGATCTTTGTAACGACTTCACCTTTGACGTGGAAGATAGCATGGAAGACACCGTGTGCGCTCGGGTGTTGGGGCCCGAAATGAATAGCCAGCTCTTCCGTTACAATGTCTTCGGTGCTTTCTACTTCACCGTTAAGCGCCAAGTCTTTTTCTAACTCGCTTAAGTTGTGGTTAGATATTTTCATCTCTTCAAGTTTACTCATTTTTATCAGACCCATTCGTGCTTACTTCGTTTGCATCTGCAATATCGCTTGGTTGCTCCGGCGCGTCTTGCTTTTCGGCACTTTCTTTCGGTGCAGCGGCTGCGGGCTTGTCTTTAGCGGCCGCCTTATCTTTATCTTTCTTGCCGTCATCCATTACTGTCATGTGGTCATCGCTATAGTCCTTGCGCAATGGATATCCGACCCAGTCCTGCGGCAAAAATATCCTACGCAGATCGGGGTGACCCTTGAATATAACACCGTACAGGTCATATGTTTCGCGCTCGTGCCAATTTGCGGCCGACCAGAGCGGAACAAGCGAATCAACTGTGGGATCGCTCTTTGGAACCTCGGTCTTTAGCATGACCGCGAGTTTATTCTGTCTCTTGCTTGAATAAACCCTGTATGTAAGCTTTATGCTCTCAGGATAATCAATACCACTGACAAATAAGAAGAGATCGAACCCGGCTTCTTTAAGCGCTGAAGCCGCCTTAAAGAGATCCTCCCTTTCAACGGTTAGCGTATAGCCTATGCCTTTTTCTTCAACGATTTTTATGCCCGCTGAGATTTCTTCGCTATTGCCCTGGTTCATGATATTCTCATCGCTCATTAGTCTATCTTTCCTCTTGCCATAATTTTCTTTCTCAGCATCTCTATAGCGTAAAGCGTTGCTTCAGGTCGCGGCGGACATCCGGGCACATATACGTCAACCGGAATAATCTTGTCAGCGCCTTTTACCACCGTGTAGCTGTCATAATAGAAAGGCCCGCCGTTTATTGCACACGCACCGAGTGCGAGAACATATTTCGGCTCTGCCATTTGCTCATATAACTGCCTTACCATCGGGGCCATTTTTTGCGTGATGGTCCCGGCAACCAGCATGAGATCGGACTGTCGAGGGGTATTTCGATACACGACCCCCATCCTGTCGGCATCATATTTAGCCTGATTGATTATCATGATGGTATCGATGGCGCAACAGGCAAGGCCAAATCCCATCCACCACAGGGAGTTCTTGCGGCCCCAGTTAATGAGATCACCCGCCTTGGTAAGCAGAATATTCGTGGGGGGCATCTGCTCCCTTAATAGACCTACTTTGGTGGTGTAATCTTGTTGTTCTTTCTCTACGTCCACTTTAATACTCCTTTGCGCCAGGCATAATAAAGGCCCAGTAAAAGTATGGCGATAAAGACCAGCATCTCGACGAAGGCAAAAAGACCGAGAGCCTTAAAGACAACCGCCCATGGAAATACAAAGATCATTTCCACATCAAAAAGAACTAGCAATAAAGCGAAGATATAATAATGGATTTTGAACTGAATTCGGGGGTCGCCGGTTACGTTAAGGTTGCCGCACTCATACGTCTCTAGCTTTGCTTTGGTCGGCTTTCTTGTAGAGAGTATCCTAGCCAATCCGATCGCAATTGCGACGATAGCGACACCAACGATCGTGAAAACTGAAAAGTAAATTATCTCGCTTACCATTTAATACCGTCCCCTTGGTCTTAAATAGGGCTCGATGGAGTGCCGGCACGCAAGAGCAATTAGGCTCTGATATATACCAGACCTTTATTGCGCGTCCATATAGCAATTCATTATTGCATTGCTTAGGATTGAGTTAATTAGGCGCTCCCGATAGCCCGTTTTATTCTATCAAATGCCTGCCGTTCACATCCTAATCGGATAATGGTCGGCATGACTTTAACTTCTACTCAATCTTGCTCCGAATTACACGAAGCCTTATTAATATACAAAAATCCCAGCTAATCAACAAGCTCGATTTCACTGAAGAAAACTGGGATCTCACGATTAGCAGATTCGACCGAGTCGGCACCGTGGACGATGTTCTCCGATATCTCTTCGGCGAAGTCCCCCCTTATCGTCCCGGGGGCCGCTTCTTTTGGATTAGTCGCCCCCATTATGTCGCGTACGCGGTTTACCGCGTTTTCCCCTTCCAGCACCATTGGGACGACCGGACCCGATATAATAAAGTCTACGAGTTCATTATAAAAAGGCTTCCCTTTGTGGATAGAATAAAGCTCCTCAGCTTTTTCTTGGGAAAGCCTCACTAGTTTTAAAGCTATAAGTTTAAGACCGGCACTCTCGTACCGTTTGATAATTTCACCGGCAAGTGATTTTCTTACGCCATCCGGTTTTACCATTGTGAATGTTCTTTCCAATTTTGCACCTCCACCGGCTGCGACGCTTGTGAATTTTGTTACAACGCATACGCCTTGTATAATTTATCAGGAGTAAGCGAGACTTGCAAGCGCTATACCGAAAATTTACCAAATTTTTTGATAATTATCCGACAAAGTAACAGGGACGTTACAGTATCTGCTGGCAGTAGGGGCAAATCGCCCAATTCGTATTAAGCGCACGCCCGCATGATGGACACGATTTCTTAAGCCGGCGCCTACAATACGGGCAGAGTAAGAAGTCTTTGTCGACGGGTTTATAACACGCGGGACATACCACATCACTGCTGTTTAACATGGCCTCTTTGGCCCTGGTTTCAAGCTCGCGCTCGCGGACATCATCCAGGTACTCGCCCGGGCGCACGATAAGATAAACGAGCCAGCCGGCAAGCGGGAAAAGAAGCGCCACTATGGTCCAGTAAAATGCCATAGCTCCCCTTCTCTTTGCATCCGAATAGGTCCATTTGGCGAGACTTAGATACAGCACAAATGAAAACAGCAACAAAAGGTTGATGATGAGTTTGAAAACCGGTGAACTAAAGAATTCAACTATTGAAGTAAAAAAATCCACTTATCCCCCTGCTTTATCCATGGCTAATTTCTATTTTACTCAATTCTACGACGATGACCACTAAAAAGTACTACAAATTTTGCCGCGACGATTACCATATCGATTTACATCCGGACAGCGGATTCTTTAGAAGCTAGGTCTTTGCGCCTTAATAATATCTCGCGTGCATCGGCAACCGTGTACAAAGAACCGGTTACGCAAACAAGGTCTTCCGTCGATGCTTTGGCGATTGCCGTATCGATAGCTTTTTCTAGGTCTGGTTCAATAATATAGCTGTTTCCAATGTGACTGGCAACATCGTTTAATTGGCTTGCGCTTGCCGATCTATAGCTGTTGTTTTGCGAGAGCACAAGGATAGAAGCCTCGTTCATCAAGATAGAGAGCATTTGTTCGATATCTTTATCGCTCGATACCGATAAAATTACGATTAGATTTTTATAGGCGAATGCCTGCGGGAGGCCGTGCACTACCATGCCGATGCCCTCGGGGTTATGCGCCCCATCGAGCACTACCAGAGGATCTTTCGCCACAAGCTCGAAGCGCCCCGGGCATATGAGACCCATGACCGCGTTATCGATCACCCCAGCCTCGATTTTCTGGCCCTTGAATGCCTCGAGGATTTCAATCGCCACCGTAAAGTTTAAGACCTGGTAGCCGCCAAACACCGGCAACGGGATGTTCCGGTAGGATGCGTGCAGCCCGTTGATTGAAAAACGTGGGCCTTCATTCTTAACGATAGATACGTCACGCGGGCCAAAGTCGCGTTCAAACAGCCTCATCGGGGCGCCGACCAGGGCGCAGCGCTCCTCGATAACTTTGAGCGCACCCACCGGGACATCACCGATGACCGCCGTGGCGCCTTCCTTTATTATATGGGCCTTATCCCAGGCGATCTCTTCTACGGTATTCCCCAACCGATCGGTATGGTCCAAAGAGATGCCGGTGATTGCAGCAACTTTGGGGCGCACGACGCTCGTCGCGTCCCACCTTCCGCCAAGGCCGACCTCAAACACCGCAACATCAACCCGGCTTACCGCAAAGTAATAAAACGCCATCGCGGTTAGAATCTCAAATTCGGTTAACTCACCGTACTCTTCTTTTACTTTATCTAGCGCAGGCATAATGCCTGTAAGTGTCGCGGCAAAATCATCCTCGGAAATCATCTCACTGTCGATACTGAAGCGCTCTCTATAGGTATGAAGATGCGGCGAGGTATAGCAGCCGGTCTTTAATCCGGCCGCACTTAGAAGCTTCCCGGTCATCCAGGTAGTCGATGTCTTGCCATTGGTCCCCGTTATTTGGATCGTCGGGTATGTAAGCTGCGGGTTGCCAAGCAACTCACAGACAGCCTCAATCTTCCGCAACCCGGGATTAATGCCGAACTGCAATGCGCTTGTTATATAATCCAGCGCTTGATTATAGTTCA
>PFFU01000139.1:0-18050 GCA_002783345.1 Candidatus Aquicultor secundus
CTTTGCTGCATACGGCATCCGACCTCGAGCTTGATGACTACGCGCAAGGGGCGGGGATGGTGGTCGCTGAGGAGGCGCTTCGCTACGCCGAGATGCATGAAAACCCGCAAGAGCCGGTAGACCAATCGCCGCCGCGCTCGGCGCTTCTCAGTATCTTGTCCGAGGCTTACGAATCGCTTGCTTTGGGTAAAAAGACCCAAAGAAGACAGAGACGCCAGTCCTTTCCGACACCGGGTGTAGAGGAGCCCCGGGTGGAGCCGGGCGTTGCAGCCAAGGACGAGCGCATGGAAACAAAACACTAAAGTTTCACAGAAGAGGTACGTGCCACGATTATAGAAGTGCGGGAATTAAAGAAAAGCTACAACGACATCGCCGCGGTTAAAGGGGTCTCTTTTACGATCGACCGCGGCGAGATTTTCGGCTTCTTAGGCCCCAACGGGGCGGGGAAGACCACGACGATCAGCATGCTCTGCACCCTTTTGATCCCGACGGGCGGGCGCGCCACCGTCAACGGTTTTGATGTCGTTAAAAACAAGCTTGCGGTGCGAAAATCAATCGGCCTGGTCTTCCAGGACCCAAGCCTTGACGAGCGCCTTACCGCGCTCGAAAATCTAATATTTCACGCTATGATCTACGGCATCGGCAAGGCTGACCGTGACAGGCGTATCCCCGATGTACTTGAGCTCGTAGAACTCTCCGGGCGACAAAACGACCTGGTCAAGACCTTCTCCGGCGGCATGAAGCGCCGCCTGGAGATCGCCCGCGGCCTGCTTCACCGTCCCAAGGTGCTCTTTTTAGACGAGCCGACCCTTGGCCTTGATCCGCAAACCCGCTACCATATCTGGGAGTACGTGCAGCAACTTATAGAAGACGAGGGCCTCACCATCTTCTTAACCACGCATTACATGGATGAGGCGGAAAACTGCGACCGAATCGCCATTATTGATGACGGCGAACTCATCGCGATGAATACCCCCGAGGAACTCAAGGAAAGCATCGGCGGCGAAGTTGTCCTGATTGTCGCCGAAGACAACCGGAAGGCTTCCCTCGAGATCAAGGATAAATTCAATATCGCTGTGCAAGAGGTAAACGGCGAGCTTTCGCTTAAGGTGGCAAACGGCAGCCACTTCATGCCCGAGCTTATCAAGGCACTCGAGACCACGGTTATCTCGATCTCGCTGAGAAAACCCACACTCGAGGACGTGTTCTTGGACTTAACAGGGCGGCGCATCCGGGACGAAAAAGTCGAGGGCATGGATCAGGCGCGCGTGCGCATGCGCGCAAGAAGGGGGCGCACCCGATGAAAGAGGCGCTCATGGGGATATACACGCTCTGGCTCAGAGACGTCATCCGGTTTTTACGTGACAAACCAAGGATAGTAAGCTCGGCCGCACAGCCGCTTCTATGGCTCTTCGTGCTGGGACTGGGACTCTCCACAGCGTTTGTGAGAGGCGGAAGTTCGCAGTACCTTCGCTTCATCTACCCAGGAATCATCTCGATGTCGGTGCTCTTCACATCGATATTCTCCGCCGTTTCCATCATCTGGGACCGCGAGTTCGGTTTTCTAAAAGAAGTACTGGTCGCACCGATACCGCGCTGGTCGGTCGCCGTAGGGCGGGCGCTCGGCGGCAGCACCGTTGCGGTCATGCAGGGCACCATCATCCTCCTAGTAGCACCACTTATCGGTGTCAAATTTGGCCTAGTGCAGCTTTTCTTCGCCTTTATCATCATGTTCATGATCGCTTTTTCCATGACATCGTTCGGTATCCTGATTGCGACCCGCATGCGCACCCACGAGGGGTTTCAGGTAGTCGTAAACTTCTTGCTACTCCCCATGTTTTTCCTCTCGGGCGCGATGTTCCCAACCGGCAAAGGCCTTCCCGTCTGGATGCAAGTGCTCGTTCGCATCGATCCCTTAAGTTACGGAGTCGACGCCTTAAGGCAAACGCTCGTGGGCTTAAAAGTCTTTCCTATCTGGCTCGATCTCGGGATCGTGTTCTGCTTCGGTACGGTTGCGCTCGCTCTCGGCGTATGGTACTTCGAGAGGACGGAGTAGGGAGAGCCGGCAAGCGAACGCCTGTCGCTTCTTAACAGAATCGCAGATTTCAGTTATAATTTAGTTATAACTCATCATAAATCTGACGCAACAAAAAAATGCGGGCATAGCTCAGTTGGTAGAGCATCAGCTTCCCAAGCTGAGGGTCGCGAGTTCGAGTCTCGTTGCCCGCTCAAAAAAGCGCCTTACAGCAGCAGGCGCTTTTTACTTTTTGGCCGCCGTGGGCAGTTTTTCGCCCAGATTGTTCGAACTTTGTGTTGTACTGAATGTGCCCGGCTCGCCCTTGCTGATCAGGTCGCGAAGCACGATGATCTCAACGCGCCTGTTTTTAGCGCGTCCGCTGGGTGTCGCGTTCGAGGCAACCGGTCGGTATTGCCCGTAACCGGCCGCTGAGAGGCGTCCGGCATCCGCAGGGTATTTAGAGAGCCAGTACATGATTACGCTGGTTGCCCTATCGGTAGAGAGCTGCCAATTGGATGGATATCGCTCGTTGTTGATTGGGATGTTATCCGTATGCCCCTCAACTTTTATACTCTTGCTTGAGCTAAACAAGATGCCTGCAATATCATCGAGCATCGCCTTCGCTGTTGGTGAAAGATCGGCTTTACCCGATTCGAATAGAACCTTATCAGACAGGTTTATCACGATACCGCGCCCATCTTCTTTTACATCGACATTGGCGACGATGCCTTTCATCTTGGCATATGCCTTGATTTTGCTTATCATAGCGGCGAACTCTTTTTCTTCCGCCGGGTTGCGCGTGTTTAACTTTTGCTGGATTTGCTGCATTTGGGCGGTTGCTTTGTCTTTGTTTTTATCTTTTAGAGAGAGCGTCTTGTCGTTGCCCGGCTTTTGGCCGGTCATCATAGTCGAGATTAAGCCCGGGCTCCTATCCTCCACACCGAGGGCGATCTTAAGGGATTGTGCCATGGCCGAGTACTTCGAGGCGTCAACGTTCGACATGGCGTACATTATGACGAAAAACGCCATAAGAAGAGTGATAAGGTCGGCGTATGTGAGCAGCCATCGCTCCATGCTCGGCCCATCGTGTCCATCACTCTTTTGGCTGGATCTTCCCATTTTGACTCCTTACGGATTATTAATCTATCAACTAACTTATTTACTAACTGATCAAATAATTTATTAAGTAAGCTTGATTAAATGGTGTGATTAAGTGGTGTGTTATGCGTGGACTTCGTGGCCAACGCTTTTCTGTCGTTCATCAGGCGGCAGGAATGACTTAAGCCTGTCCCCGATGATGCGTGGGCTTTCGCCGGCCTGGATCGAGAGCACGCCCTCCATGATGATTTCTCGTGCGAGGGACTCGTCGTTACTGCGTGATTTGAGTTTTGCTGCGATGGGTAGCCAGAGGATATTTGCTGTGGATATTCCATAAAATGTTGCGATAAATGCGGTAGCAATTGCTCCACCGAGATTGCCTGAATCAGATAAGTGCCCGAGAACATTGACCAAACCCATGACGGTTCCTATGATTCCCATTGTCGGGGCAAAACCACCGGCGGTTTCAAAGAACTTTGCGCCAAGGCTGTGTCGTTCCTCCATAAGCTCGAGTTCGGTTTTCATGATCGCTTTTGTGACTTCATAATCGGTACCATCAACAACCAGATTAACGCCCTGTTTTAGGTATGCGTTCTCCAAGTCTTCAACCATGTTTTCAAGCTTAAGGATTCCCTCGCGCCTGGCAGTTTCGGCCAAGGTGACGATGATAGCTATATCTTCATGGATATCGGTTTTTCGATCCTTGAGTGCTACAGCAAGCCACCTGGGCATTTGCTTGACGGCTGAAATGGGGAAGCACACCATGGTAGCGCCGAAGGTGCCGCCTAAGACGAGTATTCCAGCTGATACGTTAATAAGTGAGCCTAAGCTTCCACCTTCGATAAAAATGGAGATTAGCAACGAAAAAACGGCAAGACCTATGCCTATGATTGTTGCGAGATCCATTACTTACCTCTCAAAATATGTAAACTATCTAGATAGAGCTAAAATGCTGTTCCTGATTACATATGCATGTATCGGCAAAACCACCGCATTCTTGAGGTTTTTGCGACAGGCCTTCCGGGCTTTGCGACGCCGGATTCAGGGCAATAAAAAAGGCCCCTAGCTGGCTAGATGGCCTTTATCTACTATGCATGGTGTACGCTTTACGTGCTTGCGTTTATGGAGCCGCTCTTCCTACGCTTATGGTGATTTTCGCGTTTTTCTTATTAAGTTGCTCGCCCGCGCCCGGATCTTGGCTTAATACCTTGCTGTCGTCGGCGGGGCTTACCCCGTCTATGACGACCACATCAACGGTAAAGCCCTTACCGGTAAGGATATCTTTCGCCTCGTCCTCGAGCTTGCCGCGGACCTCCGGGACGGTCAGAAGCTCGGGGCCTTTGCTGACGTAAACACTGATGGTTGCGCCCTTCTTGGCTTCACTGCCGCCGGCGGGTGTGGTGCGCATGACGTTGCCTTTGTCGACATCCTCGCTGAACATCTCCAGGGTTGTGACCATAAAACCCGCTTGCTCAAGGGTGCTCTTGGCTTCTGCGAGCGGTTTTCCAAAGACATCGGGTATGACGGACGATGCCTGACCCTTGCTTATCACGAGCTTAACCGGGGTTCTAGCCGGCACAGATTCACCGGCGGCCGGCTCTGTCCTTATCACCGAGCCCTGCTCGATCTCGTCGCTGTTTTCGTAGTTTGAATCCCCGACTTTTAGCCCCGCTTCTATCAACCTGCTTGTCGCCTTGTATTCACGGCTTCCGGTTACATCGGGAATCGTCGTCATTTCCTGGCCCTTGCTTACAGTGACCTCGACAACGCTACCCTCTTCTCTTTTCTCACCCGGATCCGGTTTTTGCTGGATAACAAGGCCGGCGGCAATGGTGT
This sequence comes from Candidatus Aquicultor secundus, assembly GCA_002783345.1. Classification (GTDB taxonomy): domain Bacteria; phylum Actinomycetota; class Aquicultoria; order Aquicultorales; family Aquicultoraceae; genus Aquicultor_A; species Aquicultor_A secundus. Next base: position 4,952 of record PFFU01000139.1, read on the forward strand.
TGCTGAACATCTCATCAGTTTTCTTGAGTTTTAAGCCGTTCTTTTTCAGGGTGTGCTCGGCATCTACGAGCGATTTATTCTGGATATCGGGAACGGCCACCATCTTTTTGTGGATAATGCCGGCGGTGTAGCCATACCAGCCGGCACCGGCCATCCCCAGTATTAAGAACAGCACCAGGAGAACCATCGGTGCGCGGCTTTTGCGTCGCCTGGGTGGTTCCTGGTAGGTGGTCGGACGTTTAACCTGGGTGGCGCGTGCCGTTTTGCTTGGTGGGGCCATTACCAGGGTTTCTTGCTCATCGGGGGCGAGGGCGACGATAGGCATGCCCTCCATGAGGCGCATGATATCGTTCCGCATCTCTGCCGCGCTTTGGTAACGGCTTTCCGGGTTTTTCGCCATTGCTTTTGCGATGATGGTTTGCAAGTCCTCGGAGATATCCGGGTTAAGCTCGCGGGGGCGTACCGGGATCTCGTGGACGTGCTTAAGGGCGATGGCCACCGGGTTTTCGCCATCAAAAGGTACCTTGCCGGTGGTCATCTCGTAAAGGACGACGCCGACGGAGTAAATATCCGATGTCACCCCGACATCTTGGCCGCGGGCCTGTTCGGGGGAGAGGTAATGCGCGGTTCCGAGAACGGTTCCCGTCTGGGTCATGGTGGAAACGCCGGCGCGGGCGATGCCGAAATCGGTGACCTTAACCTCGCCTTCCCTGGTCAGCATGATGTTGTGCGGTTTGATGTCGCGGTGGATGATATCGTGCTTGTGGGCGAAGTTAATCGCCGAGAGGACTTTCTTGATGATCTCCATGGCCTCGGCGGGCGGTATGATGCCCTTTGCGGTCATATATTGCTTGAGGCTTTTTCCTTCCAAGAGCTCCATAACGATGAAGTAGGTACCGTTTTGGCTGCCCCAATCATAGATGCTGACGATATTGGGATGGTTAAGGCCTGCGGCGGCCTGGGCCTCGCGTCTGAAGCGCGTGACAAAATCCTCGTCCTCGGCGAAGTGCCGGTGTAGTACTTTAACCGCTACCGGTCGGTCCAGGACGGTATCCATGGCTTTGTATACTTCGGCCATGCCTCCCGAGCCGATTTTAGCGATAATCTTATACCTATCGTTAAAGACTTGTTGCTCCATAGGTTGATCTAGGACTCCCATGTTAATTAGTTTCGTCTCCTGCTCTGATTATTTGGTCGATTGCGTTTCAGGGTCCAGATTGTTTCCATATTACCAAACTTAGCGTTGTTTGCCTAATGCCGATAAAATAATTTCGCGTGCGATGGGTGCGGCTACGCTGCCGCCTACACCGCCATTTTCAATGATCACCGCTACTGCCACCTGGGGGTTATCTGCCGGGGCGAAGCCGACAAACCAGGCGTGCGGTTTCTTTTGGCCGACCTCGGCGGTACCGGTTTTGCCTGCTACTTGCACCCCATCGATGCGGGCCGCTTTTCCGGTTCCTTCGCTCACGACCTTTTCCATGAGGGATTTTATTGTTTCGGCCGTGGTTTGGGACATCGGTGTCTGCCAGGTACTCGGACGGTGCTCGTAGACGGTATTGCCGTCGTGCTCACGGATGTTTTCGACAACGTAGGGTTGCATGATCGTGCCGTTGTTTGCCACAGCCGCGCCGGCGAGGGCCATGGTCAGCGGTGTTGCCTGGATGCGGCCCTGGCCGACCGCCGCCCAGGCGACCTCGAGGTCGTCCATCTGCGATGCGGCCGGGATGCGGCTCTGTGCCGTGGGCAGATCAAACGGGATTTTATCGGCAAACCCAAAGGACTTTGCCATGTCGACAAGCTTGGCACCGCCCAATTCTTTTCCTATCTGGGCGAATACCGTGTTTGCAGATTTGGCGAAGGCCTCGGCAAAGGAGAGCTTGCCGTAGCTCTTTCCTTCGTAATTGGTAACTTTACCGCCGTAAATCTTAACGGTTGAGCTGGCGTCGTATATCTTATCCACGGTGGTTACGTTATCTTGAAGCGCCGCCGCTGCTGTTATGATTTTAAAGGAGGAGCCGGGGGTAAAACGGCCCTGCAGGGCGCGGTTGAGCATAACGCCGTCGGGGTTTTTGCTCAGCTCCGCCCAGTGACTATCTACCTCGTTGGGGTCGTAGCTGGGCCGGCTGGCGAGGGCGAGGACCGCGCCGGTTTTGGGATTGAGGGCGACGATGGCGCCTTTTTTTGAGCCGAGCGCGCGCATGGCGGTTCGTTGCAGCTCAATGTTGATGGTGAGCGTTATGTTATTTCCCGGCGCCTCCCGGCCGAGGAGGCGCTTTATGTAGTCGTCGATCGACGAGACTTTTGTCTGCCCCGAAAGATACTCATCAAAGGTAAGCTCAAGGCCGGCCCTTCCGTATTTGTGGGAGTAAAAGCCGGTTATGGGGGCGGCGATTTCTGCTTTTGGGTAGGAGCGCTTATAGCCGTCGGCGGATTTCTTGGTGGTCGCGAGTACTACTTCATCGGCGCTTATGATATCGCCGCGCTTTATCCTTTTATCGTTGAGGAGAGGGCGGATGTTTTCGGGCCGCGCGGTAAGGCTGTCGGCGGCGAAGAACTGCATATATGTTAAGTTTACGGTTAACAGCAAAAACAAAGCGGTAAACACCGCTCCCAGCCGGGCGATTCGTTTATTCACCGGCACCATCTCGCTTTGCCGAGACCGCCAAAAACAGGGCGAGCAGTATGAAATTCATGAGAATCGAGCTGCCGCCGTAACTGATAAAGGGCAGGGTCACGCCGGTTAGCGGTATCAGTTTTGTGGTACCGCCAAGGATGGTGAAGCTTTGCAGGGCGAACACGCAGGCCAGACCCGTAGCGACGAGTCTTCCGAAATTGTCGGTTGCCGAAAGTGCGATGTGCAGGCCCCGTGATATAAAGAGCAGGTAGATAAGGATAATGGCAGTTCCGCCAAGCAAGCCCAGCTCCTCGGCGATGGCCGAGAAGATAAAGTCGGTCTGCACCGCTGGGATGAGTGTTGGGTGGCCCAGCCCCAGACCGGTCCCGGCAAGACCGCCGCTCGCTATAGCGAAGATGGATTGGATGATTTGGTATCCTTTCCCCGATGGGTCCATCCAGGGGTCGAGCCAGATATCGACCCTGGTTTGAATGTGCGAGAAGGCGAAATAGCAGGCGGTGGCACCCGCAACGAAAAGAAACGAGCCCAGGGTGACATACATGGGGCGCCCGGTGGCTACATAGAGCATGGCCAGGAAGAGGCCGAAGAAAAGAAGCGAGGTCCCCATGTCGCGCTCGAGCACTAAAATGACGAGGGACATCAGCCACATCACTATCAGCGGGCCCAGGTGTTTGAGTTCGGGCAACCATATTTTAAAGGCGCGCCGGGTCGAGATCGAGAGGAGTTCGCGCTTCTCTTCGAGATAGGCGGCCAGGAAAAAGACGAAGAGTAGCTTGGCCATCTCGGCCGGCTGGAAGGTGAACGGCCCTAAGACCAGCCAGAGTTTCGAGCCGCCGCGCTCGACACCGATGAAGATCGGTGAAAAAAGCAGCAGGATACCGAGGATGGCCCAGGTATATTTATATTCTTTAAGCCACTGGTAGCGGCGCACGGCCACCAGGGCGATTAAAGCCGCAATCGTGCCGGCTAAAATCCACATCGACTGCGCCGTCGCGAGGTTTGGCTTTAAGCGCCAGATCATGAGCAAGCCAAGGCCCGATAATAACGCGGCAAAGGGAAGCAGGTAGGGGTCGGCCTCTTTGACCAGCAAGCGGTTTGCAATGTTGAGAGCGAGAAACATGACCGAAACCAGCCCGGCAAACTTGAGCGAAACGTCGAGCGGTTGTCCGGTTGTCTGTGAGACCAGGTAAAAGCCGATAAATATGATTGCGATAACGAGAATGAGCAGGATAAGCTCGGTGTTTCGGCGTTGCAGGCCCCATCACCGCCCAACCCGCCAGAGGCGGCTTAAGCGGGGCGTCGAGGTCTTTTTCTTCTCGAAGAGGATTACGGTGATATTATCGTTTCCACCCCGGTCGTTTGCCCAATCCACGAGTTCGCGGCAGGCGGCGTCGAGGTCGTCCTTGTCGCGCAGAATTTCGGCGATCTGCTCGTCGGAGAGCATGGTGTTAAGGCCGTCCGTACAGAGCAGAAAGCGGTCTCCCGGAAGGACTTCCTCGATGATGAGGTCGACCTGAACGTCTTTTTCACTTCCGACCGCGCGGGTGATGATGCTTCGCTGGGGGTGCATCTCGGCTTCCTCCGGTTTTAAGTGGCCCTTTTGCACCATCTGGGCGACGAGGGAGTGGTCGTCGGTAAGCTGCCGTAATTTGCCGTCACGCAAAAGGTACAGCCTGCTGTCGCCGACGTGGCCGATATAGAGTTTGTCTTCGTTTGGTACGGCGACGGTTATCGTGGTGCCCATACCGCGGACATCCGCATCCTTTAAGGCTTTTTCGTAGACTTTTTTGTTTGCGCGCTTGATCGCGTCGATAAGCTTGTCTTCAAAGGGGTCTCTTGAGCGTTTGGAAAGGCCAAAGCGCAAGGCATCGAGCGCCATCGCGCTTGCGACCTCGCCGGAGCGGTGCCCGCCCATTCCGTCCGCAACAGCAAAAATGCTGCCGTTCGCTATGTAGCTATCTTCGTTGAGACTTCGTTTCTTGCCAACATCGGATAAAGCTGCGTATTTCATATATTAGTCCATAAACTTAAAAACGCTTTGCCCTATTCTAAATGTACTGCCCTTCTTAAGTCGAACCGGCGCATTGATTTGTTTATTGTTGGTGGTTGTGCCGTTGGTGCTCTTTAAATCCTCCAGCCAGTAGGCCGAGTTTGCGGGATAGACCCGCGCGTGGTGCGCCGAAGCGAAGGTATCCTCAAGAATAATATCACAATCCGGCGACCTGCCGATGATGAGTTGCTCGTCTATCGGGTAGTCGGTTGCGGCACCGGGTTCGGCCCCCTCGACGATCACGATTCGCGGTAGTTTCTCGGTGGCTGCGCCTTTCGCCCAGGCGAGGTCTTTTGAGATCACCTTAACCGCGATAAACAAGAATACGTAGATCGAAGCGAGCAGCAGCACGTGCAGCCCTAATGTAAGCTCGTTAAACACCGGCCTCTCTCCTAAAATATAGTTTAGTGGTGCCGATGGCGATCGTGTCGCCGTTTTTTAGCCGGCGCTCATCGACTTTGGCCCCGTTTACAAAGGTGCCGTTCGTACTCTCAAGGTCTTTGATCAGGTGTTGTGCTCCAACGCTCTCTATTCTCGCATGATAGCGTGAAACGTTAGGGTCGGATATGATGATGTGGTTGTCGGCGGCCCGTCCGATCTTTATCGTCGTATCGGCGAGCAAGAACTTGGTTTCGCCGCCCGCCCCGGAGCGAACCAGGTACGCATCGCCCGCCCCTTCTTTTTCTACCCCAGGCTCCCTGCTTTCGAGGGTGCTCTCAATGAGGACCTCACCGAGGGAGAGCCGGGGCACGGCTTTTATTGCGATCTGCGGGCGCCCCAAAAGCTCGTAGCCCTCTTTTTTGGCGTGGGCGATTAAAAAGCTTTGAAACTCCGAGACCAATGTTGTTTCAAAGGGTTTTATCCGCTCCGCGTCCGCTTCGCTTATTAAAATGCTGTAGCGGTTCGGGACGTAGAGTTTGGAGACGCTGATGGTGCGGTGTGCGTCCATCTCGCGCACCAGCTTTTTAGCGATCTCAACGGGCTGGATGCCCGATTTGAACTGCTTGGCGAAAAATCCTTCAAAGAGTGCTTCAAGTCTATGTTCAAAGTCTTTAAGAACGCTCAAAGTTGTTCCTCCATAGCGGCTATTCCGCGAGTTCTTCTGCTAGCTCGGGCGCTGTATTCACGCTTGCCGCCGGCGGGCGGAAAATGGGAATCAGTAAGAGTATTATAAGTGAAAACGACAAACCCTGCATCAGTCCCCCCATGTCAAGGCTGCTCCCTTTAAGGTTGGTAAATATCCCCTGGTATCCCATCAAAAGCGCGACGAGGCCGGTCACGGCTCCGGAAAACCACCGCCGTTTGCCCCTGATCGCCGAGGTTAGGGCGGCCGCGAGCGCCCAGAGCACGGGCTGGAAGAGCAGGATGCGGTTCTGGGTAAACGGGGTGACGATGAGATCGATAACCTGCGCCGGGTTTGAGACCCCTTTGATGGAGGACCAGATCGCGTAGCCTTTTACGAGGTCCGGCATGGTGCTCTCTTTTAGGAAGAGGTTCATGAGCTCAAAAGCGACACACCCGATGCCTGCCGTTGCCGCCGCGATGAGCGGGTTGGTTAAGAGCCCGGCCAGGACCGGGAATACGAACGGTATTTGGATGATGCCGAATATCGAGCCGATCGCCGGGGAAATCGAGAGCACGGGCCATCTGCGTGAAACGAACGCCCAGTAGGGCATCAAGATAAAGAACATGATGATAAAGAGCCCGGCGGAGTATTTGATCATGGCAAGTGAAAGCAGGAAAAAGGCGATGCCGATTCCGTAATCCGGGCGCAAGAGGACCGCGAGGTACACCCCGGTTGCGGCAAAGAGCGAGAGGCTGCGCGGTATCTCGAACCACTGGCGCAGAATCGGGAAAAACGGGTAGCTCAAAAAGACGGCCATCGGTGTGCGGGTGATCGATTCCTTGTGCTCCTCGATGAACCGCCACATCTGCCCCCGCCAGCCGGTCTCTTCGGCCCAGGCCATCTCGCTGTTTATGCTTATGTACCTGCCGACGAGCCCGGACAGCACCTTTTCGGCCGGCTCGTGGGAAGGCAAAAACTCGATCAGGTTCTCACGGAAGACAGTGGCCGAGACGTAGCGCTCATCGGGGTTTTTGGTAATGGTCATCATTACCTGCCGATCGAGCTCTTCGCTTACCTCCGGGTTGCTGCGGCTTGGCGGAAACGGCTCGTATTTTTGCACCATATTTAAGGTCTCGGTTGCCGACTCGGCGCTAAACGGGATGCAGTCGGTGAGCATCTCGTACAGCATGGTCCCAAGCGACCAGATATCGCTTCGCTCGTCGACCGCGTCGCCGCGCGCCTGCTCGGGCGACATGTAGGCGAACGTGCCGATGATATCGTCGTCGGTTGCGCTTGAGCCCCCCTTAAACCGGGCGATGCCAAAGTCCATGACTTTCAGGCGCCCGTCATAGAGGATCATGATGTTCTCGGGTTTGATATCCCGGTGTATGATGCCGTTTAAATGCGCGGCTTCAAGGGCCCGGCAAATCTCGATGGTGATGATGAGCGCCTCGTGCACCGAGAGCGGCGAGATGCGGCTTAATATTTTTGAGAGGGGTATGCCCTCGATAAGCTCCATGATTAGGTAGCAGTCGTCGCCGTCTTCCTCAAACTCGTGGATGGTGACGATGTTGGGGTGATTAAGAAGCGCCACCGTGCGCGCCTCGCGGAGCACGCGCTCCGCCGAGTGGCGGTTGACATGAATCTGCTTGATGGCCACGACACGCTCCATGCGCGTATCAAAGGCCTTGTAGACATCGGCAAAGCCGCCCCTGCCCAGCTTCGAAATGATCTTGTATCGGTCAAGTAGCAGTTCTTCCGTTTTCATGTACATCTTTTATTGATTCGACGCTTGTAGCGCTTTTCCCTTGCCTGTGTTGCGCAAAACATAAAAATGGTATAATCTATTCTGCGCGGATTTGATGCGATCAGCTTTAATAGTATCAGATTCGCAGACGGATAAGAACACAAAAGCTTACGCGAGAATGGCGGAATTGGCAGACGCGCTAGGTTCAGGGCCTAGTGTTCGAAAGGACATGGGGGTTCAAGTCCCCCTTCTCGCACAAAAAATAGCCGCTTTTTTGCGGCTATTTTTTTGTAGAACAATAGAACAATAGACATTGGAGCTTTTACCCGCCACTCATCCCATATTTCTTTGATCGCTTAGAATTAACATTTCCGCAGGAGTGGAATATCTTCTTATAGATATCGCCAGGTGATCTTGTTAGGTGCTATTGAAATGATACGAATTGCCGCTGTTGGTGATGTGCACGCCCAGACGGGTAACGTTCAGATGCTTAAAGCGGGCTTTGCTAATATCCATACCAAGGCCGACGTTCTCGCTATCGCCGGGGACCTAACCGCACATGGCCTGGCAAAAGAGGCTGGGGAGCTGGCCTTTGCACTTAAGGATGTGAAGATACCGATCATTGTTGTCCTCGGCAATCACGATTACCATATGGGGCAGCAGGGGGATATCAGGCGGGTGCTTGAAAAAGGCGGCATCATCGTGCTCGATGGGGAGACCACCGTTGTAGAGGCGGGCGGCTTTCGGGCGGGGTTTATCGGTACCAAGGGGTTTGGCGGGGGGTTTGGCATCAGGGCTCTGCCTGACTTTGGAGAGGAGATCTTTCGCATGATGTACAGGGAAGGCGTAAACGAGGCGGAGCGGATTCACTGGGGCCTTGAGACCTTGGAGGTTATGGAGCCGGATTTTCGGATCGTGCTTCTTCATTACTCGCCGATAAAAGACACGCTATTCGGGGAGCCTCCCGAAGTGTATGCGTTTCTTGGGGCATCGATTATGGCCGAGCCGATCGACAAGTTGGGTGCGGATTTGGTGCTGCACGGCCATGCCCACTACGGCACGGAGAAGGGGATGACGCCGGGCGGTGTTCCGGTGAGAAACGTCGCCATGCCGACCATGGGACGCCCTTACTCTATCTATCCGCTAGGCGGGTAAGTATGCAAGCAAGCGGTGGAGTACCCAATCGGGTACGCAGGCTTGGGTGCTGGGGTCGGATTGGGCGTAGAAAAGCAAGCCCGAGCATCCTGCACGATTTATCCGCCTTTCTTGAACGTGTTGCTTGCCGCCTCTCGTGCAAGGTCATAGACTTCCCTAAGAGGTGTACCGCTTCGGGCGGCCAGTTTGCTGCAATCATCGTATTCGGGCGCAATGCAGATAACCCGCCCCTTATATGTGCCCACCTTGACATGGATTCTACCAAGAGGCGTGTTCACGCTTATAATTTCTCGCTCTGCAACCCGGCGGGATTGCTTGGAGAGCCTGAGGCCCAGGGTTGCGGTTTCTGTCATTATCGTGTCGATTACCTCCTCCTCGCTTCCTACGGGCACCAGCACGCTTAGCGTTACGGCCGGCCGGCTTTTCTTCATCCCGATTGGGGTGAACCAAACGTCGAGCGCACCGCGTTCAAACAGCGCGTCCATGGTGTAACCGAGCACTTCTGCGGAGACATCGTCGATGTTGGTTTCGAGGAGCATCACCTCTTCGGTCTCAACCCCGGCCTGCGTCCCGAACATGACGCGAAGCACGTTGGGGATTTCAAGTTCGCGGGTTCCGGCACCGTAGCCGGTTTTCTCAAGGGCAAGCAGCGGCATTTCCTCGGTGAAGGTCGCGTAGTGCATAAGGACCGCCGCTCCGGTTGGGGTGGTAAGCTCGGCGGCGATCCCGGAGCTATACACCGGCGCCCCCGCGAGGATCTCAATGGTGGCCGGGGCGGGGATAGGGAGCATGCCGTGCTCGGTTCTCGTCATCCCCATGCCGGTTGCGACCGGCGAGGAGTAGATCTTCTCGATGCCGAGGGAATGAATCCCGATGACGCTTGCAACCACATCAACGATCGAATCGATCGCGCCGACTTCATGGAAGTGTATCTGGTCGATGGTTTTGCGGTGGATTTTGGCCTCGGCTTCGCCGATCCGCCTGAATATGGCGATCGCATCGGCTTTTATGCTGTCGGCAAGGTCGCTGTCCCCGATGAGTTCACGGATGTTGCTAAAGGTTCTCACCACCTTTTGCTCCTCGGCGGCAACGTCGAACTTTGTGGCCCCGATATGTTGCTTTGTGACTTTTTTTGCGCTCACCTCGTAATCGCCGACGGCGATTTTGTTTAGCCCAGCTTCAAGCTCTTCTAAAGGTAGCCCTAAGTCGAGCAGGGCGCCGACGATCATATCCCCGCTGATGCCGGCAAAACAGTCAAAATAAGCGACCTTCATGTAATCATCTCCTTACGTGGTTACAAGCGCGAAAGTTCTCGCTGCTTACACAGGTTTTTCCCAAATGCAAAGGTTAGGTTTTTATTGTATAATTTGTGACAATTATGGCGGAAATTTTCCTCTAAGCGAAGGGGTAGCAATGGATATTCGTAATGGTAGCTTAATTCTAGCACTGGTTGCAGCCGGCTGGCTCGTCTTGGCACTATGGCTTCTTGTCGTTTCGTTGAATCTTAAAAAGATAAACAGGCGCTCGAAAGCAATCGTCAAGGCCGGGGAACATGGGGATTTCGCGGGTGCGGTAGAGAGCAGTTTGAATCAGCTTTCGCTTTTAAACTCTGCCATAAACGAGGTCAAAGCAGACCAGGCACACCTCGCGGATACGCTTAGCAGTGCCGTACAGCGGGTCGGCGTGGTACGATTCGACGCATTCGATGATATCGGGGGAAGGCTGAGCTTCGCAGTGGCGCTGTTGGATAACAACGGAAACGGTGCTGTGTTAAGCACCATTAACGGGCGCCAGGAGAGCAGGAGCTATGCCAAAGCTATACGAAACAACACCTCTGAGTTTACGCTTTCCGCTGAAGAGCACCAGGCGATACGAGAGGCGTTTTCAAACACCGCTACAAAAACACTGGTGTAATCACCGATATAGTAATAAGAGCGATAACAGCGCAACAGGAGCGCACTAAGAGCGAAATAATATTTTGACAATAGTGCAAGGAAAGGACTGCAGGCATTTGCCAGATAAACACGACACAAAGATCGGCTTCCTGGGGCCGCGTGGCACCTATACCCAGGAGGCGCTTCTAAAACTTTTACTGGTCAGCGACGAAGACATCGTTCCGTATCCGACGGAAGCCGATGTGATACGCGCCGTCGAGCGCGGCGAGGTGGACAAGGGAATGGTCGCGATAGAGAACTCTATCGAGGGTTCGGTCAATGCGACGCTGGATGTTTTAGCGTTTGAGGCAAGCCTTGTTATCGAACGAGAAATAATCATACCCATCAACCATAGCCTGATGGCGAAGCCGGGCGTAAAACTGGAGGATATCACGACCGTGCTATCGCACCCTCAAGCCATCGCCCAATGCCGCCGCTACCTTTCCGAGAAACTGCCTCAAGCAAATCTTGAGCTTGCCGGAAGCAATGCCGCGGCGGCGCAGCTCGTTGCGGAACAGGGTGGCACCTTAGCGGCCATCGGCCCGAGGCTTGCCGCCCAGATTTACGGATTAAACGTGCTCGACATCGGCATCGAGGATTTTGAAGACAATCAGACCCGCTTTGTGCTGGTCGGAAAAGAGCCGGCAGCGAAAACCGGCCACGACAAGACCTCGATCGTCTGTTTTATTTACGAGGACCGTCCGGGAAGTCTTCTTCTAATCCTGCAGGAATTTGCATACCGGTATATAAACTTAACTAAGATACAGTCGAGGCCGACCAAAAAGGCGCTCGGCGACTATTGCTTCTTCATCGATTTCGAAGGCCACATGGACGACGAGATAATCGCATCAACGCTCAAGTGCCTGAAATGCAAGGTGAGAGAGGTAAAGGTGCTAGGATCATATCCGATGGCAAACGGGGTGACAAGCTGATGCTTGATCTGAAATGGGTAAGGGAGCACCTGGATGTCGTGGAGGAGGCGCTGGAGCACAGAAACTCTAAAGTCGACCTAACGCGCTTTAAGGAACTCGATGCTTCGCGGCGCGAGTTGATCGTTGAAGTCGAGCAACTAAAAAACCGCAGGAATGTGGTATCGGGCGAAATCGCCAGGCTTAAAAAAACCGGGGAGCCGGCCGAGGATAAGATCGTCGCCATGCGCGAACTCGGCGACAAGATCAAGGGGCTTGACGAGCAGCTCGCTGAAATCGAGGATGAACTTAATCGGATGCTCCTGGACATCCCCAACATTCCGGATAAAAGCGTTCCCATCGGGTTTGACGAAACCGCAAATGTAGTGATCAGAACCTGGGGCGAGAAGCCCGAGTTTGACTTTGAGCCCAAACCGCACTGGGATACGGGGATCGATCTTGGAATATTGGATTTTGAGCGGGCATCGAAAATCGCCAAAGCGCGCTTTGTGCTGTACTGGGATTTAGGTGCCAGGATGGAGCGCTCGCTCATTAATCTAATGCTTGATATGCATACGGGAAAGCACGGCTATACCGAGGTATTCCCGCCGATTCTTGTAAACAGCGCAAGTCTCACCGGCACGGGCCAGCTGCCTAAATTTAAGGAAGACCTCTTTAAAGTCGAGGGGGAAGACCTGTATTTGATACCGACCGCCGAGGTACCGGTAACCAATGTCCACCGCGACGAGATACTCGCGGCCGACGACCTGCCGCGTTACTACTGCGCGTATACCCCATGTTTTAGAAGCGAGGCGGGCGCGTACGGCAAAGATACCCGTGGGCTTATCCGTCATCACCAGTTCAACAAGGTAGAGCTGGTGAAGTTCGTCAACCCCGAGACTTCATACGATGAGCTTGAAAAGCTTACCGCCAATGCGGAGTCCATTTTACAGGCGCTCAATATTCATTACCGGGTTGTGGCGCTTAGTACGGGGGATATGGGATTTTCTTCTGCCAAGACCTATGATATCGAGGTCTGGCTGCCGGGGTCCGGCGGGTACCGGGAGATATCCTCCTGCAGTAACTTCGAGGATTTCCAGGCGAGGCGCGCCAATATACGCTTTCGGGAAAACCCGAAGGCTAAACCCCGGTTTGTCCACACGCTCAACGGAAGCGGCCTGGCAATCGGGCGAACGGTTGCAGCGGTACTCGAGAACTACCAGCAGGCCGACGGCGCGGTAAGTATTCCGGACGCGCTGAAAGCCTACATGGGAGGCGCAGAAGTCATCACACCGAAGAAGTTTTAAGTGTTGGTTCGGCTTGCGCGACGAGAAGAGCGGCGCGTTGAGAGCGCCGGTAGAATATGATAAACTACGCAATGTAAAAGGCGCGGGCCAAAGACATAAGGACGCGTCTTTCATATGGAGAGATGGCAGAGTTTGGTTGAATGCGGCGGTCTTGAAAACCGTTAGGGGCGTAAGTCTCTCGGGGGTTCGAATCCCTCTCTCTCCGCTTAAGTACACTGCAGACAATTACTAAGATTGCCAATGGTTTGGGGATAACTTTAGACGATTTAATAAAGATTTGATTATGGCAAAAAT
>PFFU01000139.1:18084-19111 GCA_002783345.1 Candidatus Aquicultor secundus
ATGAAGCAATCGAAAAAAGACTTTGGGGCGAGGGATTTGCTTTTGCCGCGGCTGATGAGCGGCGCAATTGAGGCATAAACTTATGAAAAAGAATAAACAGATTGCCAGACAAAACAGTTTTACAGAATTCCTGCTCTACACTACGCCAAACGGCAAGGTAAAAGTGGAGATATTTTTGCGAGATGAAAATATTTGGCTTACCCAAGATAAAATAGCTCTTTTGTTTGGCGTGCAAAGACCAGCTATTACGAAACACCTCAAAAACATCTTTGAATGCGGCGAGTTACATGAAAATTCAGTTAGTTCCATTTTGGAACATACTGCCGAAGACGGGAAAAAATATCCTACCAAATTTTATAGCCTCGACGCCATTATCTCCGTTGGCTACCGCGTCAATTCAAGTCAAGCAACGCATTTCCGTATTTGGGCAACGGAAAGACTAAAAGAATATATTATCAAGGGATTTACTATGGATGACGAACGGCTGAAAAACCCCAACAACATTTTCGGCAAAGATTATTTTGAAGAACAACTGGCGCGTATCCGCGATATTCGCAGTAGCGAGCGTAGATTCTACCAGAAAATTACCGATATTTACGCACAGTGCAGCGCTGACTATAATCCGAATGAAGAAATCACCAAGCAATTTTTTGCTACCGTGCAAAACAAACTCCACTGGGCGATAAGCGACCAAACAGCGGCAGAAATTATTTATCAAAGGGTTGGGAGTGAAAAACCAAATATGGGACTAACCACATGGAAAAACGCTCCAAAAGGGACAATCCGAAAAACCGATGTTAGTATTGCCAAGAATTATCTCAATGAAAAAGAACTTGACGGACTGAACAGAATTGTCACGATGTATCTTGATTATGCGGAAGTGCAGGCGCAAAAGGGTGTTGTGATGTATATGAAAGACTGGGTAGGAAAATTGGACGCCTTTTTGCAATTCAACGAAAAAGAAGTTTTGCAGGATAGCGGCAAGATCAGTCATGAAGTAGCAGTGGCATTAGCCGAAAGCGAATAT
>PFFU01000139.1:19120-21312 GCA_002783345.1 Candidatus Aquicultor secundus
GAGATGCTTTAGTGTTCTACTGCTCCCATTTTTACTTTAGTTGGCTGGAGCTTAAAACAAATCAAGCAAGTCGGCTAGCAAACCAGCATATGCAGTGGACAAAATGCGTCCTGTCATGTATATTAATTATCTGGCTTTTAGCTTTTGATGCTTTAAAGTTTTGGATTTTTAGAGTTGGAGAGATGGCCGAGTCGGTCGAAGGCGCTCGCCTGCTAAGCGAGTAGGGGGTTATAAACTCCCTCGAGGGTTCGAATCCCTCTCTCTCCGCCAGCTGGATCAAGGCGCATGCGCCGGAGACCAGAATGTGCCCGTAGCTCAGCCGGATAGAGTGCTTGACTACGAATCAAGAGGTCGTGGGTTCGAATCCCTCCGGGCACGCGATAGTGCGCCGCCTGGCGCCAATCCGTTTACGCGGATACTCTTAGGCCTCAATTTGCCCTGATGGCTTCATTACGCCATCGTATCCAATTTCGTAGACTACACCCGCTTCATCCTGCAGTGTCGCACGAATGTTCTTTACTGCACCAATCGCTTCTTCTCGCGTGGAATATGACCATATTCGCACCTCTTCGCCGTTCGGAAGCGTAATTCCGTAGAACTCGTAGTGATTACCGTATGCCTTAAATGAGAAACCTGCCATGTCGTAAATCCCGGCGCTATCAATTTCTACGGTATCGCCATGCTTGGTAGTTTGCTGTACCCAAACCCACATACCGACTCCTTTTGTGTCGTGGCTTATTATTGCCGCAAAGCCTTATATACCTTTAACTATAACGCTTAAACTCTGCAGTACATAGCGTTGTTGAATAGGCTTTAGCTTTCATAACGCTTTCTCTGGGATTGCATACTATGCCTGCCGATCCACCCGATTGGGTGAATTACGTTGTAACATCTAGCTGTTTTCAGCATAGTAACATCCGGTCCAACGTTGGTTTATAATAAAGCAAAAGGCTACGGAAAGGAGACCTTGATGGGAGAGAAAACTCTTACAAATTTACGGGATGCGTTTGCCGGTGAATCGCAGGCAAATAGAAAGTACCTGGCGTTTGCGGCCAAAGCTGAAAGGGAAGGCTATGCCCAGGTGGCGCGGTTGTTTAGGGCGGCTGCCGAGAGCGAGACGGTGCATGCGCTTAAACATTTAAATGTGATGAAGGGCGTCGGCTCCACCCCGGACAACCTGAATGCTGCTATTAACGGGGAAACCTACGAGTTCGAGCAGATGTATCCGGGTATGATCCGGGATGCGGAGGCGGAAGCCGAGAAGGGTGCTAGGATAAGCTTCTGGAACGCGAATGAGGTCGAAAAAGAGCACGCCGTGTTATTTAAACAGGCGCTTGAAGCTCTCGGCAGTAATGATGCGGTCGAGTATTGGATCTGCGGTAATTGCGGGCACGTTCATCTGAATGAGGCCCCTGAGAAGTGCCCGGTATGTCAGGCCCCGAAGAGCATGTTTAAGAAAATCGATTAGTACGCGATGACCAACGATGACGATATCAAGTATATGCAAAAAGCGATCGAGGAGGCCAGGCAGGCAGCACGTGCCGGCGAGGTACCGGTCGGTGCGGTTATCGTGTGCGATGACGAGGTAGTCGCGCAAGCCAGAAACGAGCGTGAAGAGCGCGAGAGTGCAATGGCGCATGCCGAGATCCTTGCGATTGAGGAGGCCTCGAAAAAACTCGGGCGCTGGCGACTGAGCGATTGCACGATCTATGTCACCAAAGAGCCCTGCCCGATGTGCGCGGGCGCGATCTTTCAGGCCCGGATGAAGCGGCTGGTCTTCGGGCCATCCGACCAAAAGTCGGGCGCGGCCGGAACCCTCTATAATATCGTGCAGGATGAACGCCTTAACTGGCAGCTTGAAGTTACGCGGGGTGTTCTCGAAGAAGAAAATAGAGAGCTGCTGCAGGATTTCTTCCGCGCGCGCAGGGCAAAAGCCAAGGATAACGACCAGGGATATTGATGAGCATTCTGCTAGATCGACGATAACCGGCACCGAGCAATTACACGGCACCGTGCTGACATTGTGTTAGTGCACAAGACTTGGTAAAATTATTACGCCGTTCGGGCGAGCCCGTCCGGCGTACGTCTATCTAAAAGCCACAACTGGAGGAGTCGCATAGCCCGGTCGAGTGCGGCGGTCTCGAAAACCGTTAGGCCCATTAGGGTCTCGAGGGTTCGAATCCCTCCTCCTC
>PFFU01000139.1:21341-40307 GCA_002783345.1 Candidatus Aquicultor secundus
TTCGAGCGTTTTTTCACGATGATGTTTCATCCGGAGGAGTCGCATAGCTTGGCCTAGTGCGCACGACTGGAAATCGTGTTGGCGGGGAACCGTCTCGAGGGTTCGAATCCCTCCTCCTCCGCAGATGACCGTGCTAGGTGGGGAGGTAGCGGTGCCCTGTTGCTCGCAATCCGCTATAGCGGGACTGAATCCCTGCTCCAGGCTCCCCGGTTGTGAGGTCGGTTGTTGCGCAAGTGGTGTTGAAGGTCGGGTCCTGCGCAACGGAAACTCGTGAACCCCGTCAGGTCCGGGAGGAAGCAGCGGTAAACGGGCTATTCCGTGTGCCGTGGGGAAGCCTGGCTGGAGCTAACTACGTAGCAGCGCTTGGGGCCGGATGTCAAAAGCAGGTGCACGGTCGTCATCTTTTTGTAATTATGTTCAACCAGGAACCGCCGGAGGCAAAAAAAGTGGCGTACGTATCGCTGTATCGAAAATGGCGACCGCAGACCTTCGATGAGATAGCAGGCCAGCCCCACGTTATCCAGACGTTAAAAAACGCGATTGAGGCGGGGAGAATCGCCCACGCCTATCTTTTCTGCGGTCCGCGCGGCACCGGAAAAACAACCACGGCGCGCATCCTGGCGAAAGCGATCAACTGCGTCAAGGGCCCTACGCCAACGCCCTGCAACGAGTGCGATTCGTGCAGGTCGATCAATGACGGCAGCTCCATTGATGTACTGGAACTTGATGCGGCCTCGAACCGCAGGGTCGAAGAGATTCGCGACCTTCTCGAGAAAATCCCCTACAGCTCGACGCAGGGCGGTAAGAAAGTCTATATCATAGACGAGGTTCACATGCTTACCACCGAGTCGTTCAATACGCTTTTAAAGACGCTTGAGGAACCACCCGAGCACGTTGTTTTCGTGCTGGCGACCACCGAGCCGCATAAGGTGTTGCCCACGATCCTCTCGAGATGCCAGCGGTTTGATTTCAGGCGTATATCGGTCGCCGATATCGAGGCGCGCCTGCGTTTTGTCGCCGAGGCCGAGCATATCGATATCGATGAGAGCGCACTCTTTTTAATCGCACACCACGCGCAAGGGTCGCTTCGCGATCCGCTCGGGGTGCTGGACCAGCTTGCCTCCTTCTCGAAGGAGAAGATAGAGAGCGCCGATGTCGTCGCACTGTTGGGTATCACCGACAGCGAGCTTTTATTGCAGTTTTCCGATACCCTTATCAAGGGCGACCTCGGCGAAGGGCTTTTGCTTATCGATGGTCTCATTGAGAAGGGTTTTGATCTTCGCCAGTTTATCCAGGACCTTTTGGGGCATCTTCGCAACCTGTATCTTGCGCAAACCGTGCCCGATATGCGCCTTGCCGGCGTACCGGATGAGCTGAAGGAGAAGCTTATCGAGCAGGCGTCGCGGGTCAACCCGCGCCCGCTCCTCTTTTTTATAAACACGCTAAGCGATCTTTATAACCAGTCGAGGTGGGCGACCGATATGCGCCTGCTCTTTGAGATCGCCCTCTTTAAAATGGTAAAAACGGGCGATGACGCCTCTATCGAGGGCGTCATGTACCGGGTGGAGCGTTTGGAGAACGCTCTGGCGGGCGGGGCGACCGCAAAAGATGTCCCGCACCGCACCCCCGCAAAGGGGCAGGGGATGCCGGCGGGCGCCATAGTCGATATGGAGCTGGTGAAGCGGGCCTGGCCGCAGGTTTTAAAAATCATAAAAGAAAAGAAGCGCTCGCGGTACGACTTCTTTGCGCGGGCCGTACTCGACCGCGTCGAAGACGGGAGATTGGTGCTCGCCCTTAAAGAGAGCGATAAGGCATTTGTAGAAACACCGGAAAATCTGAAGCTGCTCCGCGATGTGCTCAAGACCGCAAGCGGGGTTACCATCCCGATAGTGTGTGAGCTTGCCAAGGAAGCAGCCAATGAAGCAACCGGCGGCAAAGCCAATGATGGAATTAGCAGCACGGTTAGCGGTGTAGCGAGTGGCGCAACCGGTGGCGGCGCCAAGACGGTGGCGGTTACGCATACCACGGCGGAAGACGGCCTCACCCCGTCTGATATGATACCCGCAGATGATTATATTAAATTGGTTCGGGATACATTTGGTGCTAAGATAGTCGAAGAAATTTCGATTGAAGAGATTAAAAACCAGGAGGGCACATAGATGAAGGGCGGTCCACAGTACGGGAACATGATGAAGCAAATCCAGAAGATGCAGGCCGATATGGCAAAGGCCGAAGCAATACTGGCGGAAACCAAAATAGAGACGAGCGCGGGCGGTGGCGCGGTTAAAGCCGTCGTGACCGGCAAGCAACAGCTTCTTGAGGTAAGAATAGACCCCTCGGTGGTCGATCCCGAAGACGTCGAGATCCTCGAGGATATGATCGTAGCGGCGGTCAATGAAGCGCTACGCCAATCCCAGGACCTTGCGCAGAAGAAGATGGCCGAGGTAACCGGGCCTTTGGCGGGCGGCTTAGGTGGTCTGGGCTTACCGGGATTCTAAAAGAGGGTCCAGGGGCCTGGGATAAAGATCGTTTACGAGCGCCGACATCTCTTGAGCCGGCGCTTTTTTGTCCAAGAATTATTTTTAAGAATCAGGTATAATAAAGGGGTTATCAGTTCTCAGCCATCTCTAGAAAATCAGTGTAAATCTATAAATAAGCTGAGTCCTATGAACTGATAGCTGCAGCCACAACGAGAAAGTAAGGTGTTATAGTAAGCTATGTCCTACTACGCTGGCCCGGTTGCAAGCCTGATCGAGGAGCTCTCCAAGCTTCCGGGGGTCGGGCCGAAAACCGCACAACGACTTGCTTTTTATATCCTCAAGGCATCGCCGGATGATGCGAAAAAACTGGCGCGGGCCATCGATGAGGTAAAAGATAAAATACGCTTTTGTGATGAGTGCTTTAACGTTACCGATGCGGTAATATGCGAATTATGCAAGGACCCAGGCCGCGACCAGGCGGTTATCTGCGTTGTGGAGGAACCCAGGGACATCGTCGCGCTTGAAAAAACCGGCGAGTTTAAGGGTCTTTACCACGTTTTGCAGGGAGCGATCTCTCCTATCGACGGCATCGGGCCGGATGATATCCGGGTTAAAGAACTCTTAAAGCGGCTTGGCGAAAAAAAAGATGTGCGCGAAATTGTAGTCGCGACCAACCCCAATATCGAGGGCGAGGCCACGGCGATGTATCTTGCGCGGCTAATCAAACCCCTCGGTATCAAGGTCACACGCATCGCCAGCGGTCTGCCCGTGGGCGGGGATCTTGAGTATGCCGACGAAATAACCTTAGGTCGCGCCCTTGAAGGAAGGCGGGAAATGTAGTTTACTTCTATTAACCTTTGGCTAGTGGCCATTGGCTTGTGGGAGCTTAGATATTTTCGGAGGTGACAATGGGAGTGGAAAAACTTACTGAGATTCGCTGGCACGCACGGGGCGGCCAGGGCGCGGTTACGGCCGCAAAGCTCCTGGCAGAGACGGCCCTTTCGCAAGGCCAGTATTTCCAGGCGTTTCCGGAGTACGGCCCTGAGAGAATGGGCGCTCCGATCTTGGCGTTTACGCGAATCAGCAACGGGCCTATCCACATTCGCAGCAGCATTACCAATCCCGAAATCGTCGTGGTTCTCGACTCGACGCTTTTGAGTGCGGTTGATGTTACTGAAGGGTTGGATACCGACGGTGTTTTAATTATCAACACCGATGAGGAACCGGCTGCTATTCGTAAAGCCATGAAGCTAAAAGGCCGCAAGGTCTATACGGTCGATGCGACTAAGATCGCGAAGGAGACGATCGGCCGTGCAATTCCAAATACGCCCATGATGGGTGCGCTGGTTCGGGTTACAGGCATAATGCCGATCGAGAATGTGACGGAGTATCTGCGTAAGTCGTTCGGCAAGAAGTTCTCCGAGGAGATCATCGAGGGCAACGTAAAAGCCGTCGAGCGCGCCTATGCGGAGGTGAAAGCAGAATAATGAGCAAAACTAAGATAAAGACGCAAACCAAATGGAATATTAAAGGCATTGAGAATTGGGGCTGGAAGAAGCACCCGCTGGGCGCTACCATCCCCGAGGCGGGCAATGCCGCTGATTATAAGACCGGCGGATGGCGTTCGAATAGGCCGATTTGGGATGAAGAAAAGTGCACGAATTGCCTTATCTGCTGGATTAATTGCCCAGACTCGAGCATTCGCGTTAAAGACGAGAAATGGGACAGTTTTGACTACGATCATTGCAAGGGCTGTGGCATCTGTGCCAATGTCTGTCCGACAAAAGCCATTACAATGGTCGAAGAAGGAGGCGAGAAATAATGGCGACAACAGCTAATAAAGCGACTACAAAGCAGACGACTGTTGCCATGACCGGTAACGCGGGATGTGCGCTTGCCATGAAGCAAATCAACCCCGATGTTGTTGGGGCATATCCGATTACGCCCCAGACAACCATCGTCGAGGAGTTTGCAAACTACGTGGCGAACGGTGTGGTAGATACCGAGTATATCAACGTCGAGAGCGAGCACAGCGCGATGAGCGCGTGCATCGGCGCATCGGCCGCTGGGGCCAGGGTTATGACGACAACCTCGTCTCAAGGCCTTGCGCTCATGTGGGAGGAACTCTCTATCGCGTCCGCGATGAGGCTGCCTATCGTTATGCACAACGTCAACCGGTCGCTCTCCGGCCCAATCAATATTCACTGTGACCACTCCGATTCGATGGGTGCACGTGATATGGGATGGGTGCAGATGTTCGGTGAGACCGCCCAGGAGGCATACGATAACACGATTATCGCGATGCGTGTGGCCGAGCACGAGAAGGTAATGCTGCCGGTCATGATCATGCACGATGGCTTTATCACAAGCCACGCAATCGATCGCTTTGATGTTTTAGACGACGAGGTTGTTAAAAAGTTCGTCGGCGAGTATGTGCCAAAGCGCGCACTGCTCGATACGGATAATCCGATGACCTTCGGTCCGTTTGCGATGCCGCCGTATTATTACGAGCAGAGAAAAGCCATGCGCGTGGCTCTCGAGAACGCAAAAGATGTCGTGTTGAAGGTTTCGAAAGAATACGGCAAGCTCTCGGGCAGGACCTATGGCCTGTTCGAGGAGTATCGCCTTGATGACGCGCATATCGCCGTTATTGTCCTGGGATCGACCGCCGGCACGGCGAAGTATGTCGTCGACAAACTGCGCGATAAGGGCATGAAAGTCGGCCTTCTAAAGCCGAGGCTCTTCAGGCCGTTCCCGTCTGCCGAGATGGCAGATGCGCTTTCGCACTTAAAGGCCGTTGCGGTTATGGACCGCTCCGATTCCATCGGTGCACCGGGCGGACCGGTCTACATGGAGGTAAAAGCGGCACTTTATAACACTACAAAACGCCCGCATGTTCAGGGCTACGTATATGGTCTTGGCGGTAGGGATACCGGCCCGGACCAGATCGAGACGGTCTTCGGGGACCTGCAGAAGGTGGCGCGCGGCGAAGAAGCCCCGCGCGAGGCCGTTACATTACTTGGAGTAAAGGAGTAGGAGGCAGATGGCAACTATTAAAGAGCTTAGTCATAAAGAAGAGCGCCTTACCGGCGGTCACAGGCTGTGCGCCGGTTGCGGAGCCTCCATCGCAGTTCGCCAGGTGCTGCTGGGCACGGATAACCCGGTAGTCGCCGGTTCGGCAACCGGGTGCCTTGAGGTCTCGACGACCCCGTATCCGTTTACCGCGTGGGGTACCCCGTTTATTCACAACGCGTTCGAGAACTCGGCCGCCACAATGAGCGGCGTCGAGGGGGCTTACAATGCGCTTAAGAGAAGAGGGAAAATCCCTGCGGATAAAGAGATAAAATTCGTGGCGTTCGGCGGCGACGGCGGCACGTATGACATCGGTTTGCAGTCGCTCTCCGGTGCGATGGAGCGCGGCCATAACATGCTCTACGTATGCTACGACAACGGCGCGTATATGAACACCGGCATCCAGCGCTCGGGCGCAACCCCGTTTGGCGCAGCGACGACAACGTCGCCGGCCGGCAAAGTGGGCCAGGGCAAGCCGCAGGCGCGAAAAGACCTTACCCAGATTATGGCGGCCCACAACATCCCGTATGTTGCGCAGGCGAGTATCAGCCACTGGAAAGACCTGGTCAACAAAGCCGAGAAGGCTTTCGCAGTTGACGGCCCGGCGTTTATTAACGTAATGTCTCCCTGCCCGCGTGGCTGGAGGACGCCAAATGAGATGACGGTTGAGATCGCAAAACTTGCGGTACAGACCGGATTCTGGCCGCTCTACGAGGTTGAAGACGGCGAGTGGAAGCTTAACTTCAAGCCGGCAAAGGGGCTTAGGCCGGTCGAGGAATTCTTGAAGCCGCAGGGCCGCTTCAAGCATTTCTTCAAACCGGGCAACGAGCACCTTATCGAAGAATTCCAGTCCCAGGTTGACAAGAACTGGGAGCGGCTTAAGAAGCGCTGTGGAGTAGAGTAAGCTTGGCGAGCCGGTAAATGGTCTAATCGGTAACCCATGAATGAAATAGCAGCGGGCGGAGAAAAACTCTCCGCCCGCTTTGCGCATATTAGTTCTTGTTAGGCGTTATGAGCTAATACGAGCCGTAACCACTATATACATCCAGATCTAAGAGCCACCAATATTCTCCGCTTCGAGTCCAACTTATAGTGCGCTCGGCATAACCACCGGCGTAGCACGTAATTGTTATATAGTGAGCGACGTCTGTTCGCTGTGCATCGTCACCGAAGTCCCAATTATAATACTTTCCATTCCCTGATTGATCCATTCTCGACCATGCATAGTAAATGTACGGGTCGCCAATCCAATAGCTGCTAATATGCCAGTGAGTACCTGCTTGCGATGGATAGGCCGCCCATGGGCTTATGCTGTGGCTCTTAAAGGCAAGCGAGCTTCCATAATCATACCAGTCTACCCTTAATTTAGTAGAACACAAGTCGTAGCCTACCGGATCATCTGTAACGAGTTTTACCCAATTATAACGCGTTACTGTTGCAGCAGACACACCACTCGTACCCGCTGTTTCCTCGACAGTAGTGGTCTCAATCTTTGCAGTTTTATACGTTCCCTTTTTCCCGTCGACCTTAATATTGTATGCTTCGATTGTCTGATTCGTCTTGAAAGAATCCTTGATATTAACTGTCGAACCATTATCAGTTTGGATAAACTCCACTTTATCAAGGACGACGTAGCTGCCTTTCTCTGGCTTTAAGATTTTTTCGCTTTTGATGCCTGCTTGGGCTGTGGCCATTGGTGCCAGACACAGAGACAAAACAAGGGCAACCATAAGAATAAGTGAGACAAATCTTCTCATCGGTCACATTCTCCTTTCTTGACATGTGCATTTAAGTTATTGTGTGTTTGATTGGCCTTCGTATTATAGCAGGTTGGTTTATTGCATTGTGCTCACCTCCTTTACTAGGTTGCAAGTTGCATGTGTTAATGGAGTACAAACACCCAACTATATTATGATATAAAAACATAATATAAATAGATAACAACATTCAAATAGAAATCTTTACAAACAATACAATCGCCGAATATTCGATATTATATTTATGGTTCCTGGTATATTGGTAACTATTTTTGTAAAATAATTAAAACTTCTAGCAAATAGGAGGGTAGATGAGGCAATTTAAGCCCAAGGGGAGATCAATTATCCATAAAGTTGCGTTGATTAGCGGGCTATTCGCTGCAGCCCTTGCTGTTTATTATTGGGTGAGGATGGTTTTTACTAATCCGTATAATGGGCCGGTTCGCAGCGATGTTGTATTTAATACTTTTGTTATGGTACTCCTTCCCGCGTGCCTCGCCATGGCCTCTATTCTTATCAAGAAACCGTTGCTCATGTATGGCGCGTTTTTGCTGGCTCTTCCGACAGGATTCTATATGGCGTTGACTCCCGGTATTTTTAAGTGGTATGGGGTCGTGTTGGTCCTTTACCTTGCATCTGCTATTCTGATGACTTTAGATAGTAAAGCAAGAGCTTAAGCGATATCATATGGCGTCATTCTTATAGTCAAAATGGCGATTCGATGCTTCTCTTGTTGAGTTATGCGGTTTAATGGAATATACATATACTATGCGACCGGATATCCCGTTTAGTCAGTATGCAGAAGAGGTAACGCGCGACGTGTTCATTGTTGTCGAACCAATCGCGTTAAAGATCGAGGAGGGCGAGATCGACGATGCCCGCCATATGCTGGGCCGCCTCACCCTTTGGTTTCTGGGCCAGATCGAGGCCGGCAAACTCGAACCCTGGAAAGCGCGAAACTCGTATTTCCTTTTGAATGTTTACCTCACGGATAATTACCCAGGGGATATCCTGGGCGAAGAGGCCCACGAGCTTATCTATGAGGGAACCCTGCTTCACGAATACGGCAAGGACTTCGGCCCGGATATCGGGTATATGCGGGAACTTGCCAACAGATTGTTAGAAGAAAATGAACGATAGGCTTTTAAAATCGACGTTGCTTACTTCGTCTCGTGTTTTTATACATCTACCCGTCTAAAAAGCTCTTCCAGGTCGTCTTTGGTAAGGGATTTGCCCAGGTCGCCTTCGGATAGGAGGTTATCGAACAGCGCTTTTTTGTGCTCCTGGAGCACGAGTATTTTCTCTTCGATGCTGTCTTTGGTAATCATTTTATAGACAAACACGTGTTTATCCTGGCCTATGCGGTAGGCTCTGTCCGTGGCCTGGTTCTCGACCGCAGGATTCCACCAGGGGTCAAGGTGGATGACATAGTCGGCGGCGGTAAGATTAAGCCCCGTGCCGCCGGCTTTAAGGCTTATTAAAAACAGAGGAACATCGCCTTCATTAAACTCCTTAATGACTTTCGAGCGGTCGCGCGTACGCCCGTCCAGGTAACAATACGGGATATTCTTGCTATCGAGCCATCGCTTTAACAAGCCGAGCATTTGCGTAAACTGGCTGAAAACGAGGGCGCGGTGCCCTTCGTTTGCAAGTTGCCCGACCATCTCCTCAAAAAGCTCCATTTTGCCGGATGTCTTTACTTTATGCGGGGCGACCTTAAGAAGTTGGGGGTTATTGCAGACCTGCCGTAACTTTAAAAGGGCGTCGAGAATCGTAATATGCGACCGCTCTATGCCTTTTGTGGCAATCGATTCAAACACTTTAGCCCGGTAGGTATTTAAAACCTGCTGGTAAAGGGTTCTTTGGGATGAAGTCATTTCGCAGTAAGCGACGATCTCAGTTTTAGGCGGCAGTTCCTTTGCGACATCCCGCTTTACCCTTCGCAAGATAAAGGGTTTCAGCCTTCTTTTCAGTCTCTGAAGCGCCACCATATCCCCGGTTTTCGCGATCGGTTTTTCATACCGTTTCTGGAAACTTTTGTGGCTGCCCAATAACCCCGGCATCAGGAAATCAAAAATCGACCATATTTCGGTAAGATTATTCTCCATCGGCGTACCCGTCAGGGCTAACCTATGATTCCCAATTAAACGCTTGCAAAGCTTGCTCGTTTGGGCTGCCGGATTCTTTATAAACTGGGCCTCATCAAGGATTATGTAGTGATACGCGTGCTTCTGTAGCTTCTCAAAATCGCGGCGCAGCAGGGCATACGTGGTGATAACGATATCGGCACCTGCTATATCTTCAAACCCCTGGTGTCGCTGTGGGCCGGTAAGCACCAATACCTTTAAATCCGGCGTAAAGCGGCGGCTTTCTTCCTTCCAATTATACGAGACCGAGGTCGGCGCTATAATTAACGAGGGTTTTGTGGCAAGCCCCTCGTTTTTCTCCCGTAAAAGATGGGCGAGCGTCTGGACGGTTTTCCCCAGGCCCATGTCATCGGCTAAGATGCCGTTAAAGAAAAAGCTCGAGAGAAAGCCAAGCCAATCCAGGCCGTCTTTTTGATATTCCCTGAGCGTCGCTGTCAACCCGTGGGGGATATCGACCTTCTCTATCCCCTTGAACGAATCAAGTCGTTCTCTTAGCATATCAAAAGAGGGAATTGATCTTAGATCCACCCCCGACAGGATTTCTTCCGCCAGCGGGATATTGTGCGACCTGAGTTTTAGCTTGCCGTTGTTTGTGGCAGCGGCTATTTCCTGTCCTTCAATATCCGCCAGTTCTTCAAGAGGCGCGGTTACTTTATGCAGCCAGTCAAGCGGCAATTGCGCCCAGCTATCGTCATCCAACTGGATATACTTTCTTCCCGACTTGTAAATTGCCAGCACGGTGGAGATATCGACAAGCGAATCGCCGTAGCCGATCTCAAGGTTGAGATCAAACCAATCGATGCCCGACGATATTCTCGCTCCAACTTTCGGCCTGGCTCTATTCAGGCGAAGAGAACCGACTTCTCCCACGACCTCCCAGCCCCGAGCTTTTAATGGAGCAACCGAATACGACAGAAAATCTAAAGCGTCGTCACCGTCGAGCCAGCCGGTTCCGGTAGGGTCGAGCATAACGCCTGCTTCTTCAAGCATCTTGCGGGCGTTCTCTTCATCATCCAGTCGCCGTCGAACCCAAAACGAATCGCCGTCGCTCGTAGCTTTTAGTATCTTCGCTGAAGCGCCCGGCTTTACTTGAGGGGGGCCGTCGCCGTAGGCGAAACAGGGCTTTAGAATAAGACCCTTGTTACCTCCATCCAGGTAGAGGACCGGTCGCGGCTGAATGTCGTTCCGGGCATCCTGTATCCTGGTGCTTTTTATTTCTAACGCATTTTTATCTAAGAGCGGGTCGTAGTAGCGCTCCATAAAAAGCGAAACCTGCTCTTCTTTAACAACGTGCGGTTCCTTTAAGAACGCCCTGAGAACTGAGCCGGGCAGATTTGTTTCGAGAGGAAAAAAACCATGACCGTTGGTTACCCATGGTTTGCTCTCACCCAGGACAAAAAGCTTGTCTTTGACTTCGTTGATTTTTTCAGGATAAAACAAT
Organism: Candidatus Aquicultor secundus; assembly: GCA_002783345.1. Lineage (GTDB taxonomy): Bacteria > Actinomycetota > Aquicultoria > Aquicultorales > Aquicultoraceae > Aquicultor_A > Aquicultor_A secundus. The sequence continues at coordinate 32,239 of PFFU01000139.1, forward strand.
ACTTCGAATTTATGGTTCTCGCCATCCTCAATAAGGGAGAGGACAGCCTTTACCGGGGCTAAAGCTATATGCGCCTTTATCTGGGTAGAACCGAGAAAAACATGTTCTTCGTCGGCAAGCATCCTCAGCAGGGGATCGATGATATCGGGTGAAATATAGGTCGTGGAATAAATCAGCGTTCTGCCAAAAGCAAATAAACCCAAAATAGCTTTATCCCTGTCACGAACGAATGTGCTCGGCGACATCGGGTCATAGTAATAATGCTCCTCCTGTCCCTTGCCGTTTTTTCCAATTCGCGCCTTAAAGAGTTCGATCGCCAATTGGGAATTTATGGTTACGCCTAGTCGATATATAAGGCGGTAGTAGCCGGTTTTTCGCTCCGGCGCGGTTGAACCAACGATTTTATCCAGGGCAAGTTGCCACGGGACATAGCCGCCATGGCCCTCTATTGCGAGCTGGTTAAACCCTCTTGGATGAACGTCTTCTTTTATCGGTTGCGAGCTATAATCCAGGTAGGTCAGGGCTAAGGCTACCGCGTGTTTGCAGACATCCGACCGGTCGTACGGGCAACTGCACCAACAATCAAGGTCCCCGTCCCTGAAGTCGATTCCGGTTGTGTAACGGTGGTTTCCGGAACCTCTAACCGTGCCCGTGATGTATCCCGGCTCGTGCTCCTCCCAATCCACAACCTTGCCGTCTTGATAATATTCACGGCCACGGCTGTAGATCGCCGGCAACGCGGCGTCTTTGATCATGTCTCGCGTTAACTTATAGTTCGAAATCCTCAAGCTCATTGTTTCAAGGTATTTTATTGGGTTTTCGGTGTCAAGCGTTAGACAACGGGAGTGCCAGACAACGAGAGCACGGCGATCGGTTCGGCAGGTTTCCTGGCGTTGCACATGCAGTTTACAGTGCCGAATCCAATCGTTACTATTAACACGTGTACACCGTTGAGGATCAGGCTATAATATGAGTGATATGAGCGCTAAAAAAAGAAGCGAAAATATAACGGAGAAAACAGTTGCCGCTTTGACCGGAAGCTTAAACAAAATCCTGGCCAAATACCCTGTCGTGAGCGCGTATCTGTTTGGGTCTTACGCCAAGGGAGACATCCACCTGGGAAGCGATATTGACATTGCCCTCTATGTAAGGCCGCATTCAATCCTGTCGCTAGATGAGGAGCTAACCCTGGGTCGCGAGATCGAAGAGCTAAGCGGGCTTGCGCCAATAGACGTGCGAGTCATGAATGATATGTCGCTTGCCATTCAGGGGGAGATTCTCACCAGGGGTATCCTGTTGTTTAGTGTAGATGAAAAAGAGCGGGTTTCATATGAAACCAGGACCCTGGCCTTGTATCTCGATTATCTTCCTCATATACAGTACTTTCGCAAGGAGTTTCTGAAATCGGTTGCAGATAGAGGGATTTTGTAATGGTGGATAAAGCCGTGATTGCATGTAGAGGGCTTTTAAATTAACTTAACCAGCGCGTCTCTCTTCCTCTTCAAGGCGCTCGATAACCCAAACCCGCATTAATGTCTGATAACCAATTCCCTTGCGCTGAGCAAGCTTTTGAAGGCGCTCGATAACCTCATCGTCGATCCGAAATGATAATAATCGTTTCTTCGGGCGTGTGACTATTATCTCATCAGTCACATCCTCCATGTCGTCAAGAAATTCAGTAACGCTATGGGTTTTCCAAAATTCGCGCTCTTCCTCTTCGTTCTTAAAATGTGGAAAATCGGTAACGCGAATTGCCATGAACTGCTCCTCGCCGGTCGGACAAGTATTGTAGCTACATTGTAGCTACAATCAATGATTTGCGCAAGAGTTTTATCTGCGAAGGTTCTCTTAACGAAGTTTGGGTGCGACAGATGATTCATTACAACAAGGTAAAACAAGGAAGAGAGAGTTGACGGCCAGCACGCTTAGTAATAAAATTACTCAATATGTTGAGTTATTTTACTCAACATATTGAGTAAAATATCAAAGAGGGTGTAGACGTGCTGAAACTTTACGTCAGGGATATAAACCAAAAATTAATCGGAAGAATTTCTGAACCGCGCCGGTTTATCCAGGTTCTTTATGGGCCACGCCAGGTTGGTAAGACAACGGCTGTTAAGCAAGTTCTTGAGGAGGTAAATATACCTTCTCACTATGCATCGGCCGATCAACCTACCATGAGGGACGAGACCTGGCTGGAACAGCAGTGGGAACTTGGGCGCTTGAAGGCGGCAGGTAAAAAGGACGCTGTTTTAGTCTTGGATGAGGTTCAAAAAATACTGAATTGGCCTGAGGTAATAAAACGCTTATGGGATGAAGATACCTTTCAAAATACCCCTTTACGGGTAGTTTTGCTTGGTTCTTCACCACTTCTCATGCAGAGAGGCCTTACGGAAAGTTTGGCCGGAAGATTTGAGGTTATTAGAGTTGGCCATTGGTCGTTCTTGGAGTGCCAGGAATATTTTGGCTGGGATGTGGATACCTTTATCTATTACGGGGGATACCCTGGAGCCGCCCCGCTTACTGAGGAGCCGGAACGCCGGATACGTTATATTCAAGATTCGTTAATAGAGACCACGATATCTCGTGACATTTTGCTGATGACCCGTGTTGATAAGCCGGCACTTCTGCGAAGACTTTTTTACCTATCATGCGAATACTCCGGGCAAGTTCTTTCATATCAAAAGATGTTGGGACAATTGCAGGAAGCGGGGAATACAACCACCCTCGCACACTATTTAGAGTTGTTAAGAGGTGCTGGTTTTGTTACGGGCTTGAGCAAGTTTTCAGGTCAAGCTGTGCGCAGAAGGGGCTCAAGCCCAAAGCTACAGGTATTCGATACGGCGCTTATAACGGCCCAATCTCATTTATCTTTCCAAGAGGCCAAGAGGGACCGTAGTTTTTGGGGTCGTCTTGTTGAGTCGGCTGTCGGAGCCCACCTTTTAAACATCGCATCCAGTGGTAAGATCGAGCTATTTTACTGGCGTGAGGGCGATAAAGAAGTTGATTTTGTCATCCGCAGAGGAAACAAGCTTACAGCCATTGAGGTTAAAAGCGGTCGAACTAAAGGTGTTCTGTCGGGCATGACCGCTTTTAGCAAAGCCTTTACTCCACAGCATAAACTTCTAATCGGGGGCGACGGAATCCCCGTGGACGAATTCCTGAAATCAGATCTTTCTGAGTGGATGTAAATCTCCCAGGGCTATCATCTACTCACAGACATAGGTTACAAACGGGAAGCTTTCGTTTTCTTTTTGGATGGTCCAGCCGACCTGTTTTATCATCTCGCCGACATTTTGTTTCGTGAACTCGAAGAAGCCTTTTGGCTCGGTTATCAGGAAGTATTTGAAGTTTTTCCAGAAGGCGGGCCAGCGCGCGAAGCCGAATTCCATTATCACCAGGCGTTTTGAAATCCGCCTGGCCTTTTTAAGCGCTTCTTTAGCGCCCTGAACGGTCATCTCGTGCAGGCCGAGTACGATAAAGGCGATATCGAACTCATTATCATACCCACTACTCGTCCCCCGATTGCTGAATATTATACCTGAAAGCAGGTTCGGGAGCATACGACTCCCGGCTGTTTTCTTGACTTTAGCTGGTCGTTTAGCTATGCTAATTACGCACATGTTCACATTTTAAGGCGTGCAATGGTACAAACGCATAACCTTGAAACGTGCGTGATCGGTCTGCATTTGCAATGCGGACAACCAAATGAAAAACGCCAGACTCGGATGGACGGCGGGGTTGTAGGGAGTATCCCAAGAGCCTTCTGTTTGAGTTTTTTTGTGCGTATAAAAGGTGTGTAACGGATGGCAGAGTATGATGTCATCATTGTCGGAAGCGGCCCCGCGGGTATATTTTCCGCGCTTGAACTCGTAAAAGAGAGCAAGCTAAAAACTCTTATCATTGAGAAGGGGCCGGATATTAACAAAAGAAAATGTCCTGAGAGGCTTACGGGAAAATGCGCCCATTGTGAGCCATGCCGTATTACCTCGGGTTGGGGAGGCGCCGGCGCTTTTAGCGACGGCAAGCTTACCCTCTCAACCGAGATCGGTGGATGGCTCTCGGATTACGTGGGAACGGCGGAACTTGCAAGGCTGGTCGACTATGTCGATGGCGTCTATCGTGCCTTTGGTGCGACCGATGTGGTGCACGGCACCGACGATGAGAAGATACGCGAGCTGCAACGCCAGGCAACCCTTGCGGACATGAGGCTTGTTCCGCAGAAGGTCCGCCACATGGGGACCGATCGCAGTAACGATATCTTGAAGCTGATGAAGCGCCACCTCGATCCCGCGATCGATATTAAAACGGGCGTTCAGGTGATAAATATCCTGGTCGAGGACGGGCGTGCGGTCGGTGTGCGAACCGGGTCGGGCGAAGAGATCACCGGCCGGTTCATCATCGTGGCCCCCGGTAGGGAAGGCGCGGATTGGCTTAACGTAGAGGCCAGGCGCCTCGGGCTGGCCCCGGTCAACAACGCCGTCGACATCGGGGTGCGCGTCGAGGTTCCCGCGGTCGTTATGGAGCCGTTGACAGAAGAGCTTTACGAGCCAAAGCTCATCTATACATCGAAGTCGTTTCAGGATAGGGTGCGCACGTTCTGCGTCTGCCCGTACGGTATTGTCGCTCCCGAGTCGACCGATGGGATTACGACGGTCAACGGGCACAGCTACGCGGATAAAAAGACGGACAACACCAACTTCGCCCTGCTGGTCTCGACGGTGTTTACCGAGCCGTTTAAAGAGCCGATCAAGTACGGCAAGTATATCGCACGGTTGGCGAACTTGCTTGGTGAAGGCATCATCGTGCAGCGCCTTGGAGACTTAATGGACGGGCGGCGTTCAACCCCCGAGCGGATTGCACGGGGAACGACCGCGCCGACCTTTACCGATGCGACGCCGGGCGATTTAAGCTTTGTGCTGCCGTATCGCTATCTATCCGATATCAGAGAGATGCTCACGGTGCTCGATAAACTGGCGCCGGGGGTTAACTCGAGAAATACGCTCCTGTACGGCGTAGAGGTAAAGTTTTATTCATCGAGGATGAAACTCACGCCGCAATTGGAGACCGAAATTAACAACCTATATGCCATCGGTGACGGGGCCGGGGTTACGCGGGGGCTCATGCAGTCCTCGGCAAGCGGCATCGTCGCTGCACGCGCGATTCTTAAGCATAATTCTTAATCAAGTATCTGGGAGGAAATAATGCCTGCAACGATTTTAATCGGCACTCAATGGGGTGACGAAGGAAAAGGAAAGGTTACAGACTGGCTGGCCAACGACATGGATATGGTCGTTCGCTACCAGGGAGGACACAACGCCGGGCACACGGTAATCGCCGAAGGCCATAAGCTCAAACTTCATCTATTGCCGTCAGGGATACTGCGCCCGCATGTCGTCTCGGTCATCGCCTCGGGATTGGTTATCGATCCCCAGGCCCTCATCATGGAGCTTGATCTCTTAAAAGACATCGGCATCGGCGAGCCAAATCTCGTAGTCAGTACAAACGCCCATCTCATTATGCCGTACCACCGGGCGCTCGACCAGGCATCCGAAGTGAAACTGGGCAAGTCAAAAATCGGCACGACGGGTTTAGGGATAGGCCCGGCCTACACCGATAAAGCATCGCGTGTGGGCCTTCGCATGCAGGACCTGATGGACATGAAGATCTTCCGGGAAAAGCTTGAAGTCGCGCTTAACTTTAAAAACCAGGTTTTAACCAAAATCTACGATGTCGATCCTCTGGATATCGACCAGATTATGGATGAGTACCTCTTGCATGCCGAGCGGCTTAAAAACCTCATCGGCGATACCAGCCGGGTTATCAACGAGGCGCTTGATGGCGGCAAGAACGTGCTCTTCGAGGGCGCCCAGGGCATGATGCTCGATCTCGATCACGGGACGTACCCGTTCGTGACATCCTCCTCGCCGATTGCCGGTGGGGCGTGCGTCGGCGCCGGGGTAAGCCCAATGCGCATCAACCGCATCATCGGCATCGTTAAAGCGTATACCACCAGAGTCGGAGCGGGCCCCTTCCCAACCGAGCAGGAGAACGATACCGGTGAGACCATGCGAAGCGTAGGCGGTGAGTACGGCACGACGACCGGGCGCCCCAGGCGCTGTGGCTGGTTTGACGGCGTTATCGCCAAGTACGCCGCCAGAATAAACGGCCTGACCGGCATCGCCCTTACCAAGCTTGACGTCCTCTCGGGGTTTGAGACCATTAAGATATGCGTCGGCTACGAGCACGAGGGCAAGCTCTACGAGCAGATGCCGTGCCACCAGAGTATCTTCCACAAATGCACCCCGGTCTACGAGGAAGTGGAGGGCTGGAACACGGATATATCGGGCGCCGACTCCTACGATAAACTGCCCAAGGCGGCGCAGGACTACATCGTTAGACTTGAGGAGATGACCGGCGTTCCAATCGAGATGATCTCGGTCGGCCCGAGCCGCATGCAGACCATCCTGCGGTAAATCTAATTCAGGAGCTTATCTTCGTCCAACATCTTGGCGGTGATGATAAGCCGTGTTTTTGCGCTGTAGCGCGGGTTGCATGTGGTAAGAGTTAAGGTCTTGTCTTTGGTGGGCGCGATTACGCTCACATCGGTAGGGATAACGACTTTTTGACCGACCACGTAGTAGGTATATTTCTTGTTTGACAACGAGTAAATCTCGATGGGGTCGCCTTTTTTTAGCTCGTCGAGGTAGTAAAACGGGTGACTGTGCGTTACCCTGTGGCCTGAGATAACCATGTTGCCCACCTCGCCGGGATAGGCGGTCTCTTCCATATGGCCCGGCCCAAGTGCGAGGGCCTGCTCGTCAACCCCCTGCACCACGATGGCGTCAAGACTGATTCGCGGGATAACGATTCTGGCGAATGGCTTTAGATGCGCCACCGCAACCCGCTTGACCGCTTTTTGATCCCGCGCGATTGAAGATGTGGTTTCGGTCGAGGATGCTGTTTCGCGTTTGGTCGATGCCGTACGCCGGGATGGGGCCGATACAACCGGCAGGTCCTCGTGGAAGTCACTGCCCCGGGTGCGGTTCTCGGCTTTTATCCACTCGTCGTGCATCCGTTCCTGGGTATAGCTTGTCTCAACATCGGTATAGTTTATCTTCAGCAAGATAAACACGCCAACGGCGATCAGTATAAGTCCCGCTATTCGTAATATCCGTGAGAAGCGATCACCGGCCATACGCGCTCTTACTTTCTCTTAAGAACCAGGATCTCGTCCCGGTTGAAGATTTGCCTGAAGCCCTTATTTCTAAGTTCATCTATCAACAAACGCTGGTCACCCGGCAGGTTCTTCACATCTACTACCACATACTGTATCAAGGCTTTCTTATGCGGGTGCTCTCCCCTAACGCCCCAATTTACGGTTTTAAACGGATTGGGAAACTCGTAAATCTTCTGCCGGTGGGCCAGATGCGGCACCATGCTGCAGTATGCGCTCACCGCAGCGTCCTTCGGTATCAAGGAGAGCGCCTCATCCATGCTGCCCCTTCGCTCGTTGCTATTCGTCCAGTAGCCGCGGGTAAAGTTGGGTGAGAGCGGTGATGGGCTCAGGTAGTAGTTGGATACCAGGGCTGCGACGATAATGAGCCCCGCCATAAGCACCTTGCCTTTGGCTTTAAGCCCCAGCTTCTCGATTGCGAGGATGCCCGAAACGAAAACGAACGGGATGATGGTCGCGGTGTAATGGTACTGTATCGAGTCCATATAGCCCTGCTGGCTCACCAGGTTCGAGAACAGGGTGGGCAGCGCTATCAGAAGCGTCTCGATATTCATGAGCGGGAAGAAGGCCATCGGCGCAAGAAGCTCTAAAAGGTACATGAGTTTGCGCTCCTGCCCGACGATGGATAGCACCAGGCCGGGCTTGGTAAGCGTGTTGTTGATTACCTCGGCGGGTGTGGAGCCGAGGCGCGAGAAGTTTTGAATATAGAAAAAGCCCGCACTGTTAAAGTGTGGGAGGATGAACTTAAGCCCCACGAAAAACCAGGCCAGCGAGAGTGTCGCGGTGGTGAACCCCACCTTGCGGTTGCCGGTGAGCCCGATATAGATGCCCA
>PFFU01000011.1 GCA_002783345.1 Candidatus Aquicultor secundus
ATATCTATCAACAACAAACTCGCCGATCCCCGTAAAAACGGCGACCGCCTCGGGCTTTGAGAGCACCTTTAGCGAATCGAGCGCCGTATCAACGTAGGACCTGGCGGTATCTTTGGCGCGGGCTACCGCGCCGCTTTGATCGATCATGGCAAGCGCTGCTTCGACCTCGCTGTCGCTTGGCGTTACGTTTGCGATAATCGCAGCAAGTTCACTTTGCCGCCCCAAGGTTTCGAGCGCGTAAAGCATCGGTACCGTTACCGTGCCGTCGCGCACGTCTACCCCGGTTGCTTTGCCGGTTTGCTTACCGCCGACTATATCCAGGACATCATCATAGATTTGAAACGCAACGCCCAGGTCCTCGCCGTACCTTGTAAGTGCGGCAACCTCGGCTTCAGATGCGCCCGACAAGTACGAACCCACCTGGCAGCATGCCGCAAACAACGCGGCCGTTTTGCGCCTCGCCTTCTGCACGTAATCGCCCATGGACTGATCGGCTACGTGCGCGGTTACCATCTGATCGAGTTCGCCGAGGCTCAAGTCGACGGCCGCATTGACCATGATTTCAACAGCGCGTATCGGTGTGTGTGAGAGCAGCTCGAACGCCGTTGCAAACAAATAATCGCCCGCCGCTATCGCAACCTGCTCGCCCCACACCGCGTTAACCGTAGGAATCCCGCGCCTGGTCGATGCGCCGTCCAGGATGTCGTCGTGAATGAGCGACGCCATATGGATAAGCTCTGAGGCCACAGCGGCCGGCATTAACTTCTCAACATCATAATCGCCGACCATGCCGGCCAGCAGCACCAAAACAGGCCGGAGCCGCTTTCCGCCGGCTTTAAGAGTGGCGAGAGACGCTTCGGCCAACACCCCATCGCTTCGTGTGGCCGCCTTGACGAGTTCTTTCTCCACCTCTACCAGGTCTTGGAGGATATGCTGCGGAATCGGATAGGATTTATTCATAATCTTAAATAGTATAATTTAAATGCCGTTTTTCTGTCTACTGCAAGAAAATGCGGGCTGAGCTACAAAGGGGTTGTAGAAAGTAATGTCCCGAGTTCTACCGCAGTACGGAAAAGGCCGGCATTCTCGTCCGAAACCGTAACGGGTTTATCGTGCTTTTGCCCGGCCGCCTCCACCCCGGCGATCTCGGCAATCGCCTTTACCATGTGCTCGACCACAAACCCCTTCCGTACCGTAGCGGCAATCGTTATCGCCTGCGCGTAGTAGAAATCCGCCGTAACGAGAAACAGGTTCTGCAGGTTATCCCCTGCATTGAGATTCGCCATCTCACGGTAGTGTTTTTCGGCGGCAAGACGCAGTAACTCCAGCCCCACAGCCACCGGCCTTAGCTCTTCGGAGCGATATGTCCCGAGGCTTGCGGTTACAAACAGAAGCGTGGCAAGAGGAAGGCCTTCGATATCTTTAGCCTGGTCCTTTAAAAGCCTATGGCCAGAAAACGCATGTTCTTTAAGCAGTTCCTTAGCGGCGGTTATGTCCTGTTCGATTTCGCTTTGAAGTGACATCGTATCGTTTGGTCTCATCATATTTTAATTTGCCTGTGTTTACCTTTTTTGTAAGTAGTAAGATAAAATTTGCAGTTCGACGGAGAGGTCTACCTGACGTAAAACCACACCGGCAGGAACATCGATTGTTATCGGCGCGAAGTTAATGATAGCTTTTACCCCGGCGTCAACCATCCGGTTTGCGACGCCCTGGGCCGAGGGGGCCTGCGTTGCAATGATCCCTATGTCCACCCCACCCTGAGTATCTTTGACGATGCTTTCAAGGTCGTTTATATGGTTCACCGTGAGGCCGTCGACAACCGTACCCACTATTGCGGGATCGCGGTCAAATGCGCCCACTACTTTGAAACCCTTCTGCGAAAACCCCTGGTAGCCTACGAGAGCCCCTCCTAAGCGCCCCAGCCCGACAATAACGACGGTCCTGTCCCTTAAGAGGCCAAGCCATTTAGATACCTCGTTTATAAGCTGATCGACATCGTAGCCCACACCCCGGGTACCGAACTCGCCGAGGTAGGAGAGATCTTTTCTTAACTGCGCGGCGTTGGTCCCAGCATGCTGGGCAAGGCCATGAGACGAGGTAATTTGCTCGCCTTTGTTCGCCAGCATTACCAGGGCACGAAGGTAAACGGGCAATCGTGTTATGGTTGTTTGTGGAATTTTAGCTTTCTTCAATAGCTACCCTGCCCATCCGTCTTAATCTAAATAAAGTAATTTTGTTATGTACTTTGTGATTATGAGAACTTTTGCTTGATTGTAACCCAAATCACATGCAGCTGTCCACTAAAGACTGGATGATAGCCCGGGTAATTTATACCGGTGATGCTCTAAGTTCTACTTTTTCCCAAGCAGCTGAAGTGCGGCTTTGGCTTCCGGGTCATCCGGCTGCAGGACAAGGTACTTCTTATAGTACTTCTGCGCCTCTTTTTTGTTCCCTAATTGCTGGTAGCACTTCGCCATTATTTGAAATGCCGTTTTTTCCTGTGGGTTGATGTCGAGCACAAACTTGAGCGTCTCTATTGCTTGCTGGTATTTCCCTTGGAACATATAGACATTGCTAAGAAGGATACGCGCCGAATATGCATTCGGACGCACGCTGATCGCCTGCTGCAGCTCGGCTACCGCCGTATCGAGCATTGGGTCTTTCGAACTCGTTGCAAGTTTCGCGTGCCCGCTGGCCAAGAACACGTAATGGTCCCCTTCCAACGGCTCGTACTCCTGAGCGGCCTGGTATACGGATACCGACTTGGCGATCATATCGCGGCTCTGCTGCATCACACCAAGCCTATCCAGGAACATGCCGTAGCCGTCATAATATCTTCCGTTTTTATATAATTCGATCGAACGCTCATAGTTACTCGTTGCCGCCTCGATTTGCCCTTCGTTACCCAGCTGAATCGCCGCTGCATAGTCGTAATCAGCAACATACATAGCCAGGGCATAGTAAGCGGATACGGCTGAAATGACAATCACGACAACCATGGATGCCTGGAGCGAGAACCGCATCCCTTCGGTTGGTTTCAGCTCAAATGATCTTACGGCCGGCGTCACGGCAAGTATAGCGCTAATAACTAGGAAGAACACCCCGGTGCTCCCCGAGATACTCACGCCAAACAGAAGGTGGATGAAATACCCGATAGAAGCCCCTATAAGAGCCGCATATGTTAGTCTATCATCGCCTTCAAGCCGTCGTGAATACTTAATGGCGATGGCCATAATGGTGAAAAATAGCCCGATTAGGATTAAGGTGGCCGGGATACCGACTCCGGCAGCCAGCTGAACAACCCAGTTATGAGCATTGTCGGCGACCGTTTGCCCCGAACCTTGCGCCACATACGCTTTGGTCTCGTAGCGTTCAGAGCCAAGCCGGTAGGTGTCGGGGCCGAGGCCGAAGACCGGCTTCGACTCGATCATCTTCAAACCGGCCTTCCAAATCTCGATACGCGACGCGGCGCTTCCCTCGGTGAGCTGGGTCGTCGATTTCAAGCGGTCGACGAGGTTCATAACGCCGTGGCCGGTGCTTGCCGAGTACGCCATGACAACCGCAAAAATACTAACAAATGCGACAAGTACGAGCAGCAGCTTCTTTTTGTCGGTGAGAATCGTTTTCCCACCTAAAACCGCAAGAACGACAAGTGCCACCGCCGAGCCCAGCCAAGCACCACGGGTGAACGCCGTCAGCAGGCATAAAAGGCTTATGAAGAGGATCGAGCCCATTAAAATATTGTTTTTCGCATCACGGGCTTTCAAGAACTCGACAACCGCAAGCGGCATCAATATGACGAGAAACCCGCCGAGAAGGTCGGGGTTGCCAAACGTGGAAAAGCTTCTTCTCTGCTCGAATGGAAGCGTCGCCCACGGCAGGGGGTCCAAACCTAAAAATTGTATAACTCCATAAAGAGAGACCAGGCCGCCGGTAAGCGTTATGGTTTTACTTAATGTCGAGAGCCTCTTAAAGCTTGTAAATGCCTGCAGTGCTAGAAAATAAAGTATTCCGTAGTTGAGAAACGTGAGCAAGCCTTCATACCGTTTGTATTTTCCGTGGATTGCTGTTGGAACGTGAACAGAAGTAATGGTGGATATAAAGACAAGCAGCAGGAACGCGATAACGGCAAAGTCGACCTTGCTCCAGCGCAGTTCTTTCTTTCGGGTTGTCACCATCTTCCATACCCATAGGGATACGGTCACCAGCGTAAATATGCGCAGCAACAGAACCTTTGCGATATCGAACTGGTCGAAGGTGATCCTGGACATGGCCAGCGGGAGAGCTACCGAAATTGCAAGAAGCCCGTAAAATACCCACGTGTCGAGCTGATTGGGAAGGGCTACCGCCT
>PFFU01000054.1:0-2244 GCA_002783345.1 Candidatus Aquicultor secundus
AGAGCTTTATCTAAAGATAGTTTCTCGATTGCCTCTGCCATAGCGCTTACATCCCTCGGTTCGATCAGCAGGCCCGTGACACCATCTTCTACACATTCTCTCGTGCCGCCAACATCGGTTGCGACAATCGGCTTAGATAGCGCCATAGCTTCCAGAAGGGTAAGCGGCAATCCCTCTCGATCAAAGGTTGGGCTGGCAAATATGTCACTGGCTGCAAAGAAGCGCGCCACGTCTTTTCTGAACCCTGCAAATATGACTTTATCGGCCGCACCTTGCTCTACGGCTATTTTTTTTAGCTCTTCTTCATATGGACCACAACCCACCACAAGAATCCTTAACGATGGTATCTTTGGGATAAGTTTTGCCGATGCAGCAATTAGGTCCTGAACACCTTTTTTGTTATAAAGACGCGCCACCGAAGAAATCACAATATCTTGCTCTTGCAAACCCAGCTCACGACGGGTCGAGTTACTATGTGACGGTATTTCCACACCCGGAACCCCATTGTGTATGACCTTTAGCTTAATTGCTTCGACTCCAATTTCCAGAAGGTCCGCTCTAACAGCATTAGACACACAAATAACGGTCGAGACATATCTGTTAGCAATGAACTTATACGCACGTCGAGCTGGGCTTGTCTTAATCCAAGGATGCAACATCCCATGCTCGGTCCATACGACTGGAACACCCGCCTTGCTGCCTGCGAGCGCTGAAAAGAACCGTTCCTTAAGATCGGTTTGCGCATGAATTACGCGCACATCGTGCTTCTTAATAACGGAACGAAGCAACGAAGAGAACCGGTGAAACTGCATCCACGTTACCGGCGAGAATGCGTTAAGACCCCTCCATTTCCCAAAGCCCGCGCCAAGGTCTATGCTTACCGTTGATAAACCCAGATCTTTGGCCCGCTCAACAAACGGCCCGTGATCAGGGCAAGCGAGAATAAAACGCCTGTCTTCCGCTTTGGCGTATGCAAGCATATTTTGCAGATATATTTCGGCACCGTCGATTTCGCGCGCCCCAGTCACAAAAATAATCATGATATCCCTGCGAAGAAATGTAAGCGTCAAACTATCCCCACCTGGTTTAACCTCTGAGACTGTAAGATAATCTCCCTCAAATACCTATTGAGGAGGATTATCTTATGACACAAGCCGAACGGCAAAAAGAATGGGAGAATCGGATTGCCCAATATCGAGACAGCGGAAAGAGCGTTAGGCAGTGGTGTGCGGCCAATAATGTGAGTGAAGAGCGACTGTGGTACTGGCTTCGCAAGTATAAAACGAATGGGCAAATCGGATCCAATAAGGATGCTCCTTTAAATCAGTCAAACCAATGGCTGCCGGTAGAGTTAAGCGAACACTCACCCATGGAGCAGAACAACTCATTAACAATCAGGGTGGGCAAAGCCCAGATAGAGGTAAAAGGAGGCTTTGACCCGGGCCTGCTCTCTCAAGTAGTGCGTGCACTGGTAACATTATGCTAAACGAAGCCGGCATCGATCGGGTATACCTCGCCTGCGGGGCAACTGACTTGCGCAAGTCCATCGACGGGCTAGCAGTGCTTGTCAGGCAGGGATTTGAGCTTGATCCCTTCTGTTGCTGTCTTTTTGTCTTCTGCAACCGTAAAAAGGATAAGCTAAAGATTTTGCAGTGGGAGCACAACGGGTTTTGGCTCTACTACCGGCGTCTGGAGAGGGGCAAATTTCAGTGGCCTGGGCATAGCACCCAAGTGATGACGATCAGCTACCGCGAGCTTCGCTGGCTCTTAGACGGTCTCTCCCTTTACCAGAGGGCCCACCCTAAAGTAGATGCCCGGGTGGTGCTTTAGAAGCATAAAAAAAAGTAATGATTTTAGCTAAAAATAGATAAAAAGTCTCTTGATTTTAAAGGGTTTACCAGCCCTTATGTTGAATATATAGGTATGCAAAACATGAGCCAAGTCGTTGAAGAGCTTGAAGAAAACATTGAGGCACTTGAGACAAAATGCGCCCTACAGGAGAGCCAAATAGCTGAACTTTCCGCTAAGCTAACCTGGTTTGAAGAGCAGTTTCGCTTAAGCCAAAAACGGCGCTTTGCCACCTCCAGTGAAGCTACTGAGCAACCCCAACTATTTAACGAAGCAGAAGCAGAAGCCAAACCCGCCCCTGAGCCAACCATGGAGGAAATCACCTACAAGCGCCGTAAAAGGCAGGGCAAACGTGAGGAAGATCTCAAGGATCTGCCGGTAGAAATAATAGAATAC
>PFFU01000054.1:2253-2604 GCA_002783345.1 Candidatus Aquicultor secundus
AGCTTAAAATCATTCCCGCCCAGGTAAGTGTGGTTAAGCATATTCGCTACATATATGCCTGCCGCCGCTGCGAACGGGAAGAGATCAAAACCCCCATAGTAACCGCGCCGATGCCAGATCCAGTGCTACCGGGAAGCTTAGCCTCACCTTCTGCCGTGGCCTACACCATGGTGCAGAAATATGTGGAGGGCATGCCACTATATCGCCAGGAGCAGACACTATTGCGCCTCGGGGTGGAACTCTCCCGGCAAACTCTGGCCAACTGGATGATTCAAGGTTCAAAGCGCTGGCTTGAGTACCTTTATGAGAGAATGCACAAATATTTATTAAGTGAGAGCGTCCTTTATGCTG
>PFFU01000054.1:2617-3486 GCA_002783345.1 Candidatus Aquicultor secundus
AGGAAGAGAAGGGCCCCTGATTGTCCTCTATGACTATCAAACTACACGGGCAAGCAAACATCCGGCTAAGTTTCTAGCTGGTTTTAAGGGGTATCTACACGTTGATGGCTATGGCGGCTACAACAATCTTCTCTATATCACCTTGGTCGGGTGCTGGGCCCATGCCAGAAGAAAATTTGTCGAGGCACTTAAGGCATTGCCGGCTGATAAGCAAAATGCTCAAGTAGCCGCCAAAGAGGGGTTAGAATTTTGTAACCGGCTCTTTGCTATAGAGCGGGAAATAAAAGAGCTTTCAGCTTTAGAACGCTACAAAATCCGGTTAAAGAAAAGCCGCCCCATAGTTGATGCTTTCTACGCCTGGTTAAAATATCAAAAACCAAGGGTGCTCCCCAAAAGCGCATTTGGAGAGGCGATCGGCTATTGCTTAAAACAGCGTGAGCGCCTTGAGGCCTTCCTTTTAGACGGTCGCCTCGATCTTGACAATAACAGAAGTGAACGCTCTATTAAGCCTTTTGTGATCGGGCGGAAAAACTGGCTATTTGCCAATACCCCTCAAGGGGCCAAAGCCAGTGCAACAATATATAGCATTGTTGAAACGGCCAAGGAAAATGGTTTGAATCCATTCGCTTATCTTAAATATCTATTTGAAAGGCTGCCTAACATTGATATCCATGATGAGGGTGTTTTAGATAAATTTCTTCCCTGGTCAAGTGATCTACCGCTAGAATGTCGGGTAAACAAATAGCCGTAAACCCGCTTTATTGGATAGGTGGGGACTATTTTACGCTTACGGGACTTTGCCTACAGGCTTCCTTCAGATTCCACCTCGCGATGGACACCCTTGCCCTTGGCTAATGGTTCCCACTGCC
>PFFU01000054.1:3519-7749 GCA_002783345.1 Candidatus Aquicultor secundus
CACACAAACAAAAATGGCTTATCAAAGCCATTTTTTAGGGGTCAAAGTTTTGCTGCCCTAAGTGGACGCTATTCAAACCTTGCGTTGTTGGAGAAGTTGGCTAAGTATGTTGCTGACCAATGCTTTCCTGAAATCTTCCCGATTACCAAAAATCTCGGCTCGTCACCGACTTTTACCGGCATCTCAATATCTTGAGTAAGTCCGGTAACAGTAACTAGCAAAAGACCCGGTTGTGTGCGATAGTGGAATCACATGAAAGACCGCTCCTTTGAATGATTATGGATGACAGCAGTAGCAAAGACAAACTGGTCGCAGAGATAGATGATATTTTATTATGGTGCACGGTAGCCGCGCCGTTTATCGTTCTTCTGGTTTTCTCCCCGTTTAACATGGATAGTTATAGCTTACCCAAGCTTACCGCGCTTTTTTTAATCACCCTGTTTCTTACTTACTTTCAGATGCGGCGCTGGCTTGAAGAGGGTGTCATAAGAGTACCTATCCATAAGGCATTTCTCTTGGTAGGAGTTTTTCTTTTAGTCCTTGCGATTACAACCTTCAGCTCAGCAAATCCGTTGGCAAGCCTGATCGGAAGATTTGAAAGGTACGAGACCTTGCCCGCGTATATCTGTTACGCGATCCTTTTCTGGTTTTCATTTAAAGCGGCCCAGGAGAACGGGTTCAAGCAGAGCTTTAATGCGCTCTTTATGGTTACGTTCACCGTGATAAACATCTTTGGCCTTTTCGATGCCCTGGGCGCAAATATGTCTCAAGCGGCAGTGAAAAACGCCGGCAGGATAGCCTCAACGATCGGAAACCCTGTCTTTTTTGGTGCGTTCTTGGCGATATCCCTGCCCATATTGATTGCAAAAGCCCTATTTCCCCCAGAGCAGCGAAAGCGATTCTGGGACGATCCTAGAGTAGCGTTTGCACTTATCGGTCTCGGCTTGGCAATGCTCGTAAGCACCATTTCAAGAGGCGCCTGGCTTGGCGCCGTAATCGGCTCGCTGATACCCCTCTATAAACGATTTAAGAGCCGGAAAAACTCGTCCATAAAAGGGGCACGGTACCCGTACTGGCTGCTCCTGGTCCCGGTGGGTATTGTATCCGGAATCCTTCTTTCGGCATCGGTAAACTCGGGAACCTCCTCTGTCGTTAATATGGCCAGCTCACCCAGTTCTCTTGGAACCCGTATCGAACTCTGGAAATCCTCCTTGCAGATGATCGCACACAAGCCGCTTACCGGTTACGGCCTGGGACAAACTAACGACTGGATAAATCCCTTTTTAACGCTTAAGTTTACCCAGATCGAAAGCGGTTTTGTTGACCGGGTACATAATATCTATCTACAGTCCGTGATTGACGGTGGGGCGCTGCTACTGCTTGCGCAGCTCTGGCTCATCACTTACGTTGTATTGAAAGGCCTCAGGGCGGCTAGAAACAACTCGGATTACCTAGCAATTGGTTTTTTGGGTGCGTTAATCGGTTACCTGGTTCAGGGATTAAGCGGTATCGCCACCAACGATTTAAGCCTCTTTTTCTGGTGTATCATGGGTTCGGTCGTCGGCAATGCGGTAAAAGGTACCAGTCGCGTTATAGAATGGCGTGTAGCACAAGGGGCCGCACTCAAGTGGCTGGCTCTTGTTGTTGTGGTGGCGCTTTCTATAGCGGCTTTAACGCCGCCGGTGCTAGAGGCGCGGTATTCTGCGGCAGACAGCGAAGTGCGCACGACGATGAGCGAATCCGCCCTCAAGGGTGCCTGTGATGCAGCTCAATACCTGGCCGTCCAGCCCCATTACCAATGGTTCTGTGCCAATCTATGCTTAGACCTTGCCAATGATACAAAAGATGCATCGGTTGCCAGGCTCGCGATTACGGTAGCTAAAAGAGGACTAAGATACTCCCCGAATTATCCGCAGCTAATTCATACTCTGGGAACAGCCTATTTGGTATCGGCCCGATATAGCAGGAACAATAAAGACCTTGGCCAAGCGGAAAAGTACCTATACCTGGCGCTACAGAAAGCGCCGCTAGATAAAAACACCTATATAGACGTGATCATGTTAAATCTGCAAAAAGGGAACTATGACGAGGTAATAAGGGTAAGCAAGCTATTGGGATCGATTGATCCGCAAGGTTCGAGGCCTCTTATTTCCGAGTCGGTTGCCTACGAGTTAAAGGGCGATAAAAACAAAGCGGACACCCTGCTTAAGTCGGCGCAAAAACTCGACCCCGGAGCGCAAAGCGTATGGAATACGTTCTTGGGCCTCGCAAAAACCTCGCCGGCCCCCGAGGTAAAATTACCGTCCGGGAAGTAACAAAACGAACCTGGGATAATGTAGCTTTAATGTTAATAAACGCAATTAGCTTTCTTGGGTTAATTTACGCGGCGACTTCAGGAAGATCTAGCTGAACGTTGGCAAGAATTACTCTGTCTCTCTCTTCTTTAGTTTCCACAACACCTTCGAGAAACTCATCCAGGTGCCCAGCTATTTGCTCCAGGGTGCTTGAACCCGGAACTTCTTCATTATATTCGAGAGCTACCTCAATCCACCCAGCAATTGCATCCTTAGCCATCTCAAAAGCTTCCTCTACGGTTTCACCTTGAGTGACACATCCGGGAAGATCCGGAACCAAAACAGTGTAGCCTCCCTCTTCTGCCGGTATAAGGATAGCTGGGTACTGATAACGCAACTGTCTAAACCTCCTTTAGGTCAATCATGGCCTGTTTAAGAATAGATTTTAGAGTGGCAATTTTTATGTCTTCGCTCTCAGTCCTATAAGGAACAGTAACTTTTCCCGGCTTTGTTGGATGCTTGAAATGATGATGGCTTCCTGTGGTTTTAGTTAAATACCATCCATCTCGCTTTAGAATACTAACAACTTCTTTGGCTTTGTAGCTCTTCACTGATGTAATCCTAGTCTAGCCTTGAAGGTTTGTCAATTAAACTACCGTTTGCTTTGTTTAATTTCACACCAGGTTAGCCTGAAAGCAGCCTTCATATATTTAGCCATGATTTGGCTTCTCACAAAGAACTTCAATAGAGGATATTTTGCATATATGCCGTATTCTATAATTAAAAACGGCTTTTGAATAAAGGAGTTGCCGGTGAATCCTCACAAGAGCGCTCTATCAGATATGCTTTTGCGTTTCGCTGCAGCAGTAGCTCTATTCGCTTTATGTCTTTGTCTAATTCCTGGATGCCAGCAACCTGCGTCACCATCCGGCAGTTTAAAAAGCGCACGGCAGCCAACTAAAGAGAAGATTCTGTATGTAAAAAACGGCATAATCTACGAAACGGGCCTCTCTGGGTCTCATACCCGCAAGATATTTTCAGCAAACCGCTATAATCCCTGGGGAGCTTTTCTGTATTTACTCACTAGATTCTATTACACCGAGAACTTGCTTAATGATTTTTGGATGCAGCATCTTACCGGTATGAAAAGGGATGATTATTCTTTTATTCTCCCTCATATATATTCTATGGCTACCCTTACTCCTGTCCAACACAAAACCGGCTCTTAGCAACAGCGTTTCTGCATCTTGTGGTGTAAGTCTCGGTGGTTTAGGCAACTTCAACCTCTAGAGTAGCCGTGATTATCTCCTTGCTAAGAACTTTCTTTCTCTCATCTTCTGGCAACGTCTCCAGATATAGTTCAACGGCTTCTTTTATGTTGGCTAATGCTTCTTCAAACGTATCGCCTTGCGTTTGGCATCCTTCCAGCTCCGGCGCATATGCGTAGTAGCCGTATTCATCTTTTTCAATAACAACACTAACCTTATAGGACATAATATCCCTTTCCTTATACTGCTTTTACCTGCAAATATTATAAGCTCAACTTTTATTTAAGAGTATATACATAGAAATGCAATTAATAAATAGCGATTTAGCAGAAGGTAAGAGCATAATCTATAAACAAAAAGCCTTGCACAGCTGCAAAGGGAAGAGCACTGGGCTCCGCATAAAACCGTTTACCAGTATAAACGGCGCACAATCGATAAAAAGCACACGATTGCGAAATTAATTCAGTTCGAATCCTTCCGCCCCTCTGAACATCGCAATAATCGGGATAGGGGGCGGCTTTCGCCGCCGACCCTCCCACACCACCGTACAAGCGGGTCCGCATACGGCGGTTCGTCAGAATGAGCGTACTATCGAGTATCGCTTCGTCAGACTAATTAGACCCAGTTTGGTTAAATGTTCGTTGGTAAAAGTACGTTTTAAGATAGGG
>PFFU01000040.1:0-1495 GCA_002783345.1 Candidatus Aquicultor secundus
CCGGATGACGATAACATCGCCGGCCGCTATTTTGCCGCCAAGGATTGCCTCGGTCGCCTCGGGCTCGCCATTAAACACCCTGGCCGGGCCGGAATGCTTAAGCATGCTTTCCTTGACCGCCGCTTGCTTTACCACGGCGCCATCCGGCGCAAGATTGCCAAACAGGATCGCCAGGCCGCCGGTCTTCGAATAGGGATTATCCAACGGACGGATAACATCGTTATCCAGAACCTCTATCCCTTGCAGGTTCTCGGCGAGCGTCTTTCCTGTGGATGTCATAACAGTCGTATTCAAGTAGCCGCCCTTGTTAAGCTCGGCCATAACGGCCATTATGCCGCCGGCGCTGTAAAGGTCTTCGATATGATGGTGCCCCGCCGGGCTTATCTTGCACAGGTCCGGTGTGCTCAGGCTTATTTTGTCGACCATATTGAGGTCGAACTCAAGACCGGCCTCATGGGCTATCGCCGCAAGGTGAAGCATGGTGTTCGTTGAGCCGCCGAGCGCCATATCCACCGCAAGAGCGTTTCTAAACGCCTCGTTGGTGAGAATCTTGTCCGGCGTTATATCGTTCGCCAGCAAATCCATAACGGCCATGCCGGCAAGCTTTGCAAGACGAATCCTTTCGGAGTACGGTGCCGGAATCGTCCCGTTGCCGGGTAGCCCCATGCCGATGGCCTCGGTCAGGCAGTTCATCGTGTTTGCGGTAAACAAACCGGCGCACGAGCCGCAGGTGGGACAAGCGCGACTCTCAAACTCGTTAAGCTCGTCCTCGGTCATCGTGCCCGCTCCAACAGAGCCGACCGCCTCAAAGACGCTGATAAGATCGATATCTTTACCCCTATATTTTCCGGCAAGCATCGGACCGCCGCTTACAGCAACCGTCGGGATGTTCATACGCGCCGCCGCCATCAGCATGCCCGGCGTGACTTTGTCGCAGCTCGGGATAAGAACAAGCGCGTCAAAACGGTGGGCCTCGACGATCAGCTCGACCGAATCGGCAATGATCTCGCGGCTCGGCAGCGAGTACTTCATCCCCGCATGGTTCATCGCAATGCCGTCGCAGACGCCGATTGTCGAAAACTCAAACGGCGTGCCGCCCGCCAGCCGAATACCGGCCTTAACGGCCTCCGCTATTTTATCCAGGTGAATATGCCCCGGGATAATATCGTTCGCCGAGTTCGCAACGCCGATAAACGGGCGCCGCATCTCCTCGTCGGTCAAACCGATCGCTTTTAAGAGCGACCTATGCGGCGCCCTCACTATCCCTTTTTTAACTTCATCACTTCTGTATGCTCTTGTTTGTGCCATGTTTCCTCCTTGAGAATTGCGAATGTCGAATTGTGAATGAAAACCTTCTTCTAGAGAAAGCTGAAACTTAACCTAGACGCTGAGTAATGACAATCCTTGTGAGTGCCTTCGAGATTCTTCACTTCGCTTACGCTTCGTTCAGAATGACATCTACCATACCCTGGTTCTTAACCTGCCTACTGCATAC
>PFFU01000040.1:1521-3693 GCA_002783345.1 Candidatus Aquicultor secundus
CAACCCCAATGGGACGAGAGGACTTCTCACGCGGTACCACCCAAATTCGGCAGCCGATAACCAATCGACAGCCACTCTTGTGCCCGTAACGTGGGCTTGACGGACCAAACTACTAAGCGAAATCGCTGTTCAGAAGGCCGGCTCCGGGGCGACGTTCGACTTACATCCTATACCGGGCTTCGCACCACCCCCGGCTCGCTCACATAGTAAGAAAGTCTACTACTCCCCTTCATTGCCTCTTTCCTTGTATATCTCTTTGTTTGGCTCTACTTGTCTCTAAATGGAGAATATTAGATGAGATTATACAGAACGCATGCTCGGGTGTCAAGACGACTGACGACACCGATATAAACTCTTGCAGCATTTACGACAAAATCTTATTAAGAATAGCATCCGCCATCTGGGAGGTGCCGGCGGTGCCCCCTAGGTCATACGTAACATGCTTGCCCTCGGCAACAACATCGCGCGTCGCGGTAAATACCTTATCCGCCGCTTCGCGCTCGCCGATATGGTGCAACATCAAAACGCTTGATAAAATAAGTGCGCTTGGGTTGACCTTGTTCTGCCCGGCGTACTTGGGAGCGCTGCCATGGACCGACTCAAATACCGCATGCTCCTCACCGATATTTGCACTGGGAGCCATCCCGAGGCCGCCGATAAGCCCGGAGCACAGATCGCTTAAGATATCCCCGTAGAGGTTGGGGCAGACTAAGACATCGTAAAGCTCGGGTTTTTGCACGAGTTGCATGCACATGTTGTCGACGATGCGATCTTCGGTTTCGATGTCCGGATACTTCGCGCCGACTTCGTTTGCAACTCTCAAGAAAAGCCCGTCGGAGTGCTTCATGATGTTGGCTTTATGTACCGCCGTGACTTTCTTGCGCCCTTCACGACGTGCATACTCGTAGGCGAACCGCACGATCCGCTCCGAACCGGTAATCGAAATGGGTTTTATGCTGATGCCCGCGTCCTCAAAGCGAATTTTGGCTCCGCGTGCTTTAAGAAAATCGATAAGCTCTTTTGCTTCTTTGCTGCCTTCCTCGAACTCGATGCCCGCATAAAGGTCCTCGGTGTTCTCGCGAACGATAACCAGGTCGATATCCTCGTAGCGGCTTTTAACCCCCTTTAAGCTGTAACAGGGGCGCAGGTTGACATAGAGATCAAGCTCCTTGCGCAGGGCAACATTGACGCTTCTAAAACCGCTGCCGATCGGTGTTGTGACCGGGCCTTTTATCGCGATTTTGTTTTTACGAATCGAATCAAGCACCTGTTCGGGAAGGGGGGTGCCGTACTTTTCCATTGCATCGGCACCGGCCTCCTGCACGTCCCAATCGATTTTTACGCCCGTCGACTCAACGACCCGGCGCATCGCCTCAGAGATTTCCGGTCCTATTCCATCGCCGGGGATTAATGTAATCGTGTGCACCTTAAAAACCACCTTTCTCCCAACCCGTAGAGACGTAGCTTGTCTCCGCCCCCACAGGTAAATTTGCTATATCGTAGGGGCGTAACTTGTCTCCGCCACCACAGGTAAATTTGCTATATCGTAGGGGCGTAGCTTGTCTCCGCCCCCTCACGGGTAACCTATTGCTTAAATGAGTATTTATGCGTCAAGCGCGAAGCCGCCATGTTTGCGGAAATGCTCAAGCAGCCCGCCGTCGTTGAGGATTTTAATCATGACGTCAGGTAGCGGCTTGGCCTGAATCGTAATACCTTTGGTAATATCCTTAATCTCGCCTTTACTGACATCAACCTCAAGCTCGTCTCCAGCATTAATTTGGTTGGTGTCACAGATGAGAACCGGCAGGCCGATATTGATCGCGTTGCGGTAGAAGATACGTGCAAACGACTCGGCCAGCACCGCTCCGACCCCCGCCAGCTTTATAATGGTCGGGGCGTGCTCGCGGCTTGAGCCAAGGCCGAAATTCTTACCGCCAACCACGAAATCGCCGGGCTGCACCTTGCTTGCAAACTCCGGGTCGGCATCCTCCAGCACGTGTTTGGCAAGCTCCGGCAGGTTTGTCCTTAGATGAAACAGCCTTCCCGGAGCGATATGGTCCGTACTTATGCTATCACCAAATTTAAACGCTTTACCTTTGATTTGCATTACTACTCCTACTAGTTCCTTTATTACTTACCTGTCATTCTGAACAAATACTTACCTGTCATTCT
>PFFU01000040.1:3720-22480 GCA_002783345.1 Candidatus Aquicultor secundus
CTAGCTCTATCTAAGCTTAGACCCTTCACCCCAAGAAGAAGGTTTCTGCACCCAAGATTCTTCAGTCGCTTTGCTCCTTCAGAATGACATCTAATCGCTGTTTACCATTTGCTATTTGCTCCTTCAGAATGACATCTAATCGCTGTTTACCATTTGCTATTTGCTCCTTCAGAATGACATCTAGCGGACCCTATAAGTACTTTCTAGGGTCGGCGATGACTCCCTCGATTGCCGTTGCCGCCGCAACAGCGGGTGAACTTAGATATATAAAGCCGTCGGGATTTCCCATGCGGCCCCGGAAATTCCTGTTCTGGGTGGCAAGACAGACCTCGCCGTCACCGAGAATACCGCCATGCACACCAACACACGCGCCGCAGCCTGGGTTAACGATAGTAGCGCCGGCCACGATAAACTTGGCGATAAGACCCTCCTCGATCGCCTTGAGATAAACATCCCTCGATGCCGGGCAAACAAGAAGCCTGGTATGCGGGTTGCGGGTTTTGCCTTCAAGAATCCGTGCGGCAATACGCAGGTCTTCGATGCGCCCGTTCGTGCAGGTACCTATATAGACCTGGTCGACCCTGATTCCTTCGACGTCTTTGATAACTTTTGTGTTATCTACCATATGCGGGGCGGATATCGTCGGCTCGAGTTCCGAAACATCGATCTCGTAAACCCTCTCGTAGTTGGCGCCTTCATCGGCCGAGATCGGGCGCCACGCCTCTCCGCGTCCCCGCTCTTTAAGGTACTTTTTCGTAGTTTCATCGGAATTAAAAAGCCCCGCCTTCGCGCCGGCCTCGACCGCCATATTGGCCAGGGTAAACCGGCCCGATATTTCCATCGCATCGATGGTAGGGCCGCAAAACTCAAGTGCTTTATATGTTGCGCCGTCCGCGCCTATCATTCCAATAAAGTGAAGCATGAGGTCTTTGGGATATACGCCCTTTTTAAACTCGCCGGTAACATAAACCTTAAAGGTCTCGGGGACCCTTAACCAGGTCTTACCGGATGCGATCCCAAGCGCGACATCGGTCGATCCCATACCAGTTGCAAATGCGCCGAGCGCACCCGCCGTACAGGTGTGCGAATCGGCGCCGATCAAAACCTCGCCGGGATTCATATAATTCTCAACCATGCGCTGGTGACATACGCCCTCGTTTACATCCGAGAGGATGGCGCCCGTCTTCTTCGCGAAGTCGCGCAATATCTTGTGAGCGTTAGAAAGCTCTTTGCGCGGGCTTGGGGCCGCATGATCGATAAAAAGAACGGTGCGCTCCGGCTTTGCGGCCTGCTCCATCCCCAGTTTCTGAAGGTGCTGCACTGCAAGGGGGCCGGTACCGTCCTGGACAAGCGCCGCGTCGATTTCGGCTACGACTATATCTCCGGCGCAAGCATCGGTTCCGCTGTGCTCGCTTAGAATTTTCTCAACAATCGTCTTACTCACAGGTAGGCACGTGCTCCTTTCCGCTTTTGCGCAGGTAGTCTTGATAAATATACATAAGCTCTTTTGAGAACAACGACCGCTTCAGCTCTACCGATGCCCTCCTGACATCGGCTAGTATATCGGTTGCCGACTCCTTATCGATCTCGATGCCGAACTCCTTGAATTTCTGGATAATGGAGGCCGAACCCGAGTGCTTGCCGATCACAAGCTGTCGCTCGAGGCCGACTTCTTCCGGCGAGAATACCTCATATGTTTTTGGATTCTTAATAACGCCGTCGGCGTGGATACCGGACTCGTGTGCAAAGACATTGGTGCCCACAATGGCTTTCCAGATCGGGATGGTTCTCGCCGAAGCCATCGCAACATACTCGGAAAGCTCGCGGAACATTTCGGTCTTAAAGCCCAGATCAATATGGCCCAGGTATTTCATGGCCATAATTACTTCCTCAAGCGCCGCATTACCGGCGCGCTCACCAAGACCGTTCACGGTAGTGTTAACCCAGGCAGCGCCCGCCTTGATACCTGCAAGCGCATTGGCGGTCGCCATGCCGAAATCGTTATGCGTATGCATCTCGATCTCTAGCCCAACCGCTTTCTTGAAATCCTTAATCACGGAAAACGTCTGGAAGGGGTCGAGTATACCGACCGTGTCGCAAAAGCGGAGTCTGTCGGCTCCCGCCTCTTTGGCCGCAAGGCCGAACTCGACCATAAAGCCAAAGTCGGCGCGCGAACCGTCCTCGGCGTTGACCGAGACGTAGAGGTTATGGCTCTTAGCGAACTTGACGCCTTCGATCATCCTGTCGATAACCCACTGGCGATCCTTTTTTAACTTATGCTGAATATGAACATCAGATGTAGCGATAGAAATCGCAACGGCGTCCACGCCGCAATCGACAGAGTGCTGGATATCCGCAATAACCGGCCTGTTCCATCCCAGAACGCTCGCTCGAAGGCCGAGACTTGCTATTTCCCTGATTACCGCCTTCTCGTCCCCACCCATTGCCGGGACACCGGCCTCAATTTGAGCCACCCCTACCTTGTCAAGCAACTGGGCAATCCTTATCTTTTCGTGGTTGGAAAAAACAACCCCCGCCGTTTGCTCACCGTCACGCAACGTGGTGTCGTCGATTCTAAGTTTTGATGGATCGATGTCTACATATGAGTTTTGTAGATCAAAGCTATCCAATTTTGGATTTGTCAACTTACTACCCCCAAATCACATCTTCACATGAAGAGTATATTCTCGGA
The DNA here is from genome assembly GCA_002783345.1 of Candidatus Aquicultor secundus. Taxonomy (GTDB): domain Bacteria; phylum Actinomycetota; class Aquicultoria; order Aquicultorales; family Aquicultoraceae; genus Aquicultor_A; species Aquicultor_A secundus. The sequence continues at coordinate 6,413 of PFFU01000040.1, forward strand.
ACGCGTTTATAGGAATACCGTCGGAACACATTATTGGAAAAAATGCTACACAACCGTAGATTACTATTTTAGAGGAAAAATAAGGATTAAGGCAAGGATTATCGCCGATTTACCGGGCAATTTACTTCTATTGCCTAGGCAAAACCTTGAATTTTGCTTCAAACGCCGCTTTTTATGACAAGCGCTTTTCTTGCATCTTTATGTGGGATACCCGTTAGCGGGGCACCGGCTGTTGCTACCCCTTCTTCCCAAATATCGGCCCTAGCTGTTGTGCAATATCGCTGAATTCAGTCGGGAAAAGGACCACGGTGTTTGAGGCGCTTGGCCCCAGCCCATCAATCGTCTGCAGCGTCCTGAGCTGCATTGCCCCAGGGCTTTTAGCCATGGTAGCTGCCGCTTCGGACAAGTTAAGGGCGGCAAGTTTATCGCCTTCGGCTTTGGTTATCGTCGCCCGCTTCTCACGCTCTGCCGAAGCCTGGCGAGACATCATCCGTTTAAGTTCCTCGGGCATATCGATATCGAGCAGCCGGATCGAGTCGATGTGGATTCCCCAGTTCTTGATATGCTCCTCGACGCTCTCGCCGATTCGTTGCTGGATTTGCTCACGCTCGGTTAAAAGATCATCCAGCGAGAGCGATCCCACGACGTCCCTCAGCGAGGCCTGTGCGTACTGGGCTATCGCAAAACGGAAATCCTGCACTTTCGTTATCGCATTTTCAGCATCGGCAACATAGAAGAAGATAACACCATCGATTTGCGCAGGCACATTATCCCTGGTTATAACCCGTTGTCCGGGAACGTTGAGTGCAAGAACCCGGTTGTCGACAAACCGCACATAATCCAAAAACGGTATGATATAGATAACGCCCGGCCCCCTGACCGCCTGAAAGCGCCCGAGCCGCAGCACGACACCGCGCTCCCACTGCGCGGCAACGCGCACACCGGAGACGACAATATATAAAAGCACGACAAATACCAGTTCAAGAACAATAGCAGTGGGACTATTAACACCAAAAATCGCAAAAAGGATTCCGCCTACAATGATAGCCGGAACTATCACGAGAACCGCCCGCAACGTTCCCCCAAGCGAAACATGCACACCCGTAGGCTCAGCAAATTGTCTTGTCGGTCGAGGCCCTAACTGTGCCATATTACCACCTTTATCCCCTTCTCCGCCCTGCCGGCCACCCTGTTGACCGGCTTGTTGGGCCGACTTAATCATATTATCTATAAGGTCATATAACCCCGGCATCTCACGCTACCTTCCGCTCTTCGCGCCGCCATTTGCCTACCATCTTTAATTGCAACCATCTATAAGGCAGTTGTATCTTCTATATACCGCCCGAGCCTGCATTTTATACATTTCTTCATGATATACGACTACTATCGCTAGGTATTCTAGTTGTTGGCCGGCATTCCTTCTTATGAACGAAAGATTGCAGAATAATCTTAAGACAATTGCTTTTCATGTTAGCGCATTTTATTATGTTCTTAGTGTTCTTAGTAGTGTTAGAAAAGGAACTCTATACTTTACCCTTGCAGCTTTTCGCGTAAGAGCCGGTTGATAAGCTGCGGGTTTCCACGGCCTTTAGTCAGGCGCATGGCCTGCCCGACAAGAAAGCCGAACGCCCTTTCTTTTCCTTCGTGGTATTCCCGGACCGCCGAGGCGTTCTCCTCGAGAACCATGTCGATGATCTTTTCTATCTCGGACTCGTCGCTTATCTGGGTCATGCCTTTTTCTTCTACGATGATCTGCGGCAGCTTTCCGGTATCGAACATCTCCGGGAATATCTCCTTGGCGATCTTACCGGAAATCGTGCCCTTGTCCATTAATTTAAGCAGCTCGGCCAGGTGTTTCGGTGTCACCGCCGTCTCGTCGATCTCAAGGTTTTCCGTGTTAAGATAATACGAAATATCGCCCAGCATCCAATTGCTGACCGCTTTTGGGTCGCCCTTGTAGAGCGTAACCGTTTCCTCAAAGAAATCGCCCATCGCTTTGGTTTCAGTTAGCAAGCTGGCATCGTGCGCGGGCAGCCCGTAATGCGTTATAAACCGCTGTTTGCGCTCATCGGGGAGTTCGCGCAGCGTCGCGCGAATACCTTCTATCCAGGTCGGGTCAAACTCCATCGGCACGAGGTCGGGGTCGGGGAAGTAGCGGTAATCGTGCGCGTATTCCTTTGTCCTCAGCGTGCTCGTCGTGCCCTTGGTCTCATCCCAGTGCCGGGTCTCCTGCATGATCGGCTCACCCTCGGCAATCGCCTTTTTCTGACGCTCGATCTCATACGCAAGCGCCCTCTGCAGCGACCGGAACGAGTTAAGGTTTTTTAGCTCAGCCTTAACACCCAGCTCGGTCGCCCCTTTAGGCCTGATCGAGATATTGGCGTCAACTCTCATCGAACCCTTGTCCATATTGCAATCGGAAACGCCGATCGATATCAATATGGCGCGAAGCTTCCGGGCATACGCTTTGGCCTCCTCGGGCGTGCGCATATCCGGCTCGGAGACGATCTCCATGAGCGGCACCCCTGCCCTGTTAAAGTCGACCAGGCTGTACTCAGCGCCGACGATCCTGCCCGCGCCGCCTATGTGTATCAGTTTTCCGGTGTCCTCTTCCAGGTGAATCCTGGTAATGCCGAGCCTCGTTTCGTATGTCTCCATGTCCAGGTCGATAGAGCCGGCCAGGCACAATGGCCTGTCATATTGGGATATTTGATAATCCTTCGGCATATCGGGATAGAAATAATTCTTCCGGTGGAATTGGCTGTAAAGGGAAATCTCGCAGCCGACCGCAAGCCCCGAGCGAATTACATACTCAATGGCTTTTTTGTTTGCAACCGGCAGCGAACCGGGCATGCCCAGACAAACAGGGCAGGTCTGGGTATTCGGCCTCTCGCCGAAACGCGTGCTGCACGCGCAAAACATCTTGCTCTCAGTATCAAGCTCGACATGTATCTCTAAGCCAATTACACTTTCGTATTCCATAGCGCCTCCGCCTTTTATCAAGTCTCCCGACCCAGCCGCCCCGGATGATTGTTCGAGCGTCCCAGCCGGACTATTATCTAAACCAAAAGGAATTAAATTCCTTAGCGAGTTTATTAATTCTCGTTCGCGTTGCTCTCTTATCGCTCACCAATCCTTTATAGAGGGGGGTGTTCGTTCCAGCCAAAGCTTTGCTCGAAACTATAGGCGACCCGCAGGAGCATCTCTTCACCCAGGGTCTTACCCATAATCTGAAGCCCAACGGGCAGTCCGTCGACGGTACCGCACGGCAACGACATCCCGGGCAACCCCGCAAGGTTAACAGGAATGGTACAAATATCTGAAAGGTACATCTGAAGAGGGTTGTCAACGCGCTCGCCGATCTTAAATGCCGTTGTGGGAGATGTCGGCGAAACCAGCACGTCAAAATCCTCAAATGCTTTATTAAAATCGCGCGTGATGAGCGTCCGCACCTTCTGCGCCTGGCCGTAATACGCCTCATAATAACCGGCGCTCAGTGCATACGTTCCGAGCATGATCCTTCGTTTTACCTCATCGCCGAAGCCCTCGGCCCGCGTGCGCAGATACATGTCCATCAAGTCCTCCGCATCCGGTGCACGGTACCCGTAGCGTACGCCGTCAAACCGCGCCAGGTTTGAACTCGCCTCAGCCGGAGCGATGATATAATACGCCGACAATGCGTACTCGATATTCGGGAGGGAAGTCTCGGCAACGGTCGCGCCGTTTTTCGCCATCAGCTCGAGCGCGTCTTCGATTACCTTCTTTACCTTGGGATCGATTCCTTCGGCCATCAACTCGGCCGGAACGCCGATCTTTACCCCTTTTAAGTCGTTCACCAGGGATTTTGTATAATCGGGTGTATCTATCATAACCGATGTCGAATCCATCGGATCATGCCCTACCAGGTGGTTGAGAACTATCGCGCAGTCGGTCACATCCTTAGTAAACGGCCCTATCTGGTCCAACGACGACGCAAATGCAACCAGCCCGTACCGCGAAACCAGCCCGTAGGTCGGCTTCAAACCGACGATACCGCAGAGCGCCGCCGGTTGCCTGATCGAGCCGCCGGTGTCCGACCCCAGCGAGAATATCGCCTCGTCGGCCGCGACCGCCGCAGCCGAGCCGCCGCTTGAGCCGCCGGGCACCCTCTCAAGGTCCCACGGGTTACGAGTGGTAAAAAACCCCGAGTTCTCGGTGGACGAGCCCATGGCGAATTCGTCCATATTGGTCTTGCCGGTCATGACGATACCCTCATCCAGCAAACCCTGTACGGCGGTCGACGTGTAAGCCGGGATAAAGTTGTCCAGGATTTTCGACCCGCATGTCGTGCGCGTCCCCTGCGTGCACATAACATCCTTAATCGCGGTAGGAATGCCGGCAAGCGGACCTACCGCCTCGCCCGCTACTATCTTCTCGTCGATTTTATGCGCCTGCTCAAACGCATTCTCCCTGGTGACGGTCAGGTACGATTTCACTTTGTCTTCTACATCATCTATACGCGAAAAAACGCTCTCCGTAAGCTCTTTCGCGCTTATCTCTTTCGCCGCAAGCTTCTCATGCAGCTCGTGGATTGTCATTTGATAGAGTTCCATTTATCCTCCAGATTTCTCCGATTCACTCATTCACCAATTCACCATTCTATACAATTCTTGGCACTGCAAACGCCTGATCTTCTGTCTTCGGGGCGTTTGATAGGGCATCCTCAGGTGTCAAACACGTGCCCACCCTATCCTCGCGCAAGACATTTTTTAGCGGGATAGCGTGCGATGTCGGAGGAATCTGCGCTAAATCCAGGGAGGATATTTTACCCGCATGCTCAAGAATAACGTCAAGCTGCCGGGTGAATTTCTCGACTTCGGCATCGGTCAAGCCTAACCTGGCCAACCACGCAACATGCTTTACTTCTTTTTCGCTGATAGCCATTACTAATGTGACCCCCTCGTTTAGAGACTATAGACTTGAATAGTATATCACTACAACTGACAAAAAGTTATTAAGAGCATGTAACATAATCGGTGGGCCGAGAGAATCCGTGACCTGGTAGAGGTAGGCGAGGCCGACGGCAATGATAAAAATAGGGATAAACACGGACGGGCTAAAATGAAACAGCGCGAAAAGCACACTCGTTATAATAATCGCAGCGGTTACACCCCAACGCTGCCTGAACGCGGGATAGACAAAGCCCCTGAAAAACAACTCTTCGGCAACCGGGGCGACGACGGCAACGACAAGCACCGCCAACAAAAAACCGCCGGTGCTCCTTCCGAATATCTCCGGGAGCCGCCTGACCGCTTCTTCGGAGGGGTTTATCCCGAGTCTCTGGGCAACCAGGGTATAGATAGCGCTCGCGAGCTTAACAAGAAAGAACCAGGCGACGACCATGCCGGCGCCACGTAAGAAATTGAACGGGCGGAAACCCAGCATCTGCAAATTCGCGCCGCGCCTTAGCGCGAAAAACCCGATTAGCAGGAAAAGGATGACGTACCCTATGAAGAGCGCGAGTATCTGCCCGACTTTTGGCAGCTCGTTGGCCAACACCCTGCTGATGACAGCCGTACCGAGGGTCACAAGTATAAGGAACGAGACCAGTGCAAGGATCACATCACCAATCGTCCAGGGGACCCTCCGGTCCTCCGGGGCTCGTTGGTCTTCTGGATATCGATCATCGATCAGTTTTTCATCCACTACTCTTAACCACTACTATCATCCACTGATTAACTCTTGAGTTAACCTCTTGAACTAATCTCTTGGACCAATCTCTTGAATTCGTCTTCCGTTATGATTTTTACCCCCAGAGCCTTTGCCTTATCATATTTGCTTCCGGGATTTTCCCCGATCACCACGTAATCGGTCTTTTTACTAACACTCGATGATGCCTTGCCTCCCATCGATTTCACAAGCTCCTCCGCCTCACCCCGCGTAAACTGCGTCAATCCACCGGTAAACACGAAGGTCAACCCGTTAAGATTCCGGGCGATACCTTTACCGGTCGCCGCCTCCTGCTCCATCTTCACGCCCGCGCTCTTGAGTTTTTCAAGAACTGCGCGGTTTCTCTGCTCGTCGAAGAACTCGATGATGCTCTCGGCGATTTTGGGCCCGACCTCGGGCGTTGCAACCAACTCGTCAAACGATGCCCGCGATAGGGCGTCGATCGAGCCAAACGTTTCCGCCAATACCTCGGCGACATGCGCGCCGACATGCCTGATGCCGAGCGCAAAAAGCAACCTCGCAAGCGGTCGCTCCTTTGAGTGCTCAATCGCAGCCTGCAGGTTCTCCGCCGCTTTATCCGCAAAATGCTCGATACCTAATAGCCGCTCTTTTGTGAGGTAATAGATATCGGCGACGTCCTTGATCATACCCTTATCCAAAAGCTGGTGTGCGACGGACTCGCCAAGCCCGTCGATATCCATCGCAGCCCTGCCGGCAAAGTGTATGACGTGCTCAAAGATAACCGCCGGACAGTTTATATTAATGCAACGCGCAACCGCCTCGCCGGCGGGTCGCACGACCTCGCCACCGCAAACGGGGCACTCATGCGGCATCGCAAACTCCCGCTCCGAACCGGTCCGCTTACTTACAATCGGCGCCACGACCTCCGGGATGACATCCCCGGCTTTCTGGATGATAACCGTGTCCCCGATCCGTATATCCTTGCGCTTTATCTCGTCCTCGTTATGCAGAGTCGCCCGGCCTACCGTAGAACCGGCGACAACAACCGGCTCGAGCACGGCCGTCGGCGTTAACGCCCCGGTACGCCCGACGTTAAGCTCGATATCTAAGACAACCGTTGTTTTTTGCTCCGCGGGGAATTTATAGGCGATAGCCCAGCGTGGCGCCTTGCTTGTAGCGCCGAGTTTCTCCTGCCGGGCAAACGAGTTTACCTTGATAACGACCCCATCTATCTCAAACGGCAACGAATGGCGCTTGTCCTGCCAGTACTCACAGAATTCATACGCCTCCTGCACCGACCCGACCTTCTTGATGTGCTTGTTTATCTTAAGACCGGCGGCCTCCATATACTTTAGCAGTCCCCACTGATCGGTAAACGCAACGCCCTCAACGTACCCAAGCGCATACACAAACATATCAAGGTTCCTTTTAGCCGAAACCTTGGGATCAAGCTGCCTGAGCGAACCCGCCGCCGCATTCCTGGGATTGGCGAAAAGGGGAATCCCAAGCTCCTCACGCTCCTCGTTAATCTGCTTAAACTGCTCTTTGGAGAGAAACGCTTCACCGCGCACCTCGAGCACATCCGGCGGCGCTTCCAAAAAGAGGCGCAAGGGAAGCGATTGGATGGTCTTAACGTTGGCGGTTATGTCCTCGCCGACCTCACCATCGCCCCTGGTCGCAGCATTCACATACATCCCGTGCTCATAGGTCAGCGACACCGCGACGCCATCGATCTTAAGCTCGCAGACTAACTCGATTTGGTCGGTCCCGAGTTCCCCGCTAATCCGATTAAAAAACGCAGCCAGCTCCTCAAACGAGAACGCGTTTGCAAGACTCATCATCCTGGCCCGGTGCCGCACCGGTTTAAACGCCTGAGACGGCTCACCGCCAACCCGCTGCGTCGGCGAATCGGGCGTAACAAGCTCCGGGTGTTCGGTCTCGATGGCGATAAGCTCCCGCATCAGTTCATCGTACTCGGCATCCGATATCTCGGGCGCATCCAGCACATAATAGCGGTGGTCGTGGTAATATATTAAGCTTCTCAGTTCCTCGGCGCGATTGTTCGCCTCTTGTAGTTTACTTATTAGAATCCCTCCGGAAATTGCGATCGGCGATCGGCGACTAGCGATTAATCAATAAAGCTAAGAGTCACGATCTTAAGCTAGCCGGCAGCGAAAAGCCGTTACGAAAAATCATTCTCGCACATGATAATTTTAACCTATTCTCGCAGACAATAAGCATTAAGCAAAGCGATAGTAATAAAGCGATTATACTGCAACGGGCACATAAAAAGAGGCGGAGAAAAACCACCTGCTTACTCAAAAAGCTGCGGCACGGTAACTATCTCATAGCCGCGCTCTTTAATCTGTTTAAGCAGTTCGGGAAGTATTGTCGCGGTTTGGCTGCTCCCGCAATGCATCAAAATGATCGCGCCGTTATCCAGCCCGGAGAGCACCCTGTTTTTCACCTGCTCGGCCGTCATCGTCGGTTTCCAGTCAAGCGAGTCAATCGTCCAGTAAATAGAGCGGTAGCCGGCATTCATGGCAACCCTCAACACCCTGGAATCACGTGCGCCATAGGGTGTCCTGAACAGCGGCTTGGTGCTCACACCGGTCGTTTTTTGGATAATGCCTTCGGTTTTACTCAGCTCATAAGCGATACCGTTGTTCGAGGTCTTGGTCAAATCAGCGTGCGAATACGTATGGTTTCCTATCGGGTTACCATCGTCGGCTATCTTCTTGGCAAGGTCTTCGTTCTCCTCAACCCACTTACCCGTCAAAAAGAACGTCGCCTTAACGTTGGCGTCCTCAAGGGCCTTGATGATCTGTCGCGTTGGCTCGCTTGTTGAACCCGCATCAAACGTCAATGCCACTTTCTTCGCATCTCTGGGTCCTCGAGAGATCTCTTGCGCGGATACCTTTATCGGCGAAGCCTTATTTTCCTTCGATTGCTGCCCGTCTTTCTTTTGTGTTGCCTCCGGTTCCACCGGCACTTTTGTCGGGATTTTAAGCAGCATACCTATCTGCAGGCTGTTGTCATCCCCAGAGAAGTTGTTAATATCCTTAATCTTCTGTACTGTGGTATTGTGCTTGGCCGCGATACTGTAGAAGGTATCGCCGGATTTAACGGTATAGGTGAGATAATTCGGTTCAGTGGTTGTCGTGGTTCCAAAAACCTTGCTGGTTGAGGACGTAACCACTACGGGCCTCTTTGCCGCCTTTTCCTTAACATCAGAGTGACCGCCAAGGCGATGCGCGAGGCTATACCCTCCATATGCTGCGGTAACGGTAAGAAAAAGTGCTGCCGCTAAAGCAACTCCAACCCGTTTGTAATTCCACTTCGTTCTCTGCCGTCTTTGAGGCTTACGCGTTTCAGGGGTCTTTATTTCATCCATGGGGCTCACCTCCTACTAGTAACTGCCGTGAGAATACTGCGACTAATACTGTCTTACCCCAGAATCCTAAAGCCAAGCCTTAGGTTAAGACTTATATGCTTACCTTCATACTATTATAATTCTTACCTGCTGGATTAGGCCAGCGTAAACCAGCACGAATGTAAAGTACTTTTGAAAAAGCAACCCGTAGTAGTAATCGGCAGTTAAGCAGGCATAAACTCAAACTTACCCCAGCCGCCAAGCGCGTCATCGACAATAATAATCGCGCCTTCGACCCCAGGTACGTTTTGAGCAACCTCAATAGCCTGCTTGATATCGTTTTTAGAGTGGATAAGATTGCCGACTTTAGTGGCAGTGGCATCGGCTAACGAGGTATTCTTCGAGAGGATAACAACCGCGTCGGATTTTCCAAAACTCACCGAATGACCGACCGTACCGGATGATGTGCAAACGCCAAGGGGAGTATCTTCGGGCAGCAATCGTACCGCCAGCTTATTACTTAAGGGCGATGTTCCGGCGAAAATGCCGATCTTTCGCTCCATGCCTGTTTTGATAAATATATCCCCACCGTTTTCAACGATCACTTCATCCGAATACGCAAGAAGGCCCAACCCGACGTACTCCGCAATCGCCCCGGCAACCGCGGCCATAGGGCCGACTTCCGCAAGCTTCGCCGCATCGGCCATCGACTTTACGATATCGGGAGCATCCGTGGGAATCTCTATGGGCACGAACGTTTTCAAGAATATGGGGTGCCTGGCGATAAAGTCCTCGATCTGTCCGCGATACAAACGCACTAGTTCATACGCGGCAGCCGTCAAGTCATTGTTTGCACATATAAAAAGGTCGGTTTCGTTAACTTTTACCTCAAACGCGAAGAGGTCCTTAGCCAGAACTTGGTTACGGTAAAAACGGGGTTCGTACACAAAAACACCTCAAACATTATGACTATTAAAGAACTACTAGACCGTAGGCTATCACAGTAAAGCAAAATAAAAAAGCCGGCCTTTGCCGACTTTTTTATTTTCCGCAGCTTATTTTTGGGAAGCTGCATCTGTCACGGTCTTCGTTCCCGCTACCGGCTTGGTCGCGGTAACTTTTTGCATTGAGGCTTGCGTAACCGCCTTAGCCTCGCCAACTAAAGACTTCACCGCACCGCTATACTTAGAGGCTTCGGTGCCTGCCTTTTGCGCATACGTCACGCCCTTATCGATATCCTGCTTGGTTCTATCTAACCTGTCCTGGATAACCCCGACATCTTTGCGGGTGGTGGTATATGCGGTGGTAGCAAAATCAATTGCCTTAGTTACCTTCCCATACGCTGCATCGATGCCTTGCTTTTCTTCTTGAAACTGAGCCGAAACTTGTGGGAATTGACTGAGCATGACAACTAAGATCAGCCCATAAAACAGCTTTCGCATTAAAACTCCTTCTTTGAAGCTTGCGCTTCAGTAAAACCTTCACTCAGTCGCTGGCCGTTATATAGTTTCACCTGCCTCCTGAAACCATTTTCTGGCAGAAAACCATAAAAAATTGCCATTAAAACCGTTATTTAGTTGTCAGTGTTTCATGCTTTTAATGTTTAGTGACGCTGTGGTGAATTGAGTAGAAAAAAGATGTGTTTGTTGCGTAGTCTCTATAATCTTTATGGTAGATTCTTACAATATGTAGTATCGGCTGCGGCACGGCAAACTTTACCTAGAAGTTTCTTCGTGCGACCATTATGCAGGAGTTGTGGATCTCCTTCACGCCGCTCTGTTTGCAGAAAGTAATCGCTTCCTGGCTTTCGGCGCCGGGTTGCATCCAGACAATATCTATGCCCTGCTCTTGTGCTTCCTTCACGATATTCTCGGTAACCTGCGGCGGCGTTACGATATCGACGACATCCGGCTTCTCGGGAAGACTGCTTATGGTAGGATACGCCTTATCCCCCTGGACCTTCTGCTCCCGGGCATTGACGGGATATACCTTATACCCGGCGCTTTTGAGATCTTCATATATCTTATATCCATATTTATCAGGATTATTGGATGCGCCGACAACCGCAATGATATTATTCTTCTTAACCGCCCGCCGTATCAATTCTTCTTCCATTATTATCACCTTTTAATTATTTCCGACGGCGCTCGCCAGCTCCTGGTATCTTACCAGGTATTTCGCTAGTTCTAAAGCTAAGCTTTAGCATAATATCCTGTACAATAAGCACAGCCTAAGCAAATAATCGCACAACAACAAACCGCTGGCAAATTTTTTGGGGTTTAGTAGTATCGGATTGCGCCGTAGATATGGTAGGCAATAAGGCACATGTAAAGCAGGATAAAGAGAATGCTGACCTCAAGGACAACCCGGTATTTTCTGAAGACCCAGACAATCGCCGTAATAGTAACCGCGAGGCTTACTTTAAAGATCACCGCCGCGGCCGGCCCCACGCTAAAGAGCTTATCCATAATCGGGTTTCCTTCAATAAACCCTGCGGAAAGGGCCTTGACTGTGAAAAAGTAATCGGCTAGGTTGAGCAGGTTAAACACAATAAGAAGCAGGACTAGCGTGTAGTAACTGTTTCTTAAATGCGATGCGCCGCGTCTAAAAATCCAGTGGTAAAGGCTTCTTGTATTGAGGTGGTTCTGCCTTCTGTCAAAACCTTCCCGCCGTTCCCATAGCTTTAAGCTGATACCGTTCCGGCGCCTATTGGTCTTACGACGTTCGATGCCGTAGCTTGCGCATTCATGGCAGGGTTTGCGGCACTCCGCGTTATGTTTTTTGCCCTCGTAGCATACGTAATTTTCCAAAATAGCTCCAGGATAATAGGACTCTAGCCCAACGAGAAACAAGAATGTCTTAAAAGAATTATCGGGGTAAAAAGCAGTTTGGTAAACGCTAAGCTACAAACTTAGCTTATTGATATCAAGTGCTGTGCTAAACTGGCACGTTAGAGGGTCGCAATTCACCATGGCGCCGACCTGGTGGCAGATAATATCGCTCGCCGATCCTTCTAATTCGATGCCAAATCTTGCATGTATCAGCGATACGATAAGGTCCATTATCGTCCACACCACATTCTTGCAGCATCTACAATTCGTCGAGTTATCGGCAAGGTATTCTATCGCCTCCGCCACAACCTTCATGGTTATATCATCCTGCAGGTCGGTTCTGTTAGGCATGGCTTTAAAAACGGCATGAAACGCAATACCGACGGCGGCACCCATCCCGCACACACCGGTCTGCAGCGTTGCCCGCGTCACCGCCCGCTCTTTGGCGGTCTCGAGCGCGCTAAAGATATCCTCATCGGTAAGTTTTGCCGAGCCCTCGTTCTTTATAGCCGTAAGAAGCGCAGCGGCAAATATCCAGGCATGTTCGCACGAACGATCGGGGAGTTGCGGGAAGCCCATCATCATCATTGCTATCTCGAAGGGATCTTTGGATCTGGTTGTCTTAATAATCCACTCGATAAACTCTGTGATCGGTATCTGGTAGCATGTCGGGCACACAAAGTGTCCCTCCGGGCACCAGAGATTTGATTTGTGCTGCTCACCGCAATAGTAGCAGGAGAGGTCTACCTCGGTATCCAGAAACTCAAGCAGCGATCCGCATGAGAAGCAATTTCGCACGTAGCCGGAGACTATGGGGCTATCCGACGTACCGCACAGCTGTCCTCGATCATTCGACCAGTTCGGTTGATGCCCACCGACATCAAAATCAAGACATCAGCCGCTCGGCAATAGCGCACCGGGCTTTTCTTCAATCACGACTGGTCGTCATCACCTTTTATGACGTCCTCGTGAATGATTTTCCACTTATCTTTTACCTTTTTGAGCTTCCACTCATAGGTGTTCTTTCCAAATGTACTGTAATTTTCATGCTGAGCGTCGTATTTGATATAGTATTCGAGATCCGCCGTTATGTCGGCCCCATCGCCGCTAAAACTGGTCTTTTTAAGCTTAACGCTGGATAGCCTGAATTCAAGAAGTCGCATCGGGGTACTTGTATCAAGCGCTCCCGTGCCGGTATCCTTGGATTTATCAGCGGCGATTAGACCATCTATGAGCTGCTGCTGCTCGGCCAGCTCTCCGGAATCCGCATCGTAGAACTCCATTAACTTCTGTTTGAATTCGCGGACTTTGTCCTGGTTTACAGAAAGACGGGCAAAGTTCTTAATATTCCAACCATTAATAGCCGTATTAGCAGCCTTAAGCTGGTCTTCACTTAACACTGGGTTGCGTGAAGCGAGTACTCTTTGTATGCCAACTACCGCAATAACCGCAATAATTATTATCCCAATAATAGTAATTATTGACTTTTTGCTTAAGTTAAAGCGCACAGTTACCTCCATTCGATTCTTACAAGCTTTAAATGTCCCCGCTACTTTACTTCTGGAAGCCTACCGGGATTAAAACTTCCAACCTCTTGTCACAATTCTATCTAAAACAGCACTTTATAGCAACTTTATTATATGCTGGAAATCCAACAAAGGTCCTACTCAACCACCAAAAGTTGCAGTAAATAGAACAATTAAAGCATTAAAAAAGACTGCTGCATATATGCAGCAGTCTTTTTTATAGAGCATAGCGCGCATAGAGTAGAGTCACAAAATATCAAGCTTATCGGTCACATTAGTACCGCTCGGCTGCAACCCTCGCGGGTTTTACACCTGCGGCCTATCAACCAGGTAGTCTACCTGGGACCTTCGTCGGTTTTTAAACCGACGGGAAACCTCATCTTGGGGTGGGCTTCGCACTTAGATGCTTTCAGCGCTTATCCCTTCCGAACGATAGCTACCCAGCGGTGCCCCTGGCGGGGCAACTGGTACACCAGAGGCCCGTCCACCCTGTTCCTTTCGTACTTAGGGCAGCTCCCCTCAAGTTTCCAACGCTCACGGCAGATATTGATCCGACCTATCTTACAATGGTCTTATTCCAGCTCACATACCGCTTTAATGGACGGCAAGTCCAACCCTTGGGAGCTCCTACACCCCCAGGATGCGATGAGCCGACTACGAGGTGCCAAGCCACTCCGTCGATGTGATCTTTCGGGGGTGATTGGCCCTATTTCCCCGGAGAACTTTTATCCCATGTAACGGTGGCCCACCCACTTGGTACCACCGCGTCACTAGGCCCGGCTTTCGCCCCTGCGCGGCCTGTCGGCCTAAGCAGTCAGGCACCCATACGCCCTTATGCACACTGCACGATTTCCGATCGTGCTGAGGGTACCTTTGGAGCCCTCCGTTACTTTTTAGGAGGGGGCCGAAACAGCCAAACTGTCCACCTGACCCTGTCCCCCCACCGGATTCACGGTGGCAGGTTAGGGCGTTCACCCAAGATCAAGCTGCAGTCAAGCTTCCGGGGGTTTACATCCCGCCGCGAGAAACCGGTCTATTCACCGATTTAGCCAATTTCGCCGAGTCCCTCGTTGAGACAGCGCTCGAGTCGTTATGCCTTTCGACATGACGGAAATTATCCGCCGGGAATTCCGCTACCTTTGGGCCGTCATTCCCTTACGGCCTCCGTTTACCGGGGTTTCGATTCGGAGCCCTCAGTTGAAATCGTTGGGGCTCTCCACCCCAACAATCCTACCCTACGACCCCTCTTCTTAGGGTCCGGCACTGGGAAGGCGTCAGCCCCTATACATCCTCTTACGAGTTAGCAGAGACCTGTGTTTTTAATAAACAGTCGCTCGAGCCAATTTAATTGAACCTTTCTTCGGGTTGCCCCGAGGAAAGACCCCCTTATCCCGAAGTTACGGGGTCAGTTTGCCGAGTTCCTTAACGAGGGTTGTCTCGCTCGCCTTAAGGGTTTATCCCTTAGCCTGCCTGTGTCGGTCTGCAGTACGGACACCGATCCAAATTGCGGGTTTTTTTAAGCGGTTCGGCCTTGCCGGGTGGGCTTCCACTCGTCCCCCGACGCGGCTTACCCGCGTCGCCCGCTTTTTAGTTGCTAGCTGCCGTCTACCGGTGAACAAACCACCGGAGAACAGCTTGCGTTAACAACTACGGATCGGTGGCGCCGGATTATTAACCGGCTTATCCATCGACTACGCCTTTCGGCCTCGCCTTAGGTCCGGCTAACTCCCAGTTGATGAACAGAGCTGGGAAAACCTGAGGCTTTCGGCGGATGGGATTCTCACCCATCTTAGTTAGCTACTCATGCCGGCATTCTCTCTTCTGTGGAATCCACCAGCCCTCACGGGATGGCTTCAACTCCCACAGAACGCTCCCCTACCGATCTAGGTAAGACGGCCAAGGTTAAAACCCTGACACACCTTATATATACCTAGAACTCACAGCTTCGGTGATAGACTTAAGTCCCGGACATTTTCGGCGCAGGATCGCTCCACCAGTGAGCTTACACGCACGACACTCTTTAAGGGATGGCTGCTCCTAAGCCAACCCCCTGGTCGTCTTCGCAATCCCACTTCCTTAAGAACACTGAGTCTATACTTAGGGACCTTAGCTGGTGATCCGGGTTGTTTCCCTCTCGGCTGCGGACCTTTACGCCCGCGGCCTCACTCCCGAGAAACGATCAACGGTATTCGTTAGTTCGACTTGGGCTCCGACCCACAAAGTTAAGGGGCCGTCGTACCAAATCGGCGCTCTACCCCCGTTGGTCTATCTCGAGGCTGCACCTAAATGCATTTCGGGGAGAACCAGCTATCTCCGAGCTCGCGTAGATTTTCTCTCCTATCCACAGATCCTCCCATGGCTCTCTCAGTCAACGGGTTCAGACCTCCACTCAGCCGCGCAAACGGCCGAACTTCATCCTGTCCATGGATAGCTCGCTCGGTTTCGGGTCTACAGCAAGCGACTTATTGGCGCCTTATTCAGACTCGCTTTCGCTGCGGCTCCGCTTGTTACAAGCTTAACCTCGCCACTCACCGTAACTCGCCGGCTCTTATACAATAAGCACGCCATTACAATGTGAGAAACTAGAAAGTTGACCGGCGCTATCGCGCCTAGTAGAAATTAGATTGAATCTAATTTCTAATCTCTCACTAGCTCTGACTGCTTGTAG
>PFFU01000040.1:22492-24118 GCA_002783345.1 Candidatus Aquicultor secundus
GGGAAACCGCCGGAAGTCTCTCGCGTTTCGCATACAGGGCTATCACCTTCTATGGCGGAAGTTTCCACTTCCTTCAACTACGCGGGAGATTTGTAACTTCCTGAAAGCTCCGCAGAGTCTTTCAGGCGGCTCCCTCGACCCCCGGACGGACAACGCCTGCGGGCTTTTACATCCGCCGGGTTTAGGCTGTTCCCTTTTCGCTCGCCACTACTAGGGGAATCGCTATTGGCTTTCTCTTCCTCCAGGTACTGAGATGGTTCAGTTCCCTTAAGTTCCCTTCCCCGCCCTATATATTCAGACGGAGATGACCGGCTTTAGTACGCCTGGCTTTTAGGCCAGGCAGATGATCGGCCAGCCGGGTTTCCCCATTCGGATATCTCCGGATCGAAGGTTGCCGCACCTCCCCGGAGCGTATCGCGTCACGGCTGCGTCCTTCATCGGCTCCAAGCGCCAAGGCATCCACCATACGCCTCTAAATCACTTGATATTCGCTCGTCTATGCACGCTATATTGTTTTTAAAGAGCACTCAGCGATCAGCTGTCAGCTCTCAGCTCTTCTAAAAGATTTAAGCTGATGGCTGACGGCTAAGGCACCGTTCGGTGCCGCTAGCTCAAGGCTCAAGGTTCTGCGGGCGGGTGCCCCGCCCAACATCGAAAGGAGAACCTCTCGGCCTTGGGCTTCGAACCTTGAACCTTCAGCTGCAAGACCTGCGCCTTGCAGTCGTCCTGGACGGGTGTTCCTGTGGGTTGCCCACAGGGGAACCCGGAGCCGGAACACTCTTCGGAACTTTCTAGGCCGGATATAACAATATCCAATTGAAACGCCCACACCTCTCGGTACGGGCAGCATGCCCATCCAACGGCCACCTCAATGGGGGTACTCTCGGCACCGCCCTCCAGCGTCCCGGCAAACCTTTCGGCCCGCTGGGGTCCGGTTGGGCCGCATGACTTCAAGCATCCCGCATTTGGCGGACGTGGCCGGCTATATGAGGGAGACCCGAGAACGTATTCACCGCAGCTTTCTGATCTGCGATTACTATCGGCTCCATCTTCATGCAGTCGGGTTTCAGACTGCAATCCGCACCACGACCGGCTTTTTGGGATTTCCTCCCCCTCGCGGGTTCGGACCCCTTTGTACCGGCCACTGTCGCGTGTGTGTAGCCCAAGGCATCCGGCGCATGCTGATCCGCCGTCGTCCCCATCTTCCTCCCACTTCGCTCGCGGGCAGTTCCCTATGAGTGCCCGGCATTATCCGATGGCAACATAGGGTAAGGGGTTGTGCCCGTTACGGGGAGCTAACCCCACACCTCACGGCACGGGCTAACGGTGACTATATACACCTGCCTCCAGGGAGGGGACGTTGTTTCCTGTGGGTCCTAAGTGCCACTTAGGACCCACAGGAAACAACGTCCCCCAAGAGGGCCAACGTTTCCGCCGGCTTGCTCCTGAAGGTAGCCTTGGTAAGGTTCTGCGCTCGAAGTCGCATTAAACCACACTCGCCGCCGATTGTGCAGATCTCCACAGGTCCCTTGGTTTTCAGCCTTGCGGCCGTACTCCCCAGGCGGGGCACTTGTCGCGTTAGCTTCGTCCCGGGCAATGTAATTGCCCAGGGCTAGTGCCCAACTT
>PFFU01000034.1:0-18579 GCA_002783345.1 Candidatus Aquicultor secundus
ACAGGCAACAGCAGTCTGTGAGTGTTCTCTAGATTCGGAGTTTATCCTGAGCGATAGCGAAGGACCTGCTCAGAATGACAATTGCTGGCGTTTAGAATGACACTTTGAGATGCGAGGTAACAAGTATATGGCTTTTGCATCGCATTAAACGGGTATTAATATAGTTACAAGACAAGCGGGATAGGCGAAAATCAAAAGTTGAGGTTGAGAAGATGAATAAAGCGGTTATAGACGTAAGAGACATCATCGATGATATCGGGGCCGAAGAGGAATTCTCGTTTGAGGAAAAGTTCTCTCCTATTAAGACAGAGACGACAAATATCGAATTCGTCGAACCGGTGAAATTCGATATAAAAGCGCAGAACACCGGCTCGGGCATTCGCATCAAGGGCCATATAAGATCGGCGCTTAAACTCGTATGCAGCCGTTGCCTCAACGAATTCAGCTTTCCGGTCGACTGGGCGATAGACGAGATATTCTATAAACCGCCGGCCCCCGAAGAGGAAGCCTACACTATGAAAGACAGCACCATCGACCTCGGCCTTCCCACCGACGAAGAATTCGTGCTTGCTATTCCCATGAAACCTCTATGTAAAGAGGCCTGCGGGGGAATCTGCCCCATCTGCGGCGAACCCATAACCGGAAAGCACAAACCGCACGAAGAAGTAAAAATCGACGCGAGACTTGAAGTGCTTAAAAAACTGCTCGAGGACCAGGAGCAAAAGTAATTACTAAAGGAATAGGTATGAGAATCGATATATCCGGAGCGAGAAAGACCATTTCGCTCGCTATTATAAGCTTTCTTCTTATTGCTATCGCCGTATTTTTAGGATCGTGCGGGGGCGTTGTTGTTGGTTCGGGAAACGTAAAGACAGAAACCAGGGATGTGCGTAACTTTAATAGGATTTCGCTGGACGGGATGGGTAACCTCATTATCAAGCAGGGCGATACGGAATCCCTTAAGATCGAAGCCGAGGATAACATCCTTCCGCAGATTATAACTGCCGTTAACAACGGGCAGCTGGATATAAGCTTCAAAAGGGCGGGCTTTCCGATTAGGCTTGTGCCTAGCAAACCGATAAACTTCTTCGTAACGGTAAAAAACCTCAACGGCATCGACCTCTCGGGCGTGGCTAATATTAAAGAGGCCAAGATAAAGACGGATACGATGGATCTTTCGACAAGCGGGTCGAGCGACGTAACCCTTAACATTGAAGCAAACGAGCTTACGTCCAGGTCGTCGGGGTCGACCAAGTTCAATATGTCGGGTACGGTCGACCGCCAGCAAGTGGACATCAGCGGGTCGGGCACGTACTCGGCGGCGGACCTTGCCAGCCAAGACTGCGGGGTCACCATCAGCGGCTCGGGTAGCTGCACCGTTAGGGCCAGCGGCACACTTGATGTCCGTATCAGCGGAAGCGGCGAGGTATCCTATATCGGCAATCCCTCGGTAGCCCAAAGCATATCCGGCTCCGGCACGGTTCGAAAACTATCTCGTTAATCTATCACCCGGCCTCTAACGATGCCATCTTTAATTAGCCGCCAAAAGGATATATGATAGTCGTATGCCGTCAACACCAAACCGAAGTCGCATCATCTTAATAATTATATTTATGGTATGCCTGGTCGCCGCAGTAGGCATCGTTCTGGCATCGCCACCTGTATCCGACAAAGGGTCGTCGGCTGTTGCAAGCAAAACGGTCGGCCCCGCAACATTCCAATCCCAGGAATCAACCCCGGGTGCGCCGTTTCGCTTTGTTGTTATGGCTGATAGCAGGGGCTCTACCAAGGGCGTGAATGAGTCGGTGCTGCGAACGATTATGGGGAAGGTAAAAAAGCTTTCGCCACAGCCCAAGTTCGTCTTTTTTACGGGCGATATGGTCGGCGGCGGTCCCACGGTAGCACGACAGCTGGATTTCTGGAAAAGCGTTATGGATGATTACTATCCGCTCAAAGCCATCTACCCGGCAATCGGCAACCATGAGGGAAAAGAGCCGGTTTTCTCAAAAGCGTTTACATATCTGCCAAACGAAATGGTGACCGGCTACGGCCACACGGTCTACTGGATTAATTACGGCAATGCCGATTTCTTTGTCCTTAACTCAAACCGCTCGCATGAAGTAACGGCCGCCGAACGCAACTGGCTCGATAAGGCATTGAAAAATAGCGCAAAGAACCTACACTTTGTCTTCGTCCACGAGCCCGCCTATCCCACGGGATCGCATTTGGGGTCGTCCCTCGATGCTAACAAGCTTTCGCGAGATAAATTATGGACGATATTTGACGCGCGTGGCGTAACGCTCGTGTTCGTAGGCCATGAGCACAACTACGCGCGCCGCCACATCGACTCGGCCATGAATGAGACGATAAAAGGTACGAGATTTGGTTTTAAGCGAAAGATATACCAGGTGACAAGTGGATCCGTCGGGGCGCCGCCTACTTCGACGTATAAGAGTAAAACCGGTGTGGATGTACCTCCAAAAGCGGTCTATAACTACTCGGTCGTAGATGTTTCCGGCGGCAAGGTAAGCGTACGGGTCTTCGACTCAAAAAACAAATGTATCGATAAATTCTCGATAGGCAAGTAACAGGCACTCTACTACACTTGCTTCTCACAAACCCTCACCCAGACCCGTAATACCATTATTCTGGACCCTTGACTCAGGCCTCCGGAACCTAATAGG
This sequence comes from Candidatus Aquicultor secundus, assembly GCA_002783345.1. Lineage (GTDB taxonomy): Bacteria > Actinomycetota > Aquicultoria > Aquicultorales > Aquicultoraceae > Aquicultor_A > Aquicultor_A secundus. Next base: position 2,685 of record PFFU01000034.1, read on the forward strand.
GCTGGACATAACAGCCGCTCGCATGTAAAATAAATGCTGTTGTTTAAGCCTATCCAAGCCTGCGTCTTGGCAGGCTTTTAGTTTTGGTGTAGCATTTTAGTTTGTTATGGGTAAGAAACGCATAACTTGAAATTTCTAGATGTTCCGGGGAGGTGCTAATAGATGGCAGTACCCAAGAGGAGAACCTCAAAAGCAAGAAGAGACTCACGTCGCGCTCACTGGAAAGCGGTTTCCGGTCCGGCACTGGTGGAGTGTCCGCAGTGCCACGAGCAGAAACTGCCGCATCGCGTATGCTCGTCATGCGGGTATTATAACCGCAAGCAGGTTCTTGAAGTCGAGTAGTAAAAGCTTTAAAAGCCACAGAAACACACATAAAAGAATATGTTAGATGCAAGACACAAGATATGCAAAGTAAAAACCCTCGATAGGTGGTTTACATGCTTGATGTGTTGTTTTGCCCAAAGGGAGTTGCGGTTGTCGGAGTGGGCCGGGAAGAGGGAAGCGTCGGCCACGAAATATTCGACAACATACGAGCAGCAGACTTTAAAGGTAAGTATTTCGCCGTGAATCCTAAAGCACAGGAAATTCACGGCGAAAAAGTTTATCCATCCATAAAGGATATTCCGTACCCCGTCGATCTAGCCGTCATCGTGGTCCCGGCCCATCTGGTCCCCCAGGTTATGGAGGAGTCGGGCGAGAAGGGGGTCAAGGTGGCGGTTATTATTTCGGCCGGGTTGGTTTAAAGAGACCGGCATCGAGGGCGCCCGCCTCGAGCACCGGGTAATAGATATCGCCAACCGATACGGGATGCGTGTTTTAGGCCCCAATTGCCTCGGCGTCTCAAATACCGGCTGCGGTCTTAACGCAACGTTTGCAAAAGAAAACCCTATTACCGGGGATATAGCGATGATATCGCAATCCGGGGCGCTTCTGACCGCAATCCTGGATTGGGCCAAGGCCGAGCGAATCGGTTTCTCAAAGGTCGTAAGCCTTGGAAACAAGTCCGATATCAGCGAGATCGACCTGCTTGATGCCCTCAAGGATGATGAGCAAACCAAAGTCATCTGCGCCTACATGGAAGGCATTAACCGGGGTCGTGAGTTCATAAACACGGCGGCCATAGTCTCAAAAAAGAAGCCCATTATCGCGATAAAATCGGGCGTTACCGATGCCGGCGCACGGGCGGTTTCCTCGCATACGGGGACGCTTGCCGGTTCTAATCAGGCATTTGACAGCGCATTCCGGCAAAGCGGCGTCATACGCGCCGATTCCGTCGAAGATCTTTTCGATTATGCGGTAGGTTTTGCCTATCAACCCCTTCCGCTAGGCAGAAACGTGGCGATTCTAACCAACGCGGGCGGGCCGGGCATTATGGCGACGGATGCCTGTGAAGAACACGGTGTGCCTCTGGCTTCGTTCGAGCACGAGACGGTCGATGCGCTTCGGGCCGTATTACCTGCCGCGGCGGGTGTATATAACCCGATTGACGTGCTTGGCGACGCCAAGCCCGATAGGTATCGCACAGCGATGCAGATAGCGCTTAACGATGCCAACGTAAACGCCATGATCGTCATTCTTACCCCGCAGGCCATGACCGACATCGACGAGACCGCGCGTACAATCGTCGAGGTTTCACACGCTTTTCCCGAGAAACTGATCTACGCCTGTTTCATGGGGCGGGCCGACGTCGCATCGGGTGTTAAGATATTAACCGATAACAAAATTCCCAACTATTACTATCCTGAAAGAGCCGTAGCAACCCTGGCCGCGGTACTTCATTACATAGAATACCTCAACCAGCCCCCGCAAACGTATGAGGTATTCAAGGCACGCAAGGCAACCGTTAAGGATATCTTCGAGGATGCCGGGCGGCATGGCAGAAGAAATCTACCCGATATCCAGGCATCCCAGGTGGCGGATGCCTACGGGATACGCATCGCGCGCTCTATCCTCGCACACGATGTGGACGAGGCCGTACGGGTGAGTAAGTATTTTGGATTCCCGCTCGTTCTGAAGATAGCCTCGCCGGATATCCTGCATAAAAGCGACGTCGGGGGTATAGCGGTTGCCATAAAAGATGAAGCCGAACTCGAGAATTCATACAATCAAATTATCGCCAACGTAACGAGGTTTATGCCGCAGGCCGGAATCTGGGGCGTAAGCGTCCAGGAGATGATATTCGGGGCCAGGGAAACGATTATCGGCGTAAACAGAGACCCCCAGTTCGGCCACCTGATCCTGTTCGGCCTCGGTGGTATTTACGTTGAAGTCCTGAAAGACGTAGCGTTTAGAATCGCCCCCGTATCCAAGCAAGAGGCCAAAAAGATGGTACAGGAAATACGCGCCTATGCCTTACTGCGGGGCGTGAGAGGGCAGCCGGGCGCCGATATAGATGCGATTGTTGCCACAATTCTGAAAATATCCCAGCTCGTAACGGATTTTCCGCAAATCATCGAGATGGATATCAACCCGTTCATGGTTCTCAATAAAGGTCAGGGCGGTGTCGCCGCTGACGTTAGGATTACGATAGGAGAGTGAGGGAGAGATGGCGGTCCTATACATTGTTTCAACCGAGGCATATTCAGGGAAAACGGGCTTGTGCCTGAGCCTCGGGTTAGAGTTACTAGAGAGGGGCTTTAAGATCGGCTACATGAAACCGGTCGGCACACTTCCCGGGATAGTTAACGATAAAATAGTCGATCTTGATGCGTACTATATTCTCAAACACCTTGGCATCGAGGAAAACCTAGAGGATGTCTCGCCGATCTCTTTAACCCGCAAATTCATGCACGCACACCTCAGGGGCGAAGAATGCGACTGCAGCAGCGTCATAAAGAAAGCGTTCGATAGGATATCTAAGGGCAAAGACATCATGCTGCTTGAAAATGGGGCTGACGTAAACGAGGGCCGGTTCATCAATGCGGCCGCATTCCAAATCGCCGGGGAGCTAAACGCAAGCGCGCTCTTTATCGCGCGGTTTCGCTCGGAACTTGTGGTTGACGATATTCTCGCGGCGCGAGATTTAATGGGCGACAGGTTCCTGGGTCTCGTCTTAAACCAGGTGCCGAGCAGCCAGCGCGAAACCGTCGATATGATAATCCCTTACCTTAAGAAGAAGGGGATTACAACTTACGGCATACTTCCCCAGGATAAGACGCTGATGTCGGTAACAGTTGGCGAAATCGCCGACCATTTAAACGGCACCATTCTGACCGCCACCGAAAAAACCAACGAGCTGGTCGAAAACTTCATGGTTGGGGCCATGGGCCAGGAAAAGGCGCTTCGCTTCTTCCAGCGCACCGCAAACAAGGCCGTTATCACGGGCGGCGACCGTGCAGATGTTCAGCTTGCGGCGCTCGAAACGCCGACAAAGGCACTCATCCTTACCGGCAATATGCAACCCAGCCCAATCGTGATGGCCCGCGCCGAAGACCTCGGCATCCCGATGATTCTGGTGGACCTCGATACGCTGCACGCGGTTGAAAAGACGGACGAGCTGGTCGGTCGCGTCCGAATCCACCAGGCCCAAAAGGTGGAACGCTTCCGCGAACTGGTACGATCTAACATCAACGTGGATGGGATTATCGCAGATTTAGGGCTATAAAAGTACATAGCTTTACATCCTGCATACACCGCCCTATAAACCGGATATTATCAAGCACGCTTACATACAGATGCTAAACCGCCAGCTCTTTACTATTGCCTGATAGCAGCAAAATCCTGTAATCTTATTATCTAGTAATTGCTTGCAGAATAGCGCCTGGAAATAGATTTCTGCTGCAAAAAACGATTTCGTGATATCTTAGAGTATTGATACCTGAATACAACCCAGATAATTAAACAGCAAATAACGAGGCAGCCAATACGAATGAAGAATATAGTAGTTGCAGTCGATGTGATGGGCGGCGACCGCGGCCCGGATGAGATGATCAAAGGTGTTTTAAGCGCGGCGCAGATCGTCCGGCACGTTGATATCGTTCTTCTGGGACCGGAAGACCTTCTACAATCCAAACTTGAAAAAATCGAGCATCCGAATAACATCAAAATCGAGAATGCGCCCGATGTTATAAGCATGAGCGACGAGCCGGCCTGGGCCGTTCGAAATAAGGGGCAGTCGACGATAGTCGTCGGCAGCAAGATGATAAAGAAAGGCAAGGCGCACGCGCTTGTCAGCCCTGGGAATACGGGTGCGATGATGGCCGCCGGCCTGCTCATTATGGGCAGGATAAAGGGCGTGTCCAGACCCGCGATAGCAATCCGGTACCCGGTGAGAAAAAGCGATGTTTACCTGATGGATGCGGGGGCGAATGCCGATTGCAAGCCCGAGAACTTGCTCGAGTTTGCAATTATGGCGAACATATATCTGAATTCGGTTATGAAGATCGAGAATCCATCGATCGGGCTTCTCAGCATCGGCGAAGAACATACTAAAGGTAACGAGCTGGTCAAAGAGACATACCGGCTGCTTGAAAATTCCGGGCTTAATTTTTACGGTAACGTCGAGGGGCGGGATATCCCGCGAGGTACGACCAACGTGATTATCTGCGACGGCTTTACCGGCAACATCGTTCTTAAGCTTTCCGAGGCGCTTGTTAAGGAAGTATTCGTGGAGCTAAAGGCAGTCATCAGCAGCTCGCTGGTCGGCAAAATCGGCGCGTTCTTGTTGAAACCGAGTCTTATTAAACTAAAGAAACGGCTCGACCACGAGGAATACGGAGGGGCGCTTTTGCTCGGCGTCAATGGGGTCAGCATTATTTGTCATGGAAGCTCGTCCGCAAAGGCGATACATAATGCGATACTTCTTGCGGTAAACGCAGTTGAAGGCGGCGTCGTCTCTAAGATTAAAGATGATCTGAAAGGAAAAGCAAGGATTAATGTCTAAAATTTCAGTTGGAATCGTGGGTGTTGGCGTTCACGTTCCTGAAAAAGTACTGACCAACTTCGACCTGGAACAAATGGTCGATACAAGCGATACCTGGATACGCACGCGAACAGGTATCGCAGAACGGAGAGTAGCCGCAGAAGGCATCGCAACATCCGACCTCGCGGTCGAAGCGGCTAAAGCGGCACTTGATGATGCGGGAATTACCGCGGACGAGGTAGACCTCATACTGGTCACAACCTCTACCCCGGATATGATTTTCCCGTCGACGGCTTGCCTAGTGCAAAGTAAACTTGGGATTGCCGGATGCGCGGCGTTCGATCTTCAGGCCGCTTGCACCGGCTTTGTGTATGGATTTACGGTTGCGGCGCAGTTCATTGAAACCGGAATGTATAAGACGGTCCTTTTGATCGGCGCCGATGCCTTTACAAAATACGTAAACTGGCAGGATCGAAACACCTGCGTGCTCTTTGGCGACGGGGCAGGCGCAGTTGTGCTTCGCCGGGTCGATGATGGTTACGGACTGCTCAGCAGCTATCTTGCAGCGGATGGAAGTGGCGCTGACCTGCTCAAAATCCCCGCAGGAGGATCGGCCTTGCCGGGAAACGAATACTCTATTGAAAACAACCTTCACTACGTCCAGATGGTCGGGGGCGAAGTGTTTAAGTTTGCGGTGAGGATTTTGCCTGAGGCCGGCACAAAAGCACTTGAAAAAGCGGGCCTTACCGTAACCGACGTCGATTATCTTGTACCGCACCAGGCGAATATCCGCATAATAAACGCGGCGGCGGATCGGCTCGGTATCAACAAAGAAAAAATCATTGTAAACTTAGAAAAGTACGGGAACACGTCCACGGCCTCTATTCCGTTGGCGCTCTACGACCTGTACGCATCGGGAGGCCTCAAGCGGGGCGACGTATTGCTCTTTGTCGGCTTTGGGGCTGGGCTTACGTGGGGTGCCAATGTTATCAGATGGTCTGAGGGAGGGGGAAGGTAGTGATTCGAACGAGACTTTGCGATTTACTTGGGATTGACTATCCGATTATACAGGGGGGTATGGCCTGGGTATCAACGGCCGAGCTTGTCGCCGCCGTTTCCAACGGTGGTGGTTTAGGTATTATTGGCGCAGGTCATATGCCGACCGACATACTGCGCCAGGAAATACGCAAAACCAAGGAGCTTACCGACAGGCCCTTTGGTGTGAATTTAATGCTGCTAACCCCCCATATCGAAGAGCTGATCCAGGTATCGCTGGAGGAACACGTCCCCGTTGTGACGACAGGCGCCGGGAATCCGAGTACGTTTATCAATAAGTTTAAAGAGATAGGGACAAAGGTTATTCCGGTTGTGCCGTCTATTGCGCTTGCCCAGCGGATGGAAAAAGTTGGTGCAGACGCCGTAATAGCAGAGGGTACCGAATCGGGCGGCCACATCGGCGAGCTTACGACAATGGTGCTCGTACCGCAAGTTGTGGATGCGGTAAGCATTCCTGTTATCGCAGCCGGCGGTATCGCCGATGGGCGTGGCCTAGCGGCGGCCCTGGCGCTTGGCGCTGCCGGCGTGCAGGTTGGAACCAGATTCGTCTGTGCGACAGAATGCACCGTGCATGAAAATTACAAGCAAAAAGTTCTTGGTGCAAAGGACAGGGACACAACAGTTACGGCGCGCTCAACAGGACATCCGGTTCGGGTGTTAAAAAATAGGCTCACACGCGAGTTCGAGCAGATGGAAAAAGAGGGGGTCCCGGTAGAAGAGCTAGAATCCCTCGGCGTCGGCAAACTACGTCTTGCCGCTAAAGAAGGCGACGTCGATCACGGTAGCGTGATGGCCGGTCAAGCAGCGGGTCTGGTCAAAAATATCATGCCTGCGGCGGCAATCATCAAAGAAATGGCAGCCGACGCAGAGAAAACCATCGGCAAGCTCAGGGACATCATTACAGCCGGTAACCCTATTAAAGTGTAGCAAGAAATTAAGATACGGTAATGTAAGATACGATAATGTAAGTCAGCTGTCATTCTGAAGCGTTGTGAAGAATCTGGAAAGAGATATGTTAAAAATATTATAGGCAGGTAAAGTTAAAACTGTCATTCTGAACGAAGTGAAGAATCTTGGGTGCGGTTTCTTTGTTAAGAAGTAAAAGGGTTTAAGCTTTGACAAAGCAACTACAAGATGAAGGTTTAGCTGAAAGCTGGCAGCTATTAATAAAAGGAACGATCAGTAGTGGCATATAAGAACGGCGTAGCATTTGTGTTTCCGGGTCAGGGATCGCAATATGTGGGAATGGGGGAAGAGCTTCTTGAAGCCTACCCAATCGTACGCGAGACCTTTGGCCGGGCGAATGAAATACTTGGAGTGGATTATCTTGAGACTTGCCTTAACGGGCCGGTTGATAAACTCAACGACACAGGCAACACTCAGGTATGCATCTATATCCTTAGCTATGCCATCTATAAGATAATCGAAGATACCGGCTTCAAACCGCAAGTTATTGCGGGGCACAGCCTTGGCGAGTATAGCGCCTTAAGCGCAGCCAATGCACTCAAGTTCTCTGACGGCCTTCAGATAGTCGCCAAGAGGGCCGAGCTGATGAGCAAGGCAGCCGCAAAATATCCCGGCAGGATGCTCGCCCTGCTTGGGGCCGATATGCGCGCGGTCGAAGATATTGTTTCCGACCTCTCGAACCGGGGAACGATCTCCGTCGCCAATTATAACTGTCCCGGCCAAATCGTCGTATCCGTTGAGGCGGGGCTGGCCGATTTGGCAACGGACGCACTATCTATGAGCGCCGCAAAAAAAGTGGTAATGCTGCCGGTAAGCGGTGCGTTCCACTCGACTATGATGCAGGCCGCTGAGGATGATTTTCGGGCGTTCCTGGATGGCTATATCTTCCTGGGCGCCGATATCCCCGTTGTGCCGAATACCTTGGCGCATCCGGTTATAGATGCGGTAGAATTAAGAAACGCCCTGCAAACGCAGATATCGTCATCCGTAAAATGGCAACAGTCCGTAGAGCAAATGATCGGTCTCGGCATCAAAACATTCGTTGAGGTCGGGCCCGGCCAGGTGCTCTCAAAGATAATTAAGAGGATCGATAAACAGGTTGAAGTATTTGCGACCGAGAATCCTCCTCTTTTGGCAAAAGCAATCGACCGATTAAAAAAGGCGTAGAGGAACCTTATGAGACTAGACAACAAAGTTGCCCTGGTAACAGGCGGTACCCGAGGAATCGGAGCTGCCATTTGCATACGGCTTGCACGGGAAGGGGCAAGTATCGTTTTCACCGGACGCGACATACGGGCGGCAACCCCTGTTATCTCCGCCATAAAAGAGTGCGGCGTCGATGCGTTCTTTCATAAAGCCGACGTCACGGATAAGGAACGGATGGAAGAGGTCGTAAACGAGGTCGCTAAGCAACTGGGCTCGCTCGATATCCTTGTAAACAATGCCGGCATCACTAGGGACAGCCTGTTTATACGTATGAAAGAGGATGATTGGAACGCTGTTATTAATACCAATCTAAACGGAGTATTCAACGTAACCCAGGCAACCGCAAAAATCATGCTCAAGCAACGTAGCGGCTCGATTATAAACATCTCGTCGGTGATCGGAGTGGCAGGAAACGCAGGACAGGCGAATTATGCGGCGTCCAAGGCGGGCATAATCGGTTTGACTAAAGCCCTCGCAAAAGAGTTTGCAACCAGACACGTACGGGTGAACGCAATCGCCCCGGGCTTTATTGAGACCGAGATGACAAAGAAGTTGCCGGACGAGGCGCGCGAAAAAGCGCTCGCTCAAATCCCTCTCAACTTCTTTGCCGAGCCGAGCGACATAGCAAGCGCCGCGGCATTCCTGGCTTCAGAGGACTCGCGCTATATAACCGGCCAGGTACTGGTTGTCGACGGCGGCATGAAAATGTAAATTAATCTGATATTTCCGAAAGGAGGTGTCTTTTGTGGCAGACGATAAAATTTTCTCAAAAGTAAAAGACATAGTCGTCGAGCAACTTGGTGTAGACGAGGGCGAAGTAGCGATGTCTACTTCATTTGTTAATGATCTCGGAGCGGACAGCCTCGATATAGTCGAGCTTATCATGGCTATGGAAGAGGAGTTCGATATCGAGATCCCCGACGAGGACGCCGAGTCTATCGGCACGGTCGAGGATGTCGTTAGTTATGTCTTGAAGAAAATGTAATTAAAGGAACGATAAAGTAATTTGTTTCCCTTAAAAGAATTAAAGGAACACATATGAGCTTACCAAGCCTGAAAATAGGCGACCTGACTGCCAGGGTGCCGATTATGCAGGGCGGAATGGCCGTTCGCATTTCTATGGCAAAGTTGGCGGCCGCTGTTGCAAACGAAGGCGGGATAGGCCTTATAGCGGCCTCGGGCATTAAGCCTCCTGAGCTAATTGAAAATATACGAGAGGCCCGATCGCTAACCGATGGGATCATCGGTATCAATGTGATGGTCGCCGTAAAAGAGTTTGCAAACCTGGTGAAAGCCGCTATCAAAGAGAGAATCGACCTTATAGTAGCGGGCGCGGGCTTTTCTCGCGACGCTTTTAAGTGGTGCGCTGAGGGCAAAGTGCCGTTCGTACCTATTATATCGAGCGAAAAGGCGGCAAAACTTTCCGAGCGGTTAGGCGCCTCAGCCGTTGTCCTTGAGGGGAAAGAGGCCGGCGGCCACCTTGGCACCACCCATGAGTCAACGTGGGAGATACTGCCGAGAATCGTTAAATCGGTCGGTATCCCGATAATCGCGGCGGGGGGTATTCTACATGGCGCTGATATTGCGAGGGCGCTTTCGATGGGGGCGAGCGGTGTCCAGATGGGCTCACGCTTTGCGGTCAGTGAAGAATCAAACGCTGATATTGCCTGGAAACAAGCGCTCATCAATGCAAAACCGGAAGACGTCACGCTAATCGAAAGCCCGGTCGGAATGCCTGCACGTGCCGTTATGACAGAATTTGTCAAAAACCTTAAGGCCCACGGCGACAACAAGCCAAAGATCCGTTGCGTCAGCTGCCTTAAAGACTGCAAGAAGAACTACTGCATCATAGATGCTTTAGAGAAAGGCCGTCAGGGCGATTTGAAAAACGGTCTCGTCTTTTGCGGCGAACGCATCGGCGAGATAAAAGAGATATTATCCGTAAAGGAGATAATTAAGAACCTGGTGCAAGAATATGAACAAGCAGTAAGTCCGGTGGGTATCTATGGATAGAAGGGTTGTTGTAACAGGATTAGGCCTACTCTCCCCGGTCGGCACAGGAAAAGACGATTTTTGGACAAGTCTTATTAACGGGAAATCGGGCATCAAAACCATCACCAACTTCGATACAACGGACTATCCGACTACGATGGCAGGTATGGTAAGTGATTTTGAGCCATCGGACTACGTAGGGCATAAAGAGGCGCGTCACATGGACCGTTTCCAGCAGCTTGGCGTAGCCGCAGCCGTACTTGCGGTAAAGGACGCGCACCTGGAAATCACCCCCGATATTGCAGATAGAGTGGGCGTCATCGTCGGTTCGGGAATCGGCGGACTCGGGACCATGGAAGATCAACACCGGATTCTTGTCGAAAAGGGACCGCGTCGGATAAGCCCCTTCGTAGTACCGATGATGATAACCGACCTTGCGGCGGGGCAGATTTCAATAGTATTAGGGGCACGCGGACCAAATGTATGCACCACTTCCGCCTGCGCTTCTGCCAGTCACGCAATCGGTGAGGCGTTCGAGGCGATTCGACGAGGTACCGCGGATGTGATGCTTACCGGCGGTGCGGAAGCCTCCGTAACGCCGCTTGGAGTGGCCGTATTTTGCGCTGCGAGGGCTCTGTCATCCAGAAACGATGAGCCCGAAAAGGCCAGCAGACCCTTCGATGTCGACCGTGATGGTTTTGTTATGGGCGAAGGTTCGGGCATTCTGGTTATCGAAGAACTACGCCATGCACAAGCCAGAGGCGCCACGATTTACGCCGAGATCATCGGCTACGGCGCTACAGCGGACGCATATCACATAACCCAACCCGATCCAAGCGGACGAGGTGCAATGAGGGCTATGGACATGGCAATCAAAGAAGCGGGCATCACAAACGAAGAGGTCGATTACATCAATGCCCACGGCACAGGCACCCAAGCAGGAGACATAGCAGAAACCAAAGCGATAAAAGAACTCTTCGGGGAATATGCCTACGATTTGCCGATCAGCTCGACCAAGTCGATGACCGGCCATTTGCTTGGCGCAGCGGGAGCAATCGAACTCATCGCCTGCGCTCTCGCAATTAAGGATGGCGTTATACCTCCGACAATAAATCTTGATACACCCGATCCGGAATGCGACCTAAACTATGTACCGCACACAGCGATAATAAAAGACATAAACACAGCGCTCTCAAATTCATTTGGTTTTGGCGGGCACAACGCAAGTTTACTTATAAAGAAGTTTGAGGAATAGATGATGTCGCTACCAGAGAACCTGCAAACAGCCGAGCAATATCTCGGCGTACAGTTTAGAGACAAACACTTGCTATTTCAGGCGTTAAGCCACAGGTCATATAGTTTCGAAAAAGAGCTTCCCGAGACAAATGAAAAACTCGAGTTCCTCGGGGACTCGGTCCTTGGTTTAATCGTAACAGAGTATATCTATCATAAATTTCCCAGCCTCAATGAAGGGGACCTCGCAAAACTAAGGGCAAACGTCGTTAACGCCAACTTCCTGGCGGAAATAGCACAATATCTGAATGTAGGCGAATGCCTGCTGATGGGAAAAGGCGCTGAGCAAACCGGTGGCAGAACCCGCGTTTCAATTCTTGGGGATGCCCTCGAAGCGATAATCGGCGCGATCTATCTCGACCGGGGGACGGACACCGCAAAGGAATTCATCCTTAGAAACTTTAAAGAACTCATCGATGAGCGCGCATCGCTTGGCGAGTTCGGGGATCCAAAAACACGGCTCCAGGAACTCGTCATGGCCAAATACGGTAACATACCAAGATATCGCACCGTAGACGAATTCGGTCCTGTCCACGATCGCAACTTCGTCGTCAAAGTCTATATAAACGATGAGGCCTGGGGCCAGGGCGTCGGCAAAAGCAAAAAGAAAGCCGAGCAAGAATCCGCAAAACAAGCACTCGTCAAGTTCGAGGCAAAGTAGGCTGTAGGGGAGTATGCAGTAGGTAGTGTGCGGGTTGTAAAGAAGAGTGAGCTTGGGTGTCATTCTGAAGGAGCGAAGCGACTGAAGAATCTCGGGTGCAGTTAGAGTGATTGCAACTGGCCAGCGCTTAGGCGTGGCCAAGCTACTATAAGAAGAAGGTTTTATCCTGAATTCTAGCTCCTGGCTTCTGACTCCTGTTGTATAATGGTTGATAAATAGCAATAGCTTTGAAATCGAGCAGTATTTAAACATTTGAAGCAGCACCGATTGTTGATCTTAAGGAGTTGTAGTTGCACCTAAAATCGTTGACGTTGCGTGGATTCAAATCATTTGCAGAACGAACGGTCCTACGGTTTGAAACCGGCGTCACCGCGATCGTCGGTCCGAACGGGAGCGGCAAGAGCAACATCAGCGATGCCGTCATCTGGGTGCTCGGCGAGCAAAGCCCGCGCTCTTTAAGAAGCGGCTCAATGGATGATGTCATCTTTGCCGGAAGCTCCGCGCGCGCAGCGCTCGGTATGTCCGAAGTTTCGCTAACCTTGAGCAACACCGACGGGCTTCTTCCAATCGAGTTCACCGAAGTCACGATTACGCGTCGCCTCTACCGCTCGGGTGAAAGCGACTACTATATCAATAACTCGCCGTGCCGGCTCCTTGATATTCAGGAATTGCTGTCCGATTCAGGCCTGGGCAAAGGACTTTACTCGATAATAGGCCAGGGGCGATTAGAAGAGACCCTGAACAGCAAGCCGGATGATAAACGCCTCCTAATTGAGGAGGCCGCCGGTATCCTCAAACACAAGAAGCGCAAGGAAAAAGCCTTGAAGAAACTGGGATCGATGGATGCAAACCTCCAGAGGGCCAAAGATATCGCCCAGGAAATCGGTCGCCAGTTGAAACCCTTAAAAAACCAGGCCAACAAGGCCCAGGAATATCTTGCCTTAAACAGCAAGCTGCGCTCACTCGAAATAGGGCTAGCCATTATCGACCTCAACGAGCTGCAAGACGATTGGGAAACCGCAGTATCCCATGAAGCTAACCTAAAAGAGCAGCTCATGCAGCTAAAAGAAGACCTTACAGCCGAGCACACAAAAGCCGAGAAACTGCAACTCGAGTTTGAGACCAAGAATTTTTACTCGGGCGATATTAGCGAGAAACGACGCAAGCTCCAATCCGACGAGGAGAAAATTCGCTCTAACGTAAACCTCCTGGATGAAAAAGCCAAGAACATCGATCAAAGAATAGGGGAGATCAGGCATACCATCTCCCAAAGCGAGCAGCGAAAACACAGCCTCATCGATCAGCAACGCTGGCTCGAGAAGCAGAAAGCGGCGCTGTCCTCCGAGATCGATAAGAACTCCTCAATCCTGATCGAGTTAAAAGGCAAGGTTGAAGATGTTTATAAAAAGCGGCAGGATATCGAGGAATCCATAGCCGGGCTTAAAGCAAAAGTCCAAGCCGAAGCCCGTATGTCCGATAGCTACCAGCACGGGGTAAACGAGCTGCAGCTTTCCATCCATACCGCCGAAAACCAGCTCATCTTCCTGAAAAACGAGCTTGGTTTGCTGGTAAAACGCAAGACCGATCTCTATCAGCGCATCGAGCAAAAGAAGCGTGACACCGAGGTCACGGGCATCGAGATAACGCGGCTCGAGTTTCAATTCAACGAACTTACCATGGTCATCGACCAGCTTAAGGCCGAACTCGAAACTAAACGTATGGCCGAGGGTGAACTCAGACAGGAACTCGCCGGTTTAAAGGCCAGGATAAAAGCCCTCGAAGATATCATAGGCTCATTCCCGACGCTCAACGATGTCGCCGAATCGCTCGGTTCAATCGACATGCCTGAAGTTATCGGGCTTCTCAAGGATGCCATCCAAGTCCGACCCGAGTATGAGCGCGCAATCGAAGCCGTTCTCGGCGGGGATATTTTCTGCGTTGTGCTCGAAAACTCAGACAGTTTGAAAAAGCTTGTGAGCGCTAAAGATGTGGAATCGTTAAGCCTCACATCCTTTATTGCAAGCGACCGTGCGCGTTTTAAACTCCCCACAAACAGGCTACCCATGGCGACCTGGGCGCTTGATGTCATAACATATCCAAGCGAGTTCAAATACGCCGTCAGCGCTCTTTTAAGTCACGTCTACATCGTTCCGGATTTTCATACGGCGCTCACCCTGCAAGAGCGAACCGAGGGCGAGATCCTGGTTACGGGCGATGGCGAGGTGGTTCTTCCTAACGGAAAAATAATCTTCGGTGCCGCCAGTGAGGCCATCGGTATCCTTGGATACCAGCGGGAACTCGATGACATGAACGCAGTCATCGCCGATGTGGAAAAAAAGATCAAAACCACCGAGGCCGCACAGGACGAAATACGGCAAAAACTCGATCGGTTTACAACCCAAAAGGACGACATCTGGGCTAGTCTCCAAACGAAGAAAGTCGATAAATCGAACCTTAAGCAGTCGCTCGATGATGCCGAGCCCGAAGTAGCAAAGCTCACCGATCAGGAAAAAGCCCTTCGCACCAAAGTCAACTCGCTTGAGAAAAGGTTTAAAGAAGAGAGCGAAAGTATCCTGCGCCTGCGTCAGGAATACAAGGTTCAGAAGGACAAGCTAGCGGCGTTGCAGTTTACGTTTGATGATTCAACAAAATCACGCGAGTCTTATCTAGAGGAAGAGTCCCGTCTAAAAGTTGAGCTTGGTAAAGTAAAGGTCGATATCGAGTCCCTAAACGAGCGAATTTCGCATAACGCCCGACGAATTCCCGGCATAAACAAGGAACTCAATAACTTCGATATCCAGATGGAAAAGGAGAGGGAGTTTCTCGATTATTTGGTAAAACTCCACGCACATATCGCGCCTCTTAGGTCGGCGTTTAAGCAGGTTTTAGAATCGGTCATCTTCAGGCACGACCAGATCAGCGAGATGACCCTTTTTGAAGAAGGATCGCTCGAAGACCTGCGCCAAGACCTGCGGCAGAGCCAGCTTGATGCAAACAAGACCAGCGATCGCGTCGAAAACACTATCCGACAACTTCATGAAGTCGAAGTTAAAAAGGCGCAGCTTGAATTAAAAGTAACGTCAGCGGTTCAAAAAGTCGTTGATGAATACGATGTACCCCTCGAAAAAGCCCTCGAAAAGGGATTGGCCGTTGAGGGGGAGGAGGCCGAAGCAGAGGCATCCGCCCTGCGCCGCAGAATCGCCGTGCTTGGCCCGGTCAACCCGATAGCCGTCGAAGAGTATACCCAGCTCGAAGACCGCCACAAGCTCTTTATGGAGCAAATCGAAGATCTGCAGCGAAGCAAACGCGCGCTTCTTCGGGTAATAAGCGCCATCGAGCAAAAGATGAAAACCCGCTTCGTCGAAACCTTCGAGAAGGTAAACGAGAGCTTCCAGGCGGTCGCCGCATCCCTATTCCCCGGAGGTCACGCCGAACTCATCCTAACAGACCCCGACGACACCCAAAACAGCGGAGTCGATATCATCGCCCAACCCGGCGGAAAGAAGCTACAACGCCTCTCGCTCCTCTCCGGCGGAGAAAAATCCCTTGTAGCGCTGGCATTCTCATTTGCCCTCTACCAGACAAAACCAAGTCCGTTCTACATCCTCGACGAAGTCGAAGCCGCCCTCGACGACGTCAACCTACAACGTTTCATCGCACTTCTTAACCGAATAAAACTGGACAGCCAGATTCTCATCATCACCCACCAGCGCCGCACCATGGAAGTGGCCGATTCCCTCTACGGAGTCTCCATGCAAGCCGACGGCGTCTCTCGCCTCATCTCCCAAAAGTTCAGCGAAGTAACCGTAGGAATGGTATAAAAACAGTTAATTGGTGAATCGGTGAATAGGAAAAACCGG
>PFFU01000034.1:18598-23855 GCA_002783345.1 Candidatus Aquicultor secundus
GCGATTAATTGTCATTCTGAGCGATAGCGAAGAATCTCGGGTGCACTACGAATGATTGTCACCTATGAGCGTCTAGGCGTAGCTAAACTACGGTAAGAAGATGGTTTTCCTCTGAACCCACATGCTAACTCTCATCCCATCCACCCATTCACCTCGCAATCAGCGTGAGCGAAAAGGGCTAATGTGGTATCATCATGTATCGAAGATTCACATCGCACAATATAAGGCATGATCAAATCTTAACGAGGTGTTATAGCATGCATTGGTTTAGGCGCCAGAAACCGGAGGACTACGAAGAAATAGAAGCCGCCGAAGAAGAAAAAGCAGAAGAAGCGACCGAGGAGGACGCCGAAGAGAATATCGAGGATATATTTGAGGAAACCGGGGAAGAGCAAAAGGTATCCTGGTTAGCCCGGCTTAAAAGCGGTCTCTCGAAAAGCCGCGAGAATATCGTCGGGCAAATCAGCGGATTGCTGTCGCGCAGCGGCAGCATTGATGAAGAGCTTTGGGATGACATAGAGGCGATACTTATCCAGGCGGACATCGGTATGCAATCCACTATGCACATTATCGATAACCTGCGCGATAGGGTCGACCGCGATCGGATAAAAGACCCCAACCTGATACTAGACCTCCTTAAGGATGAGCTTGTTTACATCCTGCAACAGAACGCCCCGCAAACCGAACACGACCACGCCGATCGCATAATTTACCTAATCGTCGGCGTCAACGGTACCGGCAAAACCACGACTATCGCCAAGCTTGCCAGGAGTTTTACAAAGTCCGGTAAGTCGGTGCTTCTCGGTGCCGCAGACACCTTTAGGGCCGCTGCGGTCGAGCAGCTCGACATATGGGCTAAACGTCTGAAAGTAGATATAGTAAAGCACGAGCGCGGCGCCGACCCGGCCGCCGTCGTCTACGATGCAATTCACGCGGCCAGCGCCAGGCGAACCGAGATTCTTTTAATCGATACCGCAGGCAGGCTCCACACCTACGTCAACTTAATGGAAGAGCTGAAAAAGATCAAGCGCATAGCCGAGCGCGAAAAAGGAGACGCCGAGCTTGAGACACTGCTGGTAATTGACGCAACCACCGGCCAAAACGGTATCGCTCAGGCCCGTCTCTTCGATGAGGCCCTTAAGATCGACGGCATCGTCCTGACAAAACTCGACGGCACAGCCAAAGGCGGTATCATCCTGGCTATCCAAGAGGAATTAAATATCCCCGTCCGCTATGTCGGTGTAGGCGAGGGTATGGACGACCTCCAGCAGTTTAAACCCGATGAGTTCGTCAAAGCCCTTGTCGGAGAATAACTACTATCCCACCGCCTAAACAATTAAAGAAAGCAGAGTTCAGTCCGATAATTACCATTAACGATGCTACCGCACTTAAAACCACATTAAGCGGTAGCATCAGTAATTAACAGTAATTATTAAAGCATTACTTGGAGGACCGGACATGAAACTTGGCTTTCTTTTTGCGCTTGGGATGATAATTATCTTAAGCATTGCGATTCGCAAGCGGCGCGACCAAATCCCCGGTGCGCAAAAACTCAACCAGCACCAGATAAAAGCACAGGAATTCGTCACGCACGGTGATTTCCACCAGGCAAAAGACGAGATAGAACAATCCGTCCAAAACGACCCCGAGAACGGGTTAAACTACTACGCGCTCGGCGTCATTCACTATAACCTCAAGCAGTTCAATAAGGCCTTAAAGAACCTTAAACAAGCCATCTTTATCGATAGGGACAATTGGGATGGGTGGTTTTTAATCGGCCGTATTTACCTTGAGCGCTATGACTACGACAAGGCCACAAAATACTTTAATAAGGCGATTCAACTTAACCCGGCGATGTCAAAAGCCCGCTTCGGTTTAGCGTCGATACTATTCGATCGCGGCCAGCTTAAGGAAGCGTCCGACCAGTATAACAGCATCATCGAGTTCGACCCGATGAACGCAAACGCGCACTACAATCTCGGCTCTTGCTTCCTCGAGCAGGAGATGTTTAAAGAAGCGATAAAAGAGCACGAGCTGGCAGCCGGGCTCGATCACGACAACGCGTACGCCCATTATTGGGTCGGGTACTCATACATCCAGCTTAACGATCGCAAGCGGGCGGCCGAGGCATTCGCAAAGTCGCTCGAGCGCGGCTACGACGGCGCAGCCGATGCGCTTAAAGATTTAATTTAGGACATTATTCTAAGAAATTATTTTTACGATACGGTTTCATCAGTTAGATAGACGCTCACATCCCAAGAAACGGTGGTCGCCCGACCGCCGTTTCTTTTTGCTCTATACGCCCATCCCAAACCCATCCCAAATTGCGCTATAATCATCTCATACTCATACCAGGAAATATTATTTCTAAAATATCGCGGTGAATGGCTTGTTTCTTCGAATTATCATAGACGCCTATAAACTCTTCGATCGCCGCTGGCTAATGATTATTGCCGCAGGCATCCTATCGGTCGGTATCGCCGATATTATCAGCCTCGTCTCGGCAGCATTACTGCATCTTCCTACGGTGGCCATGATGGGACCGGATGGAAAGCCCTTTAGTTTTAACTACAGCGTGTTTATCGACCTGCTCGTATTCTTCGTCGCCAACGTCTGGCTTGAGGGCTTTGTAGCGCTCATCGCTCTATCCGAAATAGGAGGCTGGACGGCTAAGTTCTTTGAAATGGCGTACAAAACAACAAGTATTTATCCAAGGGTTCTGGCCGCAAACTTCGTAGCGCAATTGATCATGTACGGAAGCCTGGTCCTGGCGTACGCGGCCCTGTCCCTTAACTTTATCGGTTTTCTCTTCGTAATCCCGGCGTTTCTCTTTGCGGTATGGTTCTCGCTTGTTTCGCCGGTCGTCGTTGTCGACAGAACACGCCGCATCCGCGACGTCCTGCTTCGCAGCAGGTACTTGGTGCACGGTTACTTCTTTACGGTACTGCTCACCATGTTTATCGGGCTTGTCCCACCGCTTGTAACGCCCGACATTCAGAGCGGCAACCTCTTTTTCTGGCCCGCGATGACCTTCATCCATATTGCGACATCCATCATAGTATCGCTCGTCACGGTCGCCACATACCTAAACTTGAGGGCTGCAAAGGGAGCAAGCCCGAGCCCGGTTATCGAAGAACTGACAGATGCGCCTCCTGAGGATACGGCCGAGGAACCCGTCGATTCCAACAGCTAGCAGCGCTAGACCTGCTTAATTTGCCCGCAAACTGCGGCCTGGCGCAGCTTGACAGTATAGATTACCTGGTATAATATTTACAAGGCTGGGAATATATTCCCAGTCAAATTTTATTATGTAAAAAGTAGTGAAGAATAGTGTTCGATAACCTGTCAAGCAGGCTACAAGATATATTTAGCAAATTAAAATCACGCGGTAAGCTTACCGAGAAAGACGTCGACGTCGCCATGCGCGAGGTCCGCCTTGCATTGCTGGAAGCCGATGTCAACTACAAAGTGGTCAAAGACTTTATCGCTAAAGTCAAAGAGCGCTCCATCGGTGTCGAGGTGCTTGAGAGCCTGACCCCGGCGCAGCAGGTTATCAAGATCGTCAACGAAGAGCTCACCGCGCTTATGGGCTCTACTGAGAGCAAGCTCAGCTTTGCCCCCAGGCCGCCGACAGTAATCATGCTGGTGGGCCTGCAGGGCTCGGGTAAAACGACGACTGCGGCAAAACTAGCGCACCACCTGAGGTCGACCGGTAGAAGGCCGTTTCTTATCGGTGCCGATGTGTATCGCCCGGCCGCTATCGACCAGTTAAAGACCTTAGCAGACGAGAATAATATCCCGTTCTACAGCGACGATCCAAAGACGCCGCCGCTCACGATTGCACGCGCCGGCATTAAGGCCGCCAACCAGAACGGGTCGGACATAGTTATAATAGATACCGCGGGCCGCCTGCATATCGATGAACAGATGATGCACGAACTCGAGGAGATCAAGGCCGAACTTAAGCCCCATCAGATTCTGCTCGTTGTGGATGCCATGACCGGCCAGGATGCCGTTAACGTAGCGCAATCGTTCCGCGAGAAGCTCGATTTCGACGGTATCGTTATGACCAAGCTCGACGGCGATGCGCGCGGTGGCGCCGCCCTCTCCGTCAAAGCGGTAACCGGAAAGCCGATCAAACTCGTCAGCGTCGGCGAGAAAATGGACAGCCTCGAGCCGTTCCATCCAGACCGCATGGCCTCCCGAATCCTTGGTATGGGCGATATCCTTACCCTCATCGAAAGGGCACAGGCCACGGTCGATGAGAAAAAGGCCCGCGAGATGGAAGAGAAGCTGCGCAAGGCCGAATTCACGTTCGAGGACTTCCTCGGGCAGATGGAGCAGATGCAGCAGATGGGCCCGATCAACCAGCTTATCAAGATGATCCCTGGTATGGGAAAGCTGCCGAAGGATATCCAGGTAAGCGATAAAGATATGGCCAGGATAAAGGCGATCATCCAGTCGATGACAAGCGACGAGCGCCGCAACCCTAACCTTATCAATGGAAGCCGGCGCGAGCGCATCGCAAGGGGAAGCGGTACCGATACGCATGAGGTAAACCAGTTGCTTAAGCAGTTCAACCAAACAAAGAAAATGCTTAAGCAGTTTGGGAGCATGCAGGGCAAAATGAAAATGCCCAAAGGCGGCTTCGGCGGCGGGTTCCCGTTCTTTGGATAAGATAGACCGGTTGGGTAATACGAGCAGCTGAACCTGCTTTTACCAGGTTTAAAGATAGTTGTTTATGGCAATAGCAAAGGAGGTGACAATTTGGCGGTAAAAATTCGTCTTTCTCGTGTAGGTGGCAAGAAAAATCCTCATTACAGGGTTGTAGTAGCAGATTCAAGGGCGCCGAGGGATGGCAGGTTCATCGAGATCATAGGTAGATATAATCCTCAGACCGACCCTTCGACTATCGAAATCGATAACGAAAAGGCCTCTGCGTGGTTAAAAAATGGTGCGCAGCCGACCGAGCAGGTTAAAAATTTACTAAAAATCGCTGGTGTTCTTGGGTAGATAAGTAGTAGCATGCAGGGGGTATCCTAGTGAAAGAGCTGTTAGAGCTGCTGGCTAAAGCTGTTGTGGACGAGCCGGACAAAGTGAACGTTACTGTCGTTGAAGGCGAGAAATCAATTATCTTGCAGTTGCATGTTGCGCCCGATGACATCGGCAAAGTAATTGGCAAGCAGGGTCGGATTGCCAAGGCAATACGAACGATAGTCAAGTCGTCCGCTATCAAAGAGGGCAAGAAGGCTATCGT